>NZ_JAAEDM010000008.1 GCF_018129065.1 Neoroseomonas soli | reverse complement strand
GCTTCGCCGTCTTCCTGCCGAAATCCGTTGGCGGAGCGGTCGAGATTGCGACCATCACGAAGCATGAGGGCTTCCGCTGGGTGCAGCGGAAGAGCTTCCACCTGCCCGATGAGCCGCGGGAGCGCTGACGCCGCTTCAGGGACCTTGATCCGCCGGCGCCGGTCGGCGTTGTTGTCTCAAGCCATATCCGCCGCTTCCCTTGATTGCGTCTGCTCAAGCTGCGGCCCGAACCATCGCCCCCAGATGTGCCCTGCCCGCGATGTCTGCGGGAGACCGTGCAATCTGACCAGCCCATCGCCATATCTGAAGATCAGGCTGCCGGCCTTGCCCCCACGTCTCTTCCAGCGACAGGTCGATCGCCATGCCTCGCCGGCGGCCTCGATGGCCGTCGTCAACCCGCGCCTCCTCGGCGCCAATGACAACAACCTCGGAGACATCGGTCATGGACAAGGACAGGATCATCGGATCGGCGAAGCAGGTCGAGGGCTCCGTCAAGGAAGCCGTCGGCAAGGCCATCGGCGACGCTAAACTGCAGGTGGACGGCAGGGCGGAGAAGGCGGAGGGCAAGGCCCAGAACCTTCTGGGGGCCCTTAAGGACACCCTGAAGCCGTAGCGCGGCGCGGCTCCGCTCATGTGACGTGGCGGAGCCAACCTCCGCCCGCAAGCGGATGAAACCAAGCCGCCCGGAAAGGAAGTGCGTGAAGCGGCTGCTGGAAGCAGCTGGCAATCGCGCCGTGGCATTCAGGATCAGCGTCCGTAACCCTCTCGCAGTCGATCGATCACGCTGAGCGGCCTGGGTCGCGGCAGCTTCGCCGCCTGGCGGCGCGCATAGACCTCGTTGAGCAGGATCTCGCCGTCGGCTGCACGCTCCAGTGTCAGCCGCCGGTTGAAGATGCCCGCCGATCCCGGGTGCCGCCCGATCAGGACGATGCCGGCCAGCGGCAGCAGGTCCACTATCAAGTGCAGCATCACATCGGCTGAGGCCGGGTCGAGCGCATCCGTCGCATCGCCCAGCACGATCCAGCGTGGACGCAACAGGATGATCCGCGCGAAGGACAGCCGCTGCACTTCCGCCGCGGTCAGCATGCGAACCCAGTCTCCCGCTTCGTCCAGCCGCGACGAGAGATGCGCGAGGCCAACGCTGGCGAGGGCGGCTTGCAGCGCCGCATCATCGTGACATTCCGCCGCCTCCGGGAAGGCAAGCGCCTGGCGCAATGAACCTTGCGGCAGGAACGGCCACGGGCCGACGGCGATCATCCCGTCATCGGCCGGCAGGTCCACGCGGCCGCGCCCCCAGGGCCAGATGCCGGCCAGCACGCGGAATAGCGCACTCGCCGCCTCGGGGTCGCCATCCACCAGCACATGCTCGCCCGGTTCCACCTTCAGGCTGAGGTCGGACAGCATGGCGGTGCCGTCGGGTGACGCGACCCACAGATCCCGGACACCGAGCTGCGACGTCGGCACGCGGTCCAGGTTGATCGCGGTCTCCCCCCTGCGCGCGGCTTCCAGGGCGACGATGCGGACCGCCTCGTCGAGCATCAGCACGCGCTCCACCGAGGCGCGCCATCCGGCGATCAGGGCCAGGTTGTCGACCGGCCAGGACAAGGCCGCCGTGACCTGCTGGAACGCCTGCCCCGACTGCATCAGGCGACCGAGGGAGAGCGCGCCCTCAAGGAAGCGCGGCGTGCCGACGAGGATGGGAAGCACGCCCGCGAGGGCCACATAGCCGGAGGAGAAGGCCAGCAGCCTCGCCAGGCCGACGGATTGGTCGCGCCAGGATTGCGCGATGGTCTCGAAGACGGTCTCGAGCCGTTCGCGCTCCAGGGGTTCGCCGCGTGCGACGGCGATGGGCTCGCCGCTCTCATGCGCGCGCACCAGGCTGAAGCGGAACTCCGCCTCCCTCGTCTGCCGCGTATCGGTGGCGCGCACGAGCGGGCGGCCGAGCAGGAAGGCGATGACCGCACCCATGCCGGCGTAGCCGAAGGCGAGCGCGACGAGATGCCCGGGCACATCCAGCCCCGCCACACGGATCCAGCCCGACAGCGACCACAGGATGCCGACGAAGGTCACCAGCAGAAGCATGCAGTAGAACAGGCTGCTGGCCAGATCGATGGCGACCTCCGTGGCGATGCGGATGTCCTCGGCGATGCGCCCGTCCGGATTGGCGTGGTCGCCGGGGATGAGGTCGGCCTGGTAGTGCCGCGCATCCTCCATCCAGTCGCCAATGACCCGCGCCGTCAGCCAGCGTCGCCAATCGAATTGCAGCCGCCGGCGAACCACCAGGTGCGCCGTGTTGGTCGCCATGGTTCCGAGCAGGATGAGGACAAAGATGCCGATCTGGTCCATGGCGCGGTCGGTCGAGTGCCGTTCCAGCGCATCGAACAGATCGGCGCTCCAGATGTTGAGCCGGATCGCGAGCAGGACCTGCGCGACGACGAGCAACGCGAGCGCGGCCGTCAGCAGGCGCGGGCGCCAGCGCATCGGCCCTGTCCAGTAGGGGCCGGCGATCCTGGTGAAGTCGCGGAAGAACCGCTGCGGGTGGCTCGGTTCGGCGCTGCTGCTCATCGAACCCCCTTCCTGGCGTCGACGATCCGGGGCAGGCAGGACCCAGGGCGGATCATATGGGATGGGTGGAGCGCGCGAGCCCGCACCTGCATCCCGTGGTGGACCAGGCGCGTCAGATGGTGGCGCCGAAACGCCGCCCGATGCCCACCAGGGGCGCCATCGCCCGCGACGCCGGGGAGAACACGCGAGACCGACGCGCTGGCCGGTGCCGCCGCCATGCGCACGGGCATCGCCAGGTACAGGCGAAGGCGCTTCATCCGGCATCTCGCGAGGCGCTGCTGGCCGGGCAGGATCGACGAGCCAGGAACCTATCTCTCCTGGATGGTGACCCCGCGTGGGCCGATGCTGATGTCGACGCCGGACCGGTGCTGCTCCTGGTAGTACCAGTAGCCGAGGACACCGGCGCCAATGCCGAGCACGCCGATCACGATGACGAGTAGATTGCGATTCATTGTCGTTTGTCGCCTTCAGGCTCGAAGATCGGGCCGCGCGGGGCGTTCCCGATCATTCCGTGAAGGGCCTATGGGCACAGCAACAGTGCCCGCAGCCCGGAACACCACGCTCGACGAGGCCGAACTCCGCGCATCAGCGAAGATACCCCGTCCGATGCCCGGCCAGGGCCAGCTCAGATCCGGCCGAGCAGCACGAGAATGAGGACGACGATCAGGACCGCGCCGAGGACGCCGACGCCACCATGGCCGTAGCCATACCCGTAGCCGCCGACCACGCCGGTGAAGCCCCCGAGCAAGGCGATGACGAGGATGATAAGCAGGATCATTCCGAGCGACATGGTGTCTTCTCCTTCTCCTGATTGAATGCACGGCTACCGATGATGGTCTTCCGCGTGCGCCGCGACGCGCGACGGTCAGCTGCTGGCTAATAGTTCCGGTTGTCGCGATATCCGCTGCTGTTCCCGGAGTAATAGGGCTGCCGCGACTGTTGCGACTGGCCGTAGAGGTAGCCGCCGCCGGCGCCGACACCCGCGCCGAGCAGGGCGCCGAGCCCGGCATTGCCGCTAAAGGAACCGACGACGCCGCCGAGGGCCGCCCCGCCCAGGGCGCCGATGCCCATGCTCTGCTGCGTGGGCGTCATGTTGGCGCAGGACGCCAGGCCGAGACTGCCGAGCAGAAGGAGGACGTGTCGCGATGATGGACGCATGATCGTCTCCTGTGTCTCAGCGCGTGCGTCGCGAGGCAGGTGCCCGCGCCACCGGTGCAGGCGGGCAAGGAAAATTCTGCTGAGCCCAGCGCAGGAGACCGTCGAGCGCCGGCTCATTCCCGAAGCGCGGGTTCTCGCGTGCCCAGGCGGCGAAGGCGATGCCCGACTGGGCCACAGTCGGCCCCGGCACCGGCACGCAGAACAGAGGCCGCGCCGGCCCGCCCTGCGGATACAGCAGCGCGTGGTACTGACCGAAGCTGGTGAGGAAGCCCTGGCAGTAGGCGATTGCCTCCAGGCGCGGCACACTGCCCCAGGCGGGATCGCAGACGGCGGCGAGTTCGCTCGCGGTCTGGACATGGGTGACGATGGCCGGGGTGGGCGCTCCTTGTGCCATCGCATCCGGGGCCGGGACCACGGAACAACCGAGCGTCATGGCCAGTGCAACTGCGGTGACGGTTCGCATGACTATCTTCTCCAATGTTGTGGGCGTCGTCGGTTCAGCCGGGCCAGTGCCTTCTCCGCCGGACGCCCTTGCCGAGGTGCGCGTTCCCGCCGGGGTGAGCCCATCACGGGCATCCCTGCTGGGCGGCTGTCAGTCATTGTCGCGTCCGTAACCGCGGCCTGGCGGGTTGTGGTGGCCCGGCGGGCTGTTGCGGTTGGGATTGTTGCTGCGGCTTTGCCCGTAGTCGGGTCTCGGCCTGTAATTGGGAGGCGATCTGTAGTTCGCGGGTGGCCTGTAGTTGGGGCCGGGTCTGAAGGTATTGCCCTGCCACGACCGATGGGACTGGTCGTACAGATACCCGCTCGAGGGGTTGGGGTAGCGGTAAGGTGTCACGAAGCCCGTACCGCCGCTGAAGGTGCTGCCGTATGGCTGGCCGTAATATCCGTCGTTCACGCCGACGCAGCCGGTGAGCCCGAGACCCGCGATCAGCAGCAGGGCAGGACGTAGCGAGCGCATGGTGGTCTCCTCCGGCTCAACATGTGTTGGCGACGCGGGTGCCCGCGCTAACGCGAGCCAGTTGTCCCGAGCGCACGATTGACCGCGCGCCCTGCCGCCGTGCCAGGCGGGTTTCCCGGCATGCCGTCGGACTGCATCGGGTAGGCGCCGGAGACATTGGTGCCGGCCGCGCGATCCAGGCTGCGCTCGGCCGCCGTGCCGGGCGGGTTTGCGGGGCTAGCCTGCTGATGGTCGCAGCCTGCCGTGCCGAGGGCGAGCACGCCGACTGCAAGAATTCGGATGGATGCCATGAAGACTCCTCCTTTTCCATTTCATGTTTATATAGACAGCAGCGCCGGACACTAGATGAGCGGAATTGCCCGACCGCATTAATCAAATCTATTGGAAGTTCTCTCGGCACATATTTTGTTTCCTTTTTATAGCAGAATAATTCAGTCGGATTGATCTGAATCAATTTCCTGCAAACTCTTGACGGCGCCCAAGGCGGCCAGTCGTCAGCATAGTCCCTGCAGCAGGAGCAGATCGGTGGGTCGATTGCTTCGGGCTGCCAGGCTGCCCGAGCCATTGCCTAGTGGGCCGGCGCCAGGCTCATAACGAGGTCGAGGATTCGCTTGCGCAGCGTCGGATCGGGAACGGTGTGGTACGCCCGCACCAGTTTCAGCGTCTCGCGCCGGTGCAGCGTATCGTTCTCGATCTCGTTCCAGGCCTCGGCGGGGAGCAAGCCGCGCGGCGGCGTCGCTCGACCGTCCAACGCGGTCGGCAAGGCGTCAAAGAAGTAGGAAATCGGCACATCGAGGGCGCGCGCGGCGCCATGCAGTCGGCCGGCTGCAATCCGATTCATGCCGCGCTCGAACTTCTGGATCTGCTGGAAGGTGATGCCGAGCTCCTCCGCCAACGCCTTCTGGCTCATGCCGAGAAGCTGGCGCCTTAGCCGTATCCGGGCACCGACATGGATGTCGATGGGATGCGGAACGCGTCCGCGCGCGGCTTGGGCGACTGGAATCGTCAGGTGGGGTATCGTCGTGGCGGCACCATTGGGCCCCCGCTCCAGTGATCCGGTGACATCCGGTGCATTGGGTGTGGCAAGCCCTGCCAGTCGCGCGGCCAGCCTGCTGCGAAGGCCGGCACGATCGACAAGATCGAGCGCGGGCTTTCCCATGTCGGTGATACGTTCTTCAGCCTGTCCGGCCAGAGACTTCATCGTCGCGCCTCGCCAATCGCTATCTATGTCTCCTGTTGAAACTGCAGACAGCCGTGACGGTTCCCAACGCATCGATTTTTTTTGCACGGCTAAGGCCTACCGCTTGTCGTCTTTGATGCGGGCGAAGCCGCGATCCTTGTCGTCCATGGACGTCCGGCATTGCGAGGTGAGGCGGCACTTCCGCGCCGCAGAGAAGCTTGGGTGGCCGTGCAGACGCGATGCTCTCATCGGGTCCGACATCGTCTGCTTGGCGACCGGCGTCACCGCGCAGACCAGCGCCGCGATCGAGGAGGCCCCCGGCTCCTAGGCTTGCTGCGCGAGCACCAAGCGATAGACCGCGACGAAGTGGCACCCCGCGGCGACAAGCACGAACAGGTGCCAGAGGGCATTGTGGTACCGAAGCCGCGTCGACAGGTGCATGAGAACGCCGGAGCTGTAGAGCAGGCCGCCCGCCGCGAGCAGAACCATGTCGGGCGTCCGCAATGCATCGAGCAGTGGTCCGATGGCCGCCATGCCGACCCAGCCGAGCGCGAGATAGGCGAGCACCGACAGGCGCTCGAAGCGGCCCGGCGCCAGGAACTTTACCGCGGCGCCCGCAACAGCGCCCGCCCACACGACGGACAGAAGGCTCCAGCCCCATGGGCCGGGCATGGCGAGCACGATCACAGGCGTGTAGGTCCCGGCGATCATCACGAAGATCGCCGCATGGTCGAGCCGCCGAAACCGGCCCTTCCAGCGACCCTCCTTCACGAGATGGTAGACTGCCGAGCTGCCGAGCATGGCGAGCAGCCCGATGCCGTAGAGACCCACCGCCACGCTGACCAGGATGCTGCGCGACTGATGCCCGGCCACCGCCAGCGCAGAGCAGGCGATGAGCGCGGCGGACATTCCGAGGAGGTGGATGCCGCTATCGGCCAGCCGCTCCCCGCGGGTGTAAACACAGGCCCCGTTCATGGGACCGCGATCCGCGACGCTGAACGTCGCGAAACCATCACAGGAAGCGCGGAAGCACGTTCCGCGCGAGCAGGATCGTGCGATCGAGCGCAGCCTCGGAGAATTCGTCCTGTCGAGCCGCGTTCGGGTGGCATCCATGCACGAGGAGATTGCCGGAGGCCTTGTCGTGGAACCACCAGAGGCTGCTTGCCTTGTCGTGCTCGCCGAGCCAAGCCGGTGCGCCATCGAGTGCCTCGCCAAGGATCCCGAAGTCGTCGAGCGCACCCACATAGACGAGGCTGTCCCGGAGATGTCCGAGTTCCTCTCGCAGCGCCGCGGCGCAGGCATGCTGCTGGCGCTCGACCAGTTCGGCGGGCCAGGTCTCCGGGCTGCCTGTGCTCCAGCCGATCTTGAGGAGATTCGACCACCCCCATCGGTCCGAGGTTGTGTCGTAGGATCCGCCGAGCAGCGCTCGCGTCAGCCGGTCCAGGAACAGCCACACCGGCGTATGCGCCAGAGCGTGCGGCCCACGATCGCAAAGCCGGGCAGCCCTCTCGTGGCAGGCCTCGTATGTCTGCTCGCGGTCCGCGCCGTAGGAACCGTCGGTGCCGGCGCCGACCCAATAGATGCCGTGCCTCGCGGCGAGCTGGTGGCCGGACCACGGGAGAAAGAGTCCTGCGACGCCTGCCTGATCTGAAGTCGCCGACGCAAATCCCTGATCGACGAGCTGCCGGCGGAGTTGTGTGAGGCGCTCGAAGGTCGGGCGCGCCATAAAGGTTGTCATCGGTCGCACCTCGACGAGGGAATTCTCATGCGGTGGCCCATCGGTGAGATCGAGAGCCGTGCATCTCTCGGCCGCGCGCGATTGGATGTCTGCCGATGGGGCTTATCTCCGCGCATGCGGCGCAAACGCCACCATCGTTCTAGATGGTGACGCCGAGACGCTGGAGAAGCCCGGATCGATGCAACTGGCTGTCTGGATGTGGCGACCTGCGCGTTTGGTCAGGCCAGGCTGCCGGCACCTCGACGGAGGAAGGGCTACGGGTCATAGCGCAGTCGCTGTCACCGGCCCGGCCAGGGCCGAGACGTTGCCCTCGGCCGAGATGGCGCGCAGCCAGTACCAGCGGGTGTCGCCGGTGGTCAGGCCGGTCCGGTCCCAGCAGAGGCTGGTCGGCTCGCTGGGCAGCTTCGTCGCCGCGGCGAGGCTGCTTGAGCTGGCCTCGAACACCTGCAGCCGCACGGCATCGGGCGGGACGCCGCCGGAGAGGCGGATGCCGCCGGCGATGGCACTTGCGGTGGGCGTCGTCACCGCGGCCGTACGAGGGCCTGCCGCCAGCCGGACACCGCGCCACTGCGGGCCATGGCGCGCACCCGGAACTCGTGCGCCTCGCGGCCGGAGATATAAGTCCATGGACGAGTTCCGCACCCATGAGCAGCGCATACGCAGAAAGCTCCGGCGGATGGAGCACGACGACAAGCATGAAGCCGCCAAAAGCACTCTTGAGGAGGCCATCCGTGCCGCCCGAACCCGTCTCAACGAGACGCATCCGGATCTCCCGCCGGAGGAAGTCGAGCGGCGCGTTCAGGCCATGCGTGAACGTGGCCTGAGGCCAACGACCGCGACCCTGAAGCCGTCGCCGGGAATCCCCGCCGACGTCCTTGCGGCACGAAAGGCCGCGAGGAAAGCCGAGGTCGCCAAACGGCGATCCGCGCGTCGAGGATGATCAGGGCTGGGGCTGTGCATCAGCCCCAGCCCTCCTCGATGCGTCGAGGGACAGCGTCGGATGACCTCATGATCGCAAGGGTGGGTGCCGGGGACGTGGCGCCGGATCGGTGTTCGACCCGTCGGCGGCCAGCGTGGTCAGGGCCGTCATGCGTGGCGTCCGGTCCTCATCGAGGAACCATCATGCGGCCGTCGCGCGAACGCCCCGGACTGCCCAGATGGTGCCCAACCGAACGCCCGAAAACACCGCGCGCCCGATGGAGCCCATCGGGTGCAAACTGGCGGAAATCTGCGGAAAAAATGGAGCAGCGGTGGGAACCCGGGAACGAAATTCTCTGGGACGTATCGCCCGGCGGACAGCGTGCACCCGGGCTTGTTGAGCGTCCCGCAATTCGCCTGGGGTCGGCCGTCCAGGCGCTTGTCGCGGTTCAATCTTTGAGAAGCACGGAGTAGGGCGTGGTGGACGTCGAGAGCGCGCCTGCGGAAGATGTTCCCTCGGCACGGCGTCTGCCCCAAAATGGAACGGATGAGAATGTGCGGCGATGGCGCCAACGACACGATCTGATCAGGATCAACGGCGCCGCCGAAGTGCGCTCCGCTCGCTGGGCATCGCTTCCGGTGCTGCCTTTGCCGGGGGCGTCGCGGTCGTCGGGGTGCAATATGCGCTGGGCCTGGTCAGCGCCGGCTACCCGCCAGTCGTGCAAGCGCTCCTTTGCGAGGCCGAAGGCGGGCATGGGGCCGCCGCCGTCGCTCTGGCTTCCGACCTCGGCTCTGTCGTGCCCGTCATTGAGTTTGCCGCTGGCAGCACCGTTGCATGCCGCATAGATGCGCCGGGCGCCGACTATGCGACCTGGAGCGTGGTCGGCCCGGCGGGCGGCACCCGCTCCGGCCCGATCGACTCGACGCTACCATGCCAATCACCAGAGGATTTTGCCAACCAGGACACATCGACGTTGCGGCTGTCCGCCTGCCAACGGATGCGCGTCGAGCGGCCTGGCCTCCATCTTCTCTCGGTCACGGTGATGCTCCGCGGGCAGCATGCAACAGATCGCGCCCGGATGGTGATCCGGGTGATGTCGGAGGCCGTCCCGGCGCCAGCGACGCCCGGCCCGCGACGAGAGCGCCTGCAGGTCACGCTGCGTTTGCCGCCAATGGAAACGGAGGACGTGCGCGAGGCAGACCTCTCCGCCTCCTTCGGTGAGCACGGGCTAGTACCGCAGGGCAGGGCTTTCGAGCGCACGGTCTACAGGCTGGCGTCCGCAGAGGAATTCGTCTCCGCGACCTTCCGCGTACGCAGCGCCGCCAATGCGTCCGCAGTGCGGGTTGCATACGTGCCACAGACCCGCACGGTAACAGCCACCTTCACCCTGCGCAGCGGCTCCATCATTGATCGCTGGCGTGGATGGGTCTCCGGCACCGTCGCGATCACGGTCCGGAGACAAGAGCAGGCACGCGAGGTCGAACTGCCGGAGGCCGACCTCGCCGTTCCAGGCCGAGCGGACGTGCCTCTGCCCGAAGGCTTGGACGCCAATCGGGCGCGAATCCTGCTGCGGCGACCGGAGACAGCGACCGCCATCGAGGTAGGGCCGGGCGGTACTGCGCAACTCGATCGCGCGCGCATCTCGGCGCGGATCAGCAACGGTACACTCGTGCTCGAGGCCGGGTCGGAGTGAGTACTCTTCAATGCCGGTCGTTCATCCTGCGCCGGTAAAGCAGCCAGTAGACGCCCGCCACCAGGACCGCGCCGCCCACGATATTGCCGAGCGTCACGGCCATGAGGTTCCGGGCAGCGCCGAATATGTCCAGCGCGGCGAAGAGTGCGGGGTCGACCCGTATGGCCTGCCAGAAGCCCTCCGCTGCGGTTGCCTTGATCAGGAGGCCGAAGGGGATGAAGTACATGTTCGCGACCGCGTGCTCGAAGCCTGCGGCGACGAAAGCCGCGATCGGCAGGACGACGACGAGCAGGCGATGCGCCGGCAGGCGGCTCGATAGCGAGAGCCATACCGCCATGCAGACCAGCGTGTTGCAGAGCACTCCGAGGAGGAAGGCGCGGCCGAAGGGCAGTGCCGCCTTGGTCTCTGCCGTGCGCAGCGCCGTGAGGCCGACCTGGCCGCCGCCGAACAGGTGGTGCTCCGCCAAGATGACGAGCACGGCGGTGCCGACCGCACCCGCCAGATTGCCCAGCCAGACCAGCGCCCAGGCGCGCAGCACGCGCAGCAGCCCGAGCCGTCCGCTCGCCCAGGCCATCACCATCAGCACGTCACCGGTGAAGATCTGCGCCCCGCCCAGGAGTACCAGCGCCAGGCCGAGCGCGAAGACGAGGCCCGCCACGACGCGTGCCAAACCGAAGGGCAACGCACCCTCCGCTCCCGTGAGGGCGATGTTCGAAAAGATCGCTCCGAACGCGATGAACGCGCCGCCGAGGACGCCCAGCGTCAGCAGCGTGATGCTGTCCTGCCCCGCCTTGGCGGCGCCGTCGGCTTCCGCCTTGGCGGCGATCTCCGGCGGCAGGCGGCCCTCGATCCCCGCCAGCGCTGCCGGGCGTGTGTCCGGCACGCGCGTTCAGCCGCCCAGCGCGATCAGTCCGATGATCTGCACCGCAATGACCTTCACGATGGTCGCCGAGGGGAAGATCATCGCGTAGCCAATGTCCGGCCGCTCGGTCGGCGCCATGCGCGTTGCGTAGACGAGGATCGCGGGATTGCCGGTGGCGCCGGAGGCGACCCCGAGCAGGTCGTCGTAGGGCAGCTTCAACACGTAGAGACCCACCCCCAGCACAATGGCCACGGTGGTCAGCAGCACCAGCCCGCCGATGATCAGCAGCAACGGCCCCTGCGAGGCGACGGTGGTGACGAAGGCCTGGCCCGAATTGATACCGACCGCCGCCAGGAACAGCGTCAGGCCGAAGTTGCGCAGCACGATGTTGGCCGGCAGCGGCATGACCCAGGAGATCGGCCCGGTGCGCCGCAGCCGCCCGAGGATGAGCGCCACGATGAGCGGACCGCCGCCGATGCCCAGCGTGACCGTGCCGACCCCTGGCACGGGGATCGGCACCAGGCCCAGGAGGACACCGAGCACCATGCCGAAGCCGACCGAGACGTAAGAGAACTCTGCGGCTGACTTCTCCGTGTCACCGAAATGCGTGCGCGCCTTGGCAATCTGGTCCGTCGGAACCAGCACGCCGACGCGATCGCCGATCTCGAGCATCAGGTCCGGCGACGGGACCAGATCCACATCGTAGCGACGGACATGGAGGATGCGGATCTCGGTGCCCGCGGGCATCTGAATCTCGTCCAGCTTGCGCCCCGTCAGCGCCGCCTTGGAGACGAAGAAACGCTGGTATGACAGGTCCGCCCGGTCCTTGGCGATCCGCCCTGGGTCGAGCCGGCCCAGCAGTGTGGCGGTCTCTTGAATGGCCTCCGCGCGGTCCGTGGCAATCATCAGCGCGTCGCCGACGTGCAATTCAAGGGCCGCGTCCGGCAGGCGGTTGTGGTGTTCCTGCCGCACAGTCGCGACCTGAACGCCCTCGGGCAGCAGCGCCATCAGCTTGCCGAGCGTGCCGCCGTCCTCGGGCAGGCGTTCGATCGTGATCTCGCCCATGTGGAAGCGGGCTGGCTTGGGCGGGAAAGTAGGCTTCACCTTCCGGGTCAGGAAGTAGAAGCAGAGGATCGGTCCGATGACGCCGAATGGATAGGCGACCGAGTAGCCGATGGAGGGTTCGTTGTTCTTCATCGCGTCGAGCGCGGCCTGCAGCGTCGCCGTGCTGGTCATTGAGCCGGCGAAGAGGCCGAGCGTGTGGCCGAGCCTCACGCCGAAGACCCAGCCGAAGAACAGCGCGACCAGTAGCCCGGCCACGACGGCGACGAGGGCGAGCAGGTTGTAGATGCGTCCCGGCCCTGTCAGGCCCTCGAAGAACTGACGCCCATAGAGGATGCCGATACCGTAGAGGAACATGATCAGCCCAATGAGACCAATCGGCCCGGCGACCTGTGCCTTGGGCGCGATGGCGCCAAGGAACAGACCGACAAACAGCACCGCCCCAATGCCGAGCGAGAAGCCGAGGATGTTGATCTGCCCGACGGCATAGCCGAGCCCGACCGCCAGGAAGATTGCAAGGATCGGCTGCGTGCCGATGAGGTCGCTGACGAAGGTCATCATTCCGGTCGTTCCCCCTGGGTCAGCGTGCTTTGCAGCCGGCGGCGCGGAAGATCTCGAGCGCCGCCTGCACCTGTTCATGGGTCGGTGTCGGTGTGTCGTTGAGCTTGTAGTCGAGCCCGAGCGCCTTCCACTTGAATGCGCCCATCTGGTGGAAGGGCAGCACCTCCACCCATTCGACGTTTTTCATGGGCGCGACGAACTCCGCCACCTTGCGGATGTTGTCCGGCGCGTCCGTCAGGCCCGGCACCAGCACGAAGCGCACCCAGACGGCCTTGTTCATTGCAGCCAGGCGCTCGGCGAAGCGCAGCGTGGGCGCCAGCTCAACCCCGGTCACCTTGCGGTAGGTGTCCGCATCGCCGCTCTTGATGTCGAGAATCACCAGGTCGACGTTCTGCAGGTAGTCGTCATCGGCGCGATGGCCGAGGAAGCCCGAGGTGTCGAGCGCCGTGTGCAGCCCCATCGACTTCGCCGCGGCGAAAAGGCCGTGGGTGAAGCCGATCTGCACCAGTGGCTCCCCGCCCGAGATGGTCAGCCCGCCGCCCATTGCCCGGAGCGCCGGCGCGAAGTCGTGCAGGCGCCGGATGGCGTGGGACAGCTCGATCAGCGTGCCGTCCTTCAGCTTCCAGGTGTCGGGGTTGTGGCAGTACTGGCAGCGCAGGAAGCAGCCCGACATGAACAGCATGAGGCGCACGCCCGGCCCGTCCACGGTGGAGCCGGTCTCGTAGGAATGCACCCAGCCATGGGATTCTTTCGGGCCCTCGAAGCCCTCGGTTTCGGGGGCATCGGGGGCCTGGTTGGTGCGAAGGTCGTAGCGGCTGCCTACCTTCACCATCCCTTCGACTTCGCGCATGACCGCGCCCTCAGTAGGAGGCGTGGAAGGTGCGGCGGATGACGTCGAGCTGCTGTTCGCGCGTCAGCCGCACGAAGTTCACCGCGTAGCCGGACACCCGGATGGTCAACTGCGGATACTTCTCCGGGTGCTCCATCGCGTCCTCCAGCGTCTCCTTCGAGAGGACGTTGAGGTTCATGTGGAAGCCGCCCTGGCCGAAATACATGTCGAAGGCGTTGACGGCGTTGTCCAGCGCCGCCGCCTCGTCGCGCCGCGCCATGGTCGGCGCGACCGAGACGGTGTAGCTGATGCCGTCCTGCGCATCGGCATAGGGCAGGCGTGCGACCGAGATGCAGGACGCGAGCCAGCCATGGTCGTCCCGGCCGTGCATCGGGTTGGCGCCGGGCGCGAAGGGTTCGCCCTTGCGCCGGCCGTCCGGCGTATTGCCGGTGGCCTTTCCGTAGACGACGTTGGAAGTGATGGTCAGCACCGACTGGGTATGGACCGCATCGCGATAGGTCGGGTGCTTGCGGATCTTCGCCATGAAGCGGGACACCAGATCCACCGCGATGTCATCCACCCGGCTGTCGGCATTGCCGTATTTCGGGAACTCGCCTTCGATCCGGTAGTCCACGGCGAGGCCGGTGTCGTCGCGGATGACATGCACCTTCGCGTGCCTGATGGCGGAAAGGCTGTCCGCCACGACCGAAAGGCCAGCGATGCCGAAGGCCATCGTGCGCAGGATGTCGCGATCGTGCAGCGCCATCTCCAGCCGCTCATAGAAGTACTTGTCGTGCATGTAGTGGATGCAGTTCATCGCGTGCACATAGGTGCGAGCGAGCCACTCCATGGATGCGTCGAATTTCGCGAAGACCTCGTCATAGTCGAGTACCTCGGCTGTGATCGGCGCCGAGGTCGGGGCAATCTGTTCTCCGCTTACCTCGTCCCGCCCGCCATTGATGGCGTAGAGCATGCATTTGGCGAGGTTCACCCGCGCGCCGAAGAACTGCATCTGCTTGCCGAGCCGCATGGCCGAGACGCAGCAGGCGATGCCGTAATCGTCGCCCCAATAGGGCCGCATCAGGTCGTCGTTCTCGTACTGCAGGGAGGAGGTGTCGCGGCTGATCTTGATGCAATAACGCTTGAAGGGGGCGGGCAGGTGCTTCGACCAAAGCACCGTGATGTTCGGCTCCGGCGCGGGGCCGAGATTGGTCAGCGTGTGCAGCAGCCGATAGCTGGTGCGGGTGACCATCGTCCGCCCGTTCATGTCCATGCCGCCGACGCATTCTGTCGCCCAATACGGGTCGCCGCTGAACAGCGCGTCGTATTCCGGCGTCCGCAGGAAGCGCACGATGCGCAGCTTCTGCACGAGCTGGTCGATCAGTTCCTGCGCACCGGCCTCGTCCAACGTTCCTTCGCGTAGGTCGCGCTCGATGAAGACGTCAAGGAAGGTGGAGATGCGGCCGACCGACATCGCCGCGCCGTTGGCTTCCTTGATGGCGCCGAGGTAGGCGAAGTAGGTCCACTGCACGGCCTCCTGTCCCGTCTCGGCGGGGCGGGTGATATCGCAGCCATAGCGCTTGGCCATCTCGGCAAGGTCGGCGAGGGCGCGCATCTGCTCCGCCAGTTCCTCGCGCTGCCGGATGATCTCGTCGGTCGGCCACATGTCGTCGAGCTGGGCGCGCTCCTGGCGCTTCACCTCCAGCAGGCGGTCCGTGCCGTAGAGCGCGACGCGCGGGTAGTCGCCGATGATGCGCCCGCGGCCATAGGCATCCGGCAGGCCGGTGATGATGCCGGACGTCCGGCATCGCATGATCTCCGGCGTATACGCATCGAAGACGCCGTCGTTGTGGGTCTTTCGGTACTTGGTGAAGATCTCGTGGACGGTCGGGTCCGCCGCGAACCCCGCCGCCTCGAGGCCCGCCTCGACCATCCGCAGCCCCCCGGCCGGGAAGATCGCGCGCTTGAAGGGCTTGTCGGTCTGCAGGCCGACGATCACCTCGCTGTCGCGGTCGATCCACCCGGGCGCGTGCGCGAGCATGCTGGAGGGAGCCGTGGCGTCGACATCCAGGACGCCCTTTTGCTGTTCCTCCTGGAAGTAGGGTTGCAGCTTTGCCCAGACGGCCTGTGTGCGTGCGCTCGGCGCGACCAGGAAGCCTTCGTCTCCCTCGTAGGGCGTGAGGTTCCTGACGATGAAGTCACGGACATCGATCGTCCGCTGCCAGGGGCCACTTTCGAAGCCGCGCCAGCACCGCGCTTCGCCAGATCCGGAGGGCTGGACACCGAGGTCGTTCATGATCGTTTCCTCCACCATTCTTCTTGTCTGTCTCGGATGCCGGCCCCACGACCGGCAGCCGGCGCGACTCACGATTTGCGGTCTTCATTCCCCGTGCTGACCTGGGCCAAAGCGATCGACGCGAGGCGTGACTCCACGCTGTCGGCGCGACTGGTGAGGATGATCGGGACGCGCGCGCCGAGCACGATGCCGGCGCTGTCGGCATTCGCGAGGTAGCTCAGCTGCTTCGCGATCATGTTCCCCGCCTCGAGGTCGGGTGCCAGCAGGATGTCCGCATCGCCGGCAACGGCGGATGCGATCTTCTTCACCGCCGCGGCGGCCTTGCTGATCGCGTTGTCGAAGGCGAGCGGGCCATCCAGCGTCGCGCCCGTGATCTGCCCACGGTCGGCCATTTTGCAAAGGGCCGCGGCATCCAGGGTGCTCGGGATCTGCGGGTTCACCGTCTCGACGGCGGAGAGGATGGCGACCTTCGGGTTCTCCACCCCGAGCGCGTGGAGCAGATCCACCGCATTCTGCACGATGTCGACCTTGGTCTTGAGGTCGGGCGCGATGTTGATGGCCGCATCGGTGATGAAGAGCGGCTTCGGGTAGCTCGGCACATCCATGGCGAAGACGTGGCTGAGACGGCGGCTCGTCCGGAGCCCGCCTTCGCGTGCCACGGCGGCGGACATCAGCTCATCCGTGTGCAGGCTGCCCTTCATGAGGCTAGCCGCGCGCCCCTCGCGGCACAGCCGCACCGCGATCGCGGCAGCCTCCTGTGGCGTCGCGGCTTCGACGATCTCGCAACCGGTCAGCGTCTCGCCCGCCTTGGTCGCGGTCTCCTCGATCAAAGCGCGTGGCCCAACCAGAATCGGCTGTAGCGCGCCCCGCCGGGCCGCCTGGATGGGGCCGAGGAGGCTGTCGCGGTCGCAGGGCCAGGCGACGGCGGCCGTCAGGGCCGGCAGTTCGGCGCTGCGCGCCATCAGCGCGGTGAGGTGCCGGTGCGTGTGCAGTTGGATGTCGGGACGCGCCCCGGGCTGGCGCGTAACCGGCGCTTCGGGCAGACGCACGGTGACCTTCGCCTCGGCCAGCGGTCCGCGAGGCACGGTCAGCAGGATGGCGATGAGCGCCGTCTCGCTGTCCGGTCGCGCCACGATGGTGCCGGTTGCCTCGATGCGTTCGCCGGGCACCGGCGGCGCGATGATCACGAAATCTTGCCCCAGTATGTCGGCGCCCGGTCCGGGAAGCCCCCTTGCCGTGAAATCAAGGATCAGGCCGTGCAGCAGCAGGGCGGCGGCCTGACTCGACAATTCGCCAGGTCTTGCGTCCGAGAAGCCGAACAACGCCGTGGCCAGATCGAACCCCTGGGGTCTGATCTCGTGTTCAAGGGTCACGCTCTGACCAACGAAGGCGGTTTGCCGCGTCGCGCCGGCGATCGGCTCGGAGATGCTGCCGGGCCCTGTCATGCAGTTGCTCCCAATGCAGAGAGTCCATCCCGATCGATGCCGCAGGCGCCGCGCGCGCAACGCTAGTAGCTATCCTTGCAGGAAGGCCTGCCCCTCGAGCGCGCAGACACCGAGCGGGCCCGTTCCACGCGGACGTTCAACCTCCCTGATCTACCCCACCACTGGCCGTTCATTGCGCGTGTGTATCGTGGCCTGACGTTCCTACTCAGCCGGCCTCACGCGCAAGGGAAATCAGCGGGATGGGCCAAGCATCGTTGTCTGGCGTAGCGGGCACATTCGAAGTCTCGATCCGGGAAGCCGATCGCACAGGGTTCCGGAGCAAGGCCGCGCTTCACCCGTTGAGCCGTGGACGCCCTCCGGTAGAGCGCTGCATGCGCTTCCGTCAGATTGGACCCAACGTGACCCGCCGACGGCAGTCTGCGACCCGCCCGGCGCCAAACTACAGGTTTCCTACTGGACGGAACTGCACCTCCCACCTCGCATCATGGCCTCGTGCGCGCACTAGGCGCGCTGTACAACGCCGATCCCGGACACGCCGTGCGCCAAGCCGAGAACAGAGCGCGATCGGTGGCAATTGCGATTGCGCCACGACGGCACTTGTTCTCCTCTTGGTGGGTGGGAGGGGTTGGGAGGAAGCGCAGTTGGCCGACGAGCCGGTACTCGATGTGTCCTTCGATCCCGCGGGCCGCAGACGGCGTACCCGCAGGCGGTTGGTGCGCATCGCAGTGCCCGCGGCCGGCGTCCTTCTCATCGCGGGCGCCATCCTCGGCATCGCGTTCTACGCCCACGACGCTAACCGGCGCGGCGCACTCGACCTCTCGTCCGACCTTTTCGAGACCCTCGAACAGCGCGTGGAGGAGGAGGTGAACGCCTTCCTCGGCCCGGTCGATCGCGCCGCCCGCATCGCGCGCGACGTCTCGGCGCTTCCCATCTCCAGCGAGCAGGGCCGGCTCGTCTTCGAACGCAGCGCCGCCTCCGTCCTGCGGGTGCTGCCGCAGGTTGCTCTGGCCGGCGCCGGGGACGCACAGGGCAACTACCTCTTCGTTCGTCGCCTGCCGGATGGCGGCGCCGAGACCAAGACCATCGTCAACACACCCGGCGCGCGGCGCGTGACCTTCCTGCGCCGGGACGCCGACGGCTTGGTGACGGGCACGGCCGAAGATCCCGCCGACACCTTCGACCCGCGCACGCGCCCCTGGTATCGCGGCGCGATCGCGGCGAATGGCCTGTCCTGGACCGACGCCTACGTCTTCTTCACCGCGCGTACGCCCGGGCTCACTGCCTCGCTGCCCGCCACCTGGCAGGGATCGCCCGGGGCAATCGGCCTCGACATCGAACTCGCCGCGCTGTCGCACTTCCTCTCCGGCCTGCGCGTCGGACGCTCGGGTCGGGCCATGATCCTCGACCAACAAGGGTACCTCGTCGCGCATCCCGACCCGTCGCGCGTGCTGCGGGAGCAGGATGGTAGCCTAGTCCCGGTGCGCCTCGACGAACTCGGGGATCCGCTCCTCACCCGCGCCTTCGACCATTTGCGCCTCGCCTCGGAGGTGCGCCGGGTGGAAGATGTCAACGGCACGCGTTACATCCTGCTAGCCAGCGAACTGGCTTCAGCCGGGCGTGGCTGGCGCGTGCTGATCACCGCACCGGAGTCCGACTTCACTGGCTTCGTTACCGCGAGCAACCAGAATGTGCTCGTCATGTCGCTCGGTGTCGTGGCGCTCGCCGGTCTGCTCGGCGTCCTGTTGGCACGACAGGGGCTGCGTGCGGACAGAGCGGCGCGGCAGGTGCTGCACCGATCCCGCGCGGTCGAGGCGCAGAGCCGCGCCTTCGCGACGCTCGCCGCGAACGCCAGCCTCTTCGATCCTGATAGCGAGACAGCCCCGCGCTCCCTGACGGAAGCCCTCGCCCATGCCACCGGAGCCCGGCGCGCGAGCATCTGGCGGCTGCTGCCCGGCAATGTCGCCCTGCACTGCGTGGACGTGTTCGAACGCGAGGCGAACGGCCATTTGGCTGACATCGAGTTGCACCGGCGCGAGATGCCTGCCCTGTTCCGACGCCTTGGTACGCGCGACGTGATTGAGGTGGCGGATGCGGCATTCGAACCCGCGACGGCGGAACTGCACCGCTCCTGGATGCATGGCTTCGGCAGCCGGGCACTGATCGCCGTGCCCGTGGAGATTGGCGAGACAGTCCTTGGCACCGTTCTGCTCGAGGACGTGCCGGAGGAGACTCCGGCCGCCACCGACTTCGCCCGAGCGGTCGCGAACATGGTGGCGTTACGGCTGCGCGGCCGTGTGGCCACCCCGGCGCCGGTCTCTGCTCCCGAGACTCCCGGCACTGCCCCCGAACCCGCCCGCGCCGGCCTGTCCGATGGCGCGCTGCTGCACTTCGGAGCCGAGGAGGTCGCCGCCGAGGTGCTGCCCGGCGTCGCGGTGATGGCGCTGCGCTTCACCGACCCCGTGGCGCTCGGCCGCGCCGGCCCGCCCGGCACGCCCATCGCCGACATCATCGCTGGGCTCTTGCAGGAGGTCGCGACGGCGCACGGCCTGCCCTACGCGCGGCTGACAGGCGAGGAGGTCTTCGCTGCCGCGGGCTTCACGCGCGAGGAAGCTGGTGTGCCGGCCGCGCGCCGCATTGCCGCCGCTGCGCTTGATCTGCGCGACCGCTGCGAGGCCCTTTTCGAGGAGGCGCGACAGCCGCCCGCATTCCGCATCGGCCTTGACCTCGGCGTCGCGATCGGCAGCAGCGTCGGACGGGGCCCGCGCTTCTTTAACCTCTGGGGCGATGCGGTGCGCACGGCGGACCACCTTGCCGAGACAGCCCCCGCCGGGGGGATCCAGGCAAGCGAACCGCTCTACGAGGCGCTGCGCCGGGACTTCATGTTCCGCCCGCGCGGCTCCTTCTACCTGCCGCGCGTCGGCGAGATGCGTTTCTTCATCCTGGCGGGGCAGGCATGACCGACGTTGCCGAGGCTCCCTCCTGGCTTGCCCGCATCGGTCGCCCGGTGCGCGTCCGCTTCGGCTACGCGCTGACAATGGCCGCCCTCGCAGCCGGCATCCTGCGGGAGACACTCCAGGTGCATACCTGGCGGCGAACGGTCCGCGCTGAGTTCCGGTGGATCTTGGTGCGGACCACGGGCGGTGGCCTGCCCACCATCCTCGTGACCGGCGTGCTGGTCGGCTTCGCCCTCGTCTACCAGGCGATCTACTGGCTGGGTCAAGCCGGGCAGGAGGGGCTGGTCGGGCGGGTGATCGTCACCGTCCTCGTGCGGGAGGTCGCGCCGGTGCTGGTCGGCTTCCTGCTGCTGGGGCGCAGCGGCATGGTCGCGATAGTCGAGCTCGGCACCATGCAGACTGCCGGGCAGGTCCACGCGCTGCGCGGCATGGGGCTCGATCCCTTCCGCGTGCTGGTGTTGCCCCGGGTGCTCGCCTTCGCCGTAGGGTGCTTCACGCTCGGCGTCGTCTTCGTGCTGGTCGCTCTGCTGACCGGCTTCGTCAGCGGCAGCCTGCTCGGCGTTGTGCGACTCTCCCTGCCCGGCTTCCTCGATGCCGTGCTGCACGCGATGGGACCACGCGACTTCCTGCTCTTCCCGGGCAAGCTGCTGGCAATCGGGGCGCTGGTCGGGCTCTCCGCCGTGCTGACAGGACTTTCGGCGGAACGCGGCGACAGCCTCACCACGCTGCTGCCGCGCGGCTTCCTGCGCGGCGTCCTCGCCGTGCTGCTCACCTCCGGCCTGCTGAGCCTGGCGGCGTGAGCGGCACGTCGGGACGCCCCCCCGTGCTGGCGATGGAGGCCGCACGCGACCTCGGGATGACCGAGGACGGGATCGTCCTCGACCTACGCCTCGAAGCCGGAGAACTCGCCCTCGTCCTCGCGCCTGAACCTAGCCGCGCGGCCCGCTGCGCCGACCTCGCGAGCGGCCTTGATCTGGCCGCGGAAGGGCAGGTCACCTTTCTCGGCTACGACTGGTCGCGCCAGCCCGATGACATCGCCGATGCACTGCGGGGACGCATCGGGCGCGTCTTCCACAACGGCGGATGGATCCCGTATCTCTCGCTCGCGGAGAACATCCTGCTGCCCCTGCTGCATCACACCCGCACCCCGGAGCCCGAGCTGCGCGATCGGGCGGCGGCCCTTGCGCATGCGTTCGGGCTGCCCGGACTGCCGCTCGAGCGACCAACCTCGGCGCCGGTCGCAGACCTCGCGCGGGCGGCCTGCGTGCGGGCCTTCCTCGGCGAGCCAATGCTGGTCCTGCTTGAGGATCCGCTGCAGCAGGGGCGCGTTCCCGACCTGGCCGCGCCGTTGCGCGACGCCGTTGCCGCCGCGCGCGCGCGCGGCGCAGCGTGCCTCTGGATGACCTCGAACGCCATGTTCTGGGGCGATTCCAGCCCGCCAAGCAGCCAGCGCCTAGTGCTGAGCGACCGTGGCTTCCGTCGCGGACGGGCGCGCCCATGACGGCGCCGCGCCCATCCTCGCGCCGCTTCGGCCTGCGCAACGCCGACGAATGGGTAGGGCTGCTCGTCCTGCTGGCGGTGGCGGCCTTTGTCGCCGGGGTGCTGCATGTCGGCGTGCTGCGCGATTGGATGCGCACGACGGCGACGCTGCGTGTCCTGCTTCCGGCCCAGGGTGTCTCGGGCCTGTCGGTCGGCTCGGAGATGGAAGTGCTGGGCACCAGGGCCGGCACGGTTCGCCGCATCACCTTCGAGCCGAACCAGCGCATCATGGCGGAGGTCGACGTGGAGGAGCAGGCACGCCCCTTCATCCGCCGCGATTCCGCGGCTGTCATCCGGCGCCGCTTCGGCGTCGCCGGCGCGGCCTATCTCGACGTACTGCAGGGCACCGGGCCGCCGCTTGACTGGTCCTTCGCATTGATCGAGGCAACCAGCGAACGCGCACCGACGGAGACGGTCGGCGCCATGCTGGACGAGGTGCAGCGGCGGGTCTTCCCGCTCCTGGACGACCTGCAGCGCGCAGCGCATTCCGTCGCGGAACTGTTCGACCGCGTCGAACGGGGCGAGGGTTCCATCGGCAGGCTGGTCACGAGCGACGCGCTGGCGCGCACGGTGGAGGGGGCGGCAACGGATGTCGCCACGATCATCCAGGCCATGGCCCGCCTGGTCGAACGCTTGGACGGCGTGGCGGAACAGGCGAGCCGCTTGGTCGGCGAGGCAGGCTCGGGAAGTTCCGGCATTCCGGCACTGATCCGCCGCGTGGACCAGACGGTCGCGAGCCTGCAGCAGGCGACGCGCGATATTGCCCGCGCGACGCCGCGACTGCCGCAGACTCTGCGTAACGTGGAGGAAGGCGCCGCCAACCTGCCGGCGCTGCTGACGCAGACGCAGCAGACGACGCGCGAACTCGAGCTGCTGTTGACCCAGTTGCGGGGGCTTTGGCTGCTGGGGGGTGGCGGACCGCCCCCGCCCGAACCGCGGCGGCCGCCGTCGGAGCGGTTGCGACCGTGAGGCTGGCCGGCATCCTTGCGGTGCTCGCGGTTGCCGCCTGTGGCGGCTCCGCCGTGCCACCTGCGCCGTCGCAGGACGAGACGTTGGCGCGCAATGCGCGGGCAGGGCGCCTCGCGCTGGAACTCGACCGACCGATCGAGGCGGCGCGGCTCTATGGACAGGCGCTTGCACGCGCGCGCGAGCGGGACGATGCGGAGGCGATCGCTGACGCAGCCACCGGGCTGGCGGCCGCGGAGCTCGACCGCGGTCGCCCGCGCGAGGCTCTCGAGGTGGCACGCGCGACACGCGTCGAACTCGGGCGCCGGGCCGTGCCCGCACCGGCCGCGCTGAGCTTGGCGGAGGCTGTGGCCCTCTACCGCCTGGGCGACAATGCCGGCGCGAGTGCCGCAGCCGGTAGGGCTGCCGATACCGCTGGCGACGATGTCGACGCGCTCCGGCGGGCGATCTTCCTGCGGGGGCTCGTGGCCGCGGCACGAGGGGACCGGGACGGCCTGGCTTCGGCACGGCAGTCGCTCGGCACCTCGCCGGAAGGAGCATTTCAGGCAGACGCGAGGGAGCTGGAAGCACTGACCGCGCTGGCAGCCGGCGACGTGACGGGCGCCCGGGACGCGGCGGCGGCGGCGGCCGAGGCGCGGCGCGACGCGATGGACTACCGGGGTCTGAGCCGGGCGCTCGCGATCCAGGCCGAGGCGGCGCACCGGGCCGGGGATGGCGCCGCGGCTGCAGATCTGTGGCTGCGCGCGGGCCGCGGTGCTTCCCGGCGCGGTGAGGACGCAGAGGCGCGGCGTTGGCTCATGGCAGCGCAGACCGAGGGGCGTCGGTCGGGGCAGCCCGAGATCGTTGACGCCGCGCGCGCGGAGCTGCGTGACCTGGAGGCGGGCGGCGATCGTAGATAGTTGGTGCGAGTGGGAACGTCACGGAAGGCGTCGTTTTTTTGTCGTCACCGACAGCGTCGCCGCGCCGAGATCGAATGTCGCCGTCGGCGAGATGTTGCGGGCCATGACGCGCACGGTGTTGTTCGACCAGGCGAAAGCGTCGAGCTCGATGAAGCGCGTCGGCGAGGCGAGCGCCGCATGGGCGATGTCCCCCTGCCGCGCGCTGGGCACCGTGACGTCGAGCAGGCTGGTCGCACTAGGTGCGAGGCTCGGCATATCCCAGGACATCTCCGCCGCAAACTCCCGCTGCTCTGCGGCAACGCGGGCGTGCCGCAGAGCAGCGCCGGTGCCGCCTCCGGCAGCCCATAGAGCCTTAATGCCTCGAACTCGATCTGCCCGTCGAACCCCACGATGCCGATCTGCGTGCAGGCCACAGAAAGCAACAAGATGATCCCGACCTTCGCTTGGCTTCGCACTGCTTCAGAGCGAATGGTCGGGAGCGCGGAGAGCACCGCGACGCCCCGCCGAGGATGAGATCGCGGGGCTCGGGCTAATAGCACCCGGATCATCGGGTGCGGAACCGGAGCCCGACGATGACGAAGCTATCCGACACCCAGCGCAGCATCCTTAGCCAGGCCAGCCAGCGCGCTGACCGGCTGGCCATCCCGCCCGAGCGCCTACCCGCCGCGGCCCGGCAGACGGTGGCGAAGTCGCTGCTCAAGCAGGGGTTCGTCAGCGATGAACACGCCAGTGCCTACAACGCACGGGATGCCTGGCAGATCGACGGCCAGACCGGGCTGCTGCGCATCACCGACGCGGGGCTGCGCGCCATCGATGTCGAGCTGGAGATGGCCACGGCGGTGGACGAAGTGGAACTCGGCGGGATGAGCGTGGCCGAGCATGATGCGGCGCAGGCGCTCGCCCAGGCCGCGCTCGACGCCGGCGTGGGGCTCGGCGCCGACGCCGCGGGTGGGGAGGAGCCGATGACGGCATCGGTCTGCGGCGCCCGACCCGACGTGGCCCTCTTCCCCATGGCGGGTCAGGGAGACTCACTGGCGGCGTTTCCGCCTCCGCCGCCATCCAGCAGCGACGAAGCCGCCCAGGCACCTCAGCGCCCACCTGTGCCTCGGCACGGCGCCAACGGCCGCGCGGCTGCCCTGCGGATGGCTGCGGCAAGTCTTGCGGCCACGTGGGACGGGCCCGAGCGCGAGGGCATGGACGCGGCCATCGCCGCCCTGCGGGAAGCGCTCGCCGCCCCGCCTGCGCGTTCAGCGCGTCCAGCCCGTGACACTGGGGCGCCGCGCCCGCCCCGCACCGGCACCAAGCGGGCGACGGTCCTCGCCCTGCTGTGCCGGGACGAGGGCGCCTCGATCGCCCAGGTTATCGACACCACCGGCTGGCAGCAGCACACGGTCCGCGGCTTCCTCGCCGGCCTCAAGCGCGAGGGGATCGCGGTGTATGTGCTGGAGCGCGTCCGCGAGGTCGGCCCAAACAAGCAGGGTGCCAAGGGGTCCTACTCAATCTATCGCATCGCCACAGCCACCACCCCGGCAGAAGCCGGCTGATGCGCCTCGGCGCACGGGCTGCGCGTCTCGCGGTCGGGCTCATCCGGGTCTCGACCGCCGAGCAGGGCAACATCGGGCTGGGGCTTGAGGCCCAGCAGGCGAGCATCCGGTCCTTCGTCGCCGCGCAGGGCTGGACGCTGGTGGCGGAGTACTCCGACATCGCCTCCGGCAAGGACGACAGGCGGTCGGGGTTCCAGGCCGCCCTCGCCCGCTGCCGGCGATTGGACGCCGTGCTGGTGGCGGCGCGGCTCGACCGCATCACCCGCCGCGCGCACACGTTGTCGCAGTTGCTGGAGGACGGGTTCTCGATCCGCGCGGCGGACATGCCCGGGGCGGACGACCTGATGCTGCGGATCTACGCGGCGATGGCGCAAAAGGAGCGGGAACTGATCAGCGAGCGGACCCGGGCGGCGCTGGCGGCGGCCAAAGCTCGGGGGAGAATCCTCGGCGGGGACAGGGGTTATCGGCCGACGTCGGGCCCGGACCCCGCTGCCGCAACTGCCACACGGCGCGAGGTAGCAGAGCGGGCGGCTCACCGGTTGGGGTTGGAGGTCGCACGGCTCCGAGCTATCGGCGTGGACGGATATGCCTCATTGGCGCGCGCACTGAACGAGCGGGGCGTGCCGACACCGCGCGGTTGTGGTGCCTGGACGCACACGACCGTGGCACGGGTATTGGCGCGCACGGCGGCTGCATGAGCACCTATCCTCCACCAGGACGTACCTGCACCGCGGCCAGGTGATCGCCGCCCCACCCTTCAGGTGCTGGATGCCGCTCCAGCTGCGCCGGCAGGTCGCGCAGCCAGGACGGGCGTTCATCCGATGGCCCGCCTTGCAGGTGCGGCATGATGCTCCGCGGGGGCATGGCAGAGCAGGCCGCCACCAAGCAGGCTGCACCGGCCAGGTAAATGATTCGCAGGTGCGAGTGCTGCAATCCGCGTCCCTCTCAGCGGAGGCTTGTAGCAGAAGCGCCGAGGCACATCGCCTGTTCACCACCCACCAACGGTCGTTGGTCGGTGGTGAACAGATGCGATCAAGGTGCGCTGCGGTCGGCAGACGGATCGACGTCCAGCGTCGGTCGCGGCCTGGCCGGATCGGAGAGCCTGACGATCTCGACCTGGATTGCCCGGGCGCCGTCCCCGCCCGACGCGTCCGGATCCGGCCGCTCGCGCCAGCCGCCTCGCGCCTTCATCCAGAAGATCGCCGCGGCCACATTGTTGCCCTGCGTCGCCATGCGGAACAGCGCCTTCGCCACCTTGCTGTTGGCCTCCACCTCCGCCAGTTCCAGTTCCTCGCCCAACTGGGCGATCAGCGCCGCCGCCTCGATCCGCAGGTGCATCGCGATGTGCCGCCGCGAGACCCCGAGCCCCGCCATCGCGCGCGCCACCCGGCACTGCTCCTCCGTCAGGGTGGGCCGGCCTTCCGGCGCGGCAGCGTTCGACGCGGGACCGTTCATCAGCCCTCCTCCTTTGTCTCGTCGCTGATCCTCACCTCGATCTGCGGCCGCGAGATGCGCCCGCTGCGTATGATCGCCTCCAGCTGCGCATCCGTCAGCTGCTCCAGATCGTCGAACACCGGCTTGATCTCGACCTTCTCGCGCCAGCCGGCCCGGGCCTTCATCCAAAAGATCGCCGCGGCGACGTTCTTACCCTGCGTCGCCATCTGGAACAGCGACTGCGCCACCTTCGCATTCGCCTCCACCGTCCCGCGGTCCATCTCCTCCCGGAAGTGCTTGCGCAGGGTCTTGGCATCGATGCCGAGGAAGGCCGCGATGTCGGTGTGCGGCACCCCGAACCCCGCCATGGTCTTCACCGTGCGGCGCTGGTCCGGCGTCGGGTCATACCGGCGCATGGTTGCTCTCCGCCGCCGTAGGGGCCGCCGTGCGGCCGGCAGGGGCGACGGCAGGAGCCAGGCGGCCGAACAGGGCACCATCCGCCTCGCGGACCGCCGCCTGCCCGGTGAAGGCCCCCCAGCGCGCCACCGCGACGTCGACATAGGCCGGCGACAGCTCGATCGCGTGGCAGGCCCGCCCCGTCATCTCCGCGGCAATGATGGTAGTGCCGCTGCCGCTGAACGGCTCGTAGAGCGCCTGGCCGGGCGAGGAATTGTTCTCGATCGGCCGGCGCATGCATTCGACGGGCTTCTGGGTGCCGTGGACGGTCTCGGCGTCCTCGCTGCGTCCGGCGATCTGCCACAGCGTCGTCTGCTTGCGGTCGCCGGTCCAATGCCCTTGGCCACGCACGGCGTACCAGGCGGGCTCGTGTTGCCAGTGGTAGTGGCCG
This sequence comes from Neoroseomonas soli, assembly GCF_018129065.1. Lineage (GTDB taxonomy): Bacteria > Pseudomonadota > Alphaproteobacteria > Acetobacterales > Acetobacteraceae > Neoroseomonas > Neoroseomonas soli. The sequence goes on along the minus strand of NZ_JAAEDM010000008.1, from coordinate 73,563 downwards.
CGGCCGAGCACCAGGCGGTCCTTGGCCCAGATGATGTGGGCGCGGATCTCGAAACCGCAGGCGGTCAGGCTGTCGGCGACCGTGGTGGCGTGCAGGGCGCCGTGCCAGACATAGGCGACCTCGCCGGGGAACAGCGCCCAGGCCTCGCGCCAGTCGGCGCGGTGGTCGTTCTCGACGCGGCCGGTGCGGGTGGTGGTGCTGAGCCCGGCGCGGTTGCGCCAGGCCGGGTCGTAGGCGACGCCGTAGGGCGGGTCGGTGACCATGAGGTGGGGGCGGGCGTCGCCAAGTGCAGCGGCGACAACGGCCTCATCCGTGCAATCCCCGCATGCCAGGCGGTGGCGGCCCAACAGCCAGACATCGCCCGGCTGGGTGACCGGCGTTTCGGGCAGGGGCGGGATGTCGTCCGGGTCGGTGAGGCCCGCAGTCGGCTCGGCGAGGAAGCCGGCGATCTCGTCGGCGTCGAAGCCGGTCAGGCCGAGGTCGAAGCCGACCTCCTGCAAGTCGAGCAGTTCCAGGCGCAGCAGATCCTCGTCCCAGCCGGCTGAGAGGGCGAGACGGTTGTCCGCGAGGACGTAGGCGCGGCGCTGCGCTGGGGTGAGGTGGGCGAGCTCGATCACCGGCACCTCCTCCAGCCCCAGCTTGCGCGCGGCGAGCACGCGGCCATGGCCGGCGATGATGCCGTTGGCGCCATCGGTTAGCACCGGGTTGGTGAAGCCGAACTCGCGGATCGAGGCTGCGATCTGCGCGACCTGCTCATCGGAGTGGGTTCGCGCATTGCGGGCGTAGGGAATCAAGTCGGCAACGCTCGCCTTTTTGTAGGCGGGGAAGTCTGCGTGCGTGGAGTCAGGCGGCGGCATGGAGGCCTCCAGGGAGAATGCGATGGTGGCGAAGGAGGAAAAGGTCCGCTTGCAGCGCGCTGGTGGCGCACGCGTGAGATTGCGCTTCGAGCCCTGACGATGCCGTAGGGGGTTTAGGGGGTTTCGGGGCTCTCCCGAGGTCCTCCCTATGAAACTGTCATGCGCATACGGATGAGAGGATTCTGTCTCTGACAGTTTCCCCGCGTTGACTGGACGAAATCCCCCAAACCCCCGAAACCCCCTAACCGGAGTATCCTTCTCGGGGCAGGTCGTCGGGAGATCAGGCCGCTTCACGGCCCACCTCCCTGATCTCCCTCAGGGTCCAGGTAGCCGCTCCGCCGATCTCACCTCCGCGCTCGAACCGCCAGCGCCCGACGATCCGCCCCTCATTGGCGGCAAGCCAGCGCCCGAGGCGTCTGCTATTCACAGCCCCGCCCTCGCCGGCCACAGCGAGTAAAGCTTCCCGAAAGTCCGGTTGGACGAACTCCTGCTTCGAGTGGATTGACCCCATCAGCGTCCGCTGCGCCGTAGCAGCATCGATGACCGCACGTACGGCGACGCGCCTGTCGCCGAGCGCGCTCCACCACTGCGTCATCACCGCGGTGATGGCCTCGAGCTTGGGATCCTCCGCGCGAATGGTCTCCATGCTGACGACGGGGTCGGCTTCGCCGAGCCAGATCAGCGCGCCGCGCACCCAGTCGCTCCAATCCTCGAATGAGCCGAGCGGATCGGCCTGGCGAGGACGCCCTGCCACGTGGAAGGCGCGCAGCACCGTCAGCGCGGCGACGAGGTATCTCGAGCGCTCAGCCCGCAAGGTCGTGATGGGATCAGAAGCGAACCGCCTCAGCTCCGGCCGCTCACATTGTGGATCGAGCCGGCAGAGGATGGCACGCCGCGTCATGTCCCCCATGAGGGTCAGGTTGTTGCCCGTTGCCGTGACCAGCGCAGTCGTCGGCAGCTCCGGCACCTCCGATCGACCGAGGATCCGCATCCGCACCGTCGTCTGCGTCAGCATCTGGCACAGGAAGTCGCCACCGAGGGGGCCTTCGCAGTTGTCGATGGCGACGCCTGCCTCACCGGCGAGCAGCTGCGCAGCCAGGCGCTTTTCGAGTTCCTCCTCGGTCCGCCCCTGGGCGATCACGGCTGCCAGCTGGCCACTGGCAGTCAGGGTGGCGATATCCACCAGCTTGGATTTTCCGGACCCGGCCACCGGCGCGTCGAAGCCGTGCAACGGCGCCGTGCGCAGGCTGCGCCGGACTACTCCGGTCAGGACCGCCGAGACGGCCACTGATCGATCCACTGGCCCGACGAAGGGGAACTCGGCGATCAGCGTGATCAGCACGTCGAGAGCGGCGCGGGCTTGCGTCCAGGTCGGCTGGGCGGGGATGGATGGGTACCGCCCGGCCGCCACCTCCAATAGCAACCCAGTAGCCTCGTCGTACCCTGGGGCAGAGAGAATCGATCCGTCGGCGCGCAGCGTCGGCGCGTTGAGCAGGCCAGTGAGCACGCGTAGGTCCCAGCGGCCGATACGCTGCAGGTAGGTGTTCGCGACGGATATCGGCGCGTCAATGCTGACCCAGGCCTCGGAGCGCCGATCGAACTTCTCCCAGTTTGCAGCCTCGGTCATCGCCTCGACGATGGCGCGATCACCCTGATGGATGATGCGGCGCCGCTCGCCCTCGCCGGTCGCCGCTGGACTGGTCCGCACCGTGCCGACACGCACGATGAAGGTACCGCGCTGGTAGAGGCCGAGATTGGCAGTGATGAGGGCTTGTTCGGCCTGGTCGACGATCTCGTGCAGCTTGCCCGGCGTGTACTGGATCGTTGGCGGTGGCGGCTTGCCCCCGACTAAGAAGTCGGGGTTGATGAGATCGCTAACCGACAGCCATCCTTGCTCGATCATCTGCTTGAGGAAGGCGAGGTGGTCGTGCTCGGCGCAGTGGTTGTGCATGCAGTGCAGCACGAAGCGCCCGGACTCCGACTCCGAGGCGTTGATCGCGATAGTAGCGAAGTCGTCCGTGGCGGAAGTGTGGGTGGCGGCATTGACGCAGCGGAGGTGGTGTTTGCGCTCGACCACCCTGCCCAAGAGCACGTCGGGGCGGCGGGCCCGGAGCGCGGTGACGATCTCAAAGCGCCGAGCATGGCTTCGCTCCCAGAGGCTCAGGTCGAACACCTCCCCGGTCATGGCGTCTGTGACCTCGGGCGGATCTAAGGGGGAGGCCTTGCGCTTGCGGGGACGCTCGGTGCGTGCGGCGCGCGTGACGGTCGGCAGCGAGAAAATGTCGCAGGGGGCGCCTTCGAGGATCGCGATCTCAGGAGGCAGGCCATCCGCAGGTCGGCGAGGCAGGTAGAACAGCCGTGACGTGTCGGTGCAGGACTGGTCGTGCCGAAGGCGCAGAGCAGCGGCGACGGCCTCGACGCGCTCCCTCCACGCCTCGTTCGCAAGCTTCTGGGAGCCATGGTCGGCCGCCCGCCACGGACGCGCCAGCGGGAGTACGATGCGGAATTTCGGGCAGGGTTGGTGGCGGAAGGTAACGTCGTCCCCGACCTCGCAAACTACGGCGGCGCCCGCCGCCACCGCCGGCAGGTAGCCCTTGTCCTGGACGAGGTAGCCAGCGGCATCAGCGCCGTGCTGGGCTCGGTACCTGTCCCAGTTGCTGCGCTTGCAGGAGGTGGTGGTCGTCAGGTGGCTATGGGTGGAGGCGGTGATAGCCTGCCAACCGCGTGCCGCAATTGCGGAACGGATCTCGTCCAGGGGCACGCCGCTATCGCTGTCGAGGACGGCGAGGTCGATCTGCTCGGCATCGGACTTGTGGCGACGCGCGCCACGAAACACCGCGGGAGTGAAGCAGGCGCCCTCTTTCGAACCTACTTCATGCGTTGTTAGTAAGGTGACGAGATCAGGCCAAGCCAACAGGCGGCGGTCGGTCCATGGCGCCGTCTGCATGAAGTGTCCGAAGGTAAGCCGATAGCGTCGACGGGAGACATATCCGTCGGGCCCGTCTTGTGACGTGTCGCGGTAGTTTGGTCGCTTGAACCCTGTCTCGTCGTCCAGCACGCCCACCTCTCAGCCAGCATGGTGTCGCCGGTTGGTGTGGGTGTTCCGACTCCCTCGATCCAACGCCGGGATTCACTTGCGGTCGCGTTGGATCGCGCCGCTGGATCGCGCTCGCAGCGCTGCGTACTTCTTCCCCAGCACTTTCGCGATCGTGGAGGCAGTAGGCGTCTGATGGAGCGTTACCTTCGAGGCAATCCAAGCAGCAAGAGCAGCCGCCTCTTGCGACAGGCTGGGCATCAGCTCGCCCTGTTCGGCCCGATGCACCATCTTGCCTTTCACAATAGGCAGCAAACTGATCTTGCCCGGAGGGATGAGCGTGGCGTCCGGCGAGGCGATAACGCGACGGGCGTGCTCCTCGAGCAGGTAGAGGATCTCCTCACCACTCAACCTCGCGACGGATCCTGCATCGAAGCGGAGTGGCGGATCCGCGTCTCCATTCTGCGCTCGACCGAGCGCGGTCCAAGGCGATGGCCGCTTCGAGACAGATATCGCGAGATACCGCCTCTTTGCGCGGGTCGCGACGTTGGCGGTCAGGTCAAAGTGGAGTTCAGAAGCCCAGAAATTCGGGATCGCCTCGGGCTGCGCGTCCGGATCTTCGCCGGACAGGACGCCCTCCAGGTAAAGTTCACCCCGCTCGACCCGACGTCGAAAATCCGCTGCAAGATCCTCCCACGCAGCGATCAGGAGCGTCAGATCTCCGGCAAACGCCCACGTCTGAGCCGTCGGCTGCAACCATTCAGACTCGTCCAAGAGCTTCGGCATCGAAAAGGACCGAAGGTGGTAGGCGAGGTTCTTCCGTTCCTCAGCGCCGATTCGATCCACGATGTCGCCGTCACACCAGCGGATCATCGCCTCAAGCAAGGTCAGATGTTCTGTCGTATCAGCTGTGGTCATCTCGCGGTCCAACTCCCTGGCGACGGCATCAATTCTCAACCTCCACGATCATGCCAACGCAAGGGCGGTCGCGCGCGACCCGACGGTGAATCCTACTAATGGCCCGCCAGTCCCGCGCAGCGTTGACGCACCTCCCGCCCCACTTGCACGAGGTCTGCGACATCCTCGCCCGTGGCCTTGTGCGGCTGCGAAGCCGCACCGCCGAGGAGTTCGATCGCGACCCCGGAACCGGCCCGGAGAGTTCGCTACACTTCACCGCCCACCAGAGCGTGCATGCGGCTCCCTCGGAGAGGAGTTGCGCATGACCGCCCGCACCTATGCCGGCGATGCCATCGAGCCCGTCGCACGCACTATTTCTGCCATTCCAAAGGATCAGGTCCTGGGCCGGCTGGCCTGGATCCAGACCGCACCCATCGGCGAGCTGAAGGCCGAATGGCGCGTGCTGTTCGGCAAGGAACCGCCACCGTTCAGCCGCAGCTACATCACCAGCCGGCTGGCCTACCGCATCCAGGAACTGGCCTATGGCGGCCTGAAGCCGGAGACACGGGCGCGCCTCGAGGCGCTGGGCGAGCAACTGGATGGCGGCAATGTCGTGCTCCGGCGCATCCGCGCTGACAGCCGGCCGCTGCCGGGCACGCGGCTGATCCGGGAGTATGACGGCGTGCAGCACGTCGTCACCGTCCGCGCCGATGACTTCGAGTATGAGGGGCGGCCCTACCGATCCCTCTCCGCCACCGCGCGGCACATCACCGGCACGCGGTGGAATGGCTGGGCGTTCTTCGGGCTCCGGCAGCCGGGAGGCGGGGCATGAAGCGGAAGGCACCTGCCGGTGAGGCGATGCCGTCGACCACGAAGAAGCTGCGCTGCGCGGTCTACACGCGCAAATCCACGGACGAAGGGCTTGAGAAGGAGTTCAACACCCTCGACGCGCAGCGCGAGGCCTGCGAAGCCTATGTCGCGAGCCAGCGTGCCGAGGGGTGGACCCTGGTGCGGGACCGCTACGACGATGGCGGATTCTCCGGTGGAACCCTGGAACGCCCCGCCCTGAAGCGACTGCTGGCCGATATCGAGCAGGACCTCGTCGACGTCATCGTCGTCTACAAGATCGACGGCCTATCACGCTCACTAATTGACTTCGCCAAGTTGGTCGAGACCATGGAGGCGCATGGCGTCACCTTCGTCTCGGTGACGCAGTCCTTCAACACCACCACCAGCATGGGGCGGCTGACGCTCAACATCCTGCTCTCCTTTGCGCAGTTCGAGCGCGAGGTCATCGGGGAGCGGATCCGGGACAAGGTTGCGGCGTCGAAGGCCCGCGGCATGTGGATGGGCGGGAAGGTGCCGCTCGGCTACGACGTTGCCAACCGGAAGCTGGTGGTCAACGAGCCGGAGGCCGCGCGCGTGCACCGCGTGTTCGAGTTGTTCGTGGAGACCGGGTCGGGCGTGGAGACGGTGCATCGCCTGCAGGCGGAGGGTGTCACCAGCAAGTCCGGGAAGCTGCTGGACAAGGGCGACGTCTACAAGGCGCTGAACCTGCGGACCTACATCGGCGAGGTCACGCACAAGGCGAACATCTATCGCGGCGAGCACCAAGCCATCGTGCCGCGGGATCTCTGGGACCGGGCGCACGCCATCCTGCAGGTGAGCCCGCGCAGCCGCGCGGCGCAGAATCGGCAGCATGCCCCGGCCCTGCTCAAGGGGCTGATCTTTGGCATCGACGGTCGTGCGATGTCGCCGACGCACGCGGTGAAGAATGGCCGGCGCTATTGCTACTACGTCGCCCAGCGGGTGCTGAAGGCCGACACGGTCGTGGACGACACCATCGTACGGCGCGTGTCGGCTGCGCAGATTGAGGGCGCCGTGATCAGCCAGGTGCGAGCCCTGCTCCGGCAGCCGGAGATCGTGGTTGGCACCTGGCTTGCGGCGCGTCGGGAGGCGCCGGGCCTGACGGAGCGCGAGGTCCGGGACGCGCTACATCGGCTCGACCCGTTGTGGGAGGAACTGTTTCCGGCAGAGCAGGCGCGGGTCGTGCGGGCGCTGGTGGAGCGGGTGGTCGTCGGGCCCGCCGGCGCCGACATTCGGCTCCGCGTCGAGGGGCTGGCCGGATTGGTCAGGGATCTCGGCACCATCGCGCCTGAAGCCTTGAGGACGGCTGCATGACCGGCGCCACTAGCATAACGGTCCGGGTGCCGCTGAAGATCCGGCGGCGGCCGGGGCGGAAGACCGTGGTGACGCCGGTGCAGGAAGGCGACGAGGCCGCCATCCCGACGCGAGCCGACCCGGCGCTGGTGAAGGCGCTCGCACGGGCATTCCGGTACCAGAAGCTGCTCGACGACGGGCGGTACGCGTCGATCACCGAGATGGCGGCGGCGGAGCAGGTCGAGCGGGGATACCTGGGCTCGCTGCTGCGGCTGACGCTCCTGGCGCCAGACCTCGTCGAGATGGTGCTGGATGGTCGGGCAATAGATCGCGTTGCGCTTCCGGCTCTGCTGGAGCCAGTTCCTCTGGTCTGGGGACATCAGTGGGAACACCTGATGTCGGGCAAGCCGACGCGGCGCGCTGAACCGGGGCGCGCCGCGGGTCCCAAATCGTAGGTCGACGTCAAATCCTACCGCTTCGGGAGCCAGCGTTTTGCGATGCGGCAGGCAACGGTGAAGGCGGGGTTGAAGACATTGCCGACATCGTAGCAGACGACCTGGCCCATCAGGTGGCTGGCGGCGCGGGCATCCAGGCCGTAGTCCTCGCCCAGCCAGCGCGACATCTCCGTCGTGGCGTGCTGCAGCGCCTGGTCCAGCGGCCGGGCGTTGCCGACGGTGAAGATGTGGTCGGCCGTCTCGCCGCGCGGCCAGGTGATCGTCCGCTTCAGGACGTGGAACGTTACCTCTATCTCGAAGGATGTCTCGATGCCGGTGCCGGTGATCTCCTCGTCGCCTTGGCAGGCATGCCCGTCGCCGAGATAGAAGAGCGCGCCCGGCACTGCGACGGGAAACCAAGCAGTCGTGCCCGGCGCGAACAGGCGGTAGTCCATGTTGCCGCCATTCTGTGCGCTGGTCGCGGTGGACAGTGCTTGCCCGCCCGCCGGCGCGACCCCGAAGCAGCCCATCATGGGCTGGATCGGCGGTGCGAACTCCTCCAGCCCCTTCACCGTCTCCTGCAGGCGCACCGTCCCGGCCGCGCGGTCGATATCCCAGACGGCGCGCTGCTGCGGCGGCCGGTCGATGATGGCGGCCGGATCCAACACGGTCAGGGCGAGCGGCGAGTAGGTCCAGCCCGTTGCACCGCTTGGTGTCAGGCGATCGATCCGCACGGCCAGCGTGTCGCCAGGTTCGGCGCCGTCGATGAAGAACGGGCCGGTCATCGGGTTCGGGCGCTTGGCGACGGCGACCTCCCGCGCGTCGAGGCCGGAAGCGTCGACGGTGTCGGTCACCACCGTGTCGCCATCAGCAACGCGCAGGCAGGGTTCGGCGACGCCGATCGCGTTGAAGTAGCGCGTGGGACGAAAGCGATGCGTGGCCATGGGCCCCTCGTCGACATCTTGTTTGCATCGGCTGACGGATCCGCGCCAAAGCTGCTCCAGCCACGCTAGGAAGGCGGTCGCGTGCCGGTCAACTGGAGGCTGGGCGGCGGCGGGCCCCTCCGCTAAGGCCCGCGAACGGGATCGGATCAGAGGAAGCTCGAGTTCGTTACGACGCGCCACGGAAAGACTTGTCGGACTCGCATCTTGGTTTCAGAGTGGTAAGCCACAATAAACCGCAGCCGATGACAAAATGACCGCCCACGCGAGCGTCATACTCCAGGCGCAGCCGAGAGAGAAAGCCGGCGCCCGCACCGGCGCGCGGTTCGCCTTTCAGGTTCATGCGTCCCTAGAGAAGCTCCTCGAGCTTCACGAGGCGGGCCATGACTACCGGGCCCTGTTCGACCACTTCGACGATCTCACCATTATGGTGGGCTCTGGCGAGCCAACCGGCCTGAGGCTTTACCAGATCAAGGGTCGGGAGCCCGGGCCGTGGAAGCCGGGGAACCTCTGCGTCGCTTCGGGCGACGCGCCGCGCACCACGATCGGGAAGATGTACCATCACACCGTCGCGTTCGGCGGCCAGGTCGAGGCCGCCATCTTCCTCACCAACGCGCCCTTCGAGTTCAACCTTGCCGCCGGCGGGTTGTCCACGCCGGACCACATGGCGATCGCGTATCCGGAGCTCGCGGCGAAGGCCAAGGCAACCTTCGCCAAGGCGCTCGAGCCCGACTTCCCCTCGCCGCGCACGCCGGATGAGGGCAACATCATCCACTTCGAGCGCACGCGCGTGCCACTGCACAGCTACGACACGTACATGAGGGGTCGCCTGATCGAGCTGTTCAGCGACCTGCCTGGCCCGGCAATCGCCCCGCTATACCGCACGCTGGTCGCCGACGTCACGGCGAAGTCGAATGACACCACGGTTTGCGCCACGATCGATGAGCTCTACGGGCGCAAGGGCCTTTGCCGCGGCGACGTGGACAACGTCCTTGCCGCGGCGCAGAAGCATCGCAACATCCTCGACCACTGGGGCAGCGTCGAGCAGGAGCTGACGGCGGCGGGCCAAGCGCTACCGGCGCGGCTGCGCCTGCAGAACACCATCGCCACGTACCTGCGCAATAGGTCGAAGCGCACTCCCGCGACTACCAAGCTCCACGCCGCGCTGAAGCACGCCGCGGCGACCGCCAGCTGCAGCCTGTTGTCGGCCGCAACCCTGATCGACGCGGCGGCCCTGCTCGCCGGCCAAGTGGATCCCGACCTCAAGGCGGCTTACGATGATCTGACGTGGGAGGCGGCGCTTCTCGTCGAAGCGTTCGATGCAGTGAATGGCCAGTGACCGCGATTATGGCCTGCGGCGGTTGTTGCTAAGCCTCGGGGGACGGCGTCGTGCGCACGATGAAGTTTCAAAAGGTCTTTCTTCTCTCACGCGAGAGACGCCGGGCCCTGACGATGGAGTTCAATCCGGGCGCGACGGTGATCCAAGCCCCGAACGGGTTCGGCAAGTCCGCGCTCCTGAAAAGCCTGTATGACACCTTCGGCGCGGAGCCGCATCGCATCGACGACAACTGGAAGTCGGAGCGGGTGGTCTCGGCGGTCGAGTTCGCCATCGATGGCGTGGTGCGGACCATCGTGAAGTCCGCCGGCACGTACGCGATCTTCGACGGGGCGGGCCCCGGACATTTCCAGACCAGCTCGGTCTCATCGGAGCTGGCGCCACACCTGGCCGAGCTGCTCGATTTCCGCCTGCTAATGACCGACAAGCGCGACGACGTTGTCGTGCCCCCTCCGGCTTATGCCTTCGCGCCGTACTACGTCGACCAGGACAAGAGCTGGAACTCCGCCTGGACGCCGTTCAAAGGCATGTACCTCTCGGATTCGGCGCGGGTCCTGGCGGATTACCACTCCGGCCTCAAGCCAAACGAATACTACGTGGCCCTGGCCGAGCGCGAGAAGACGAAGCGGGAACTCGGCGAAGTGCAGCAGCGCCGGCGCGGCCTAGTTGACGCCGTGTCCCACCTTGAGCAGGCGAGTCCCGATGCGGGGCTACACCTGACGCTGGACGACTTTGCAGATGAGACGGCACGCTTGGTGGCCGAGAGCCAACGCCTGCACGAGCGCGAGGTCGAGCATCGGGAGAAGCTGGCCGAGCTTGCCGATGTGCGCTCGCTCTGGTCGGCGCAGCTCGCCGTCGCCAAGGCGGCGCTAGCCGAGCTGGACGAGGTGTTCGCCAGCGCGACGCATCAGCCGGTCGACGTGGAATGCCCGAGCTGCGGCGAGCACTACTCCAACGACATCGCAGCGCGCTTCAAGATCGCGTCCGATGGCGACACTCTAACGGCGGTGGCGCAGAAGGCGCAGGAGGAGATCCGCAAGACGAGCACCGAGATCGAAAAGGTGCAGTCGAACGTCGCCGCGGTCGCCGAGGCGATCACGCGCGTGCAGGCCGTGCTCTCGGTGAGGCGCCGCGACATCAGCCTGGGCGACGTCGTCGCGGCCGAGGGCCGGAACTCGGCGACCCGCATCCTTCGCCGGCGGATCGAGGAGGCTGAGACCCAGATCGGGCAGCTCACGGCGCGGATCGACGAGATGGTCGCCGAGATGAACCGGGCGCTGGACCGGAAGCGCTCCCGGTCGATCGAGGCCTGCTTCGCCAGCCACCTCAGTCGCGCGGCACAGCGGCTCGACGTCGGGCTGCACAGTGGCAGTTCGATCACCTTGCCGCCCCGGGCGCGCGGCAGCGAGGGGCCTCGCGGCCTGGCGGCCTACTACTACGCGTTCCTCCACACCGCGCGCGAGTACGGCTCGGCGACGTTCTGCCCCATCGTGGTCGATGCGCCCAACCAGCAGGGCCAGGACCGAGAGCACCTCCCGGCGATGATCCAGTTCCTGGTCAGGGACCGTCCGAACGACAGCCAGCTCATCCTGGCCGTGGAAGAGGCGGTCGGTGTGTCCGGTGAGGAGGCGACCATCGTCCGCGTCGGGCAGGGGAGGAACCGCCTACTAAGCGAGGAGGCCTACGACGACGTAGCGGCCCACATCATGCCGTTTCTGACCCGGATGGTGCTCTAGACATCATGCCAATCACCCCGGTCACATGATCTGCAAGTCACCCGCGGTTCGGCTAACCGATGCAGGCGCTCCGTCGCGACACCCAGGCCCGCACGCGCTGCGCAGCATATCTGCTTCCCATCGCTCGCTATGCTCGGGAAGTGCTGCGTCCGACGCAGGCTGGCCCTAACCGCAGTCCGCGCACGTCATCAGCCCGCGACGTTCGCGCGCAGGCTCGATCGCATAGCCGCACCGCATGCAGTTTGCGCCACCATCTGATGCGTTGAACGGGTCGGCGACGCGCCTTGTCGGCGCGCTGGTCGGCCGTTTGCGAGGTCGCCCTCGGCCACGACGTGGCGCAGCGACAAGCTCCTCAGCAGGGGCCGCATCAGCCTCCGTCGCCGCTGGCTCCCAGGCTGGCATGACGTGGGTGACCGGCTCTGCGGCTTCAGGGGTCGCATGCTCGATCGGCATAGACGTGCGGGGCGTTTGCTTCGTCGGGAAGCCGCCGTCCCACGAAGCCGCACGAACATGTTGATCCTGGCGCTGTTGCCTGTCCCTCACGGCGCCACCCGATCGCACATGCACCACTTCGACCGACCTGCTTCCCGGCACTCCGGCGCGTCGGGGGATGGTCAGCGTCTCGCGTCGATCGGCCGACGCCGGCTTGTCGTCCTTGAAGCGGGCGAAGACGTGGTCTTTATCGTCCATGTCGATCCGGTCTCTGAAATACCTGCGGCGATGCTGCAATTCGTTGATCGTATGATTGGGGCGGATCAACAGTTTGCATTAACCAAGCGTTGCGGAGCGATCGGGTTACTGAAAGCTCTCGGTCACGCCGAGAAAAATCCACCTAATATCAATGGGTTAACCTTGAGGGTAGAATTGGCCTACCCTCAAGGTTCGGAGACTCTCCGCCCTCTCCGGCCCAAATTTGGTGGTGGTTGCGCCCTCGAACCATCAAGGTCCGCGCACAAACCTCGTCCAAACCTGCGCCTCAGCGCGGTGCCCTGACCAGGAGAGACGAGTTGTGAGAGAGAAGACTGGAGCAGCGGTAGGAACCGGGGAATGAAATTCTCTGGGGAGGAAAAAGCGCGTCGGCTTGGTCGGGATAGCGAACGTGACGGCTCGCCTGCGAAGTGAAGGCGATCGCCTTCCTGCTTCCGATGCTGCCTATCTATGCCCTGTCCCTCATGAAAGAACTCCTCGTACCGTCGATGGCTCGCGGGGCTTCCGGAGACAAACAGGCGGCCCCGCGGACCATATGGCGCCCAGGTCTTTCCGTGGCGGCACCTACTGCCTCTCGGTCGGCCTCATCGCGCCGGCGACCTCGGCAGGGTGGACTCGCCCAGCGTCACCACGATCCGCTCCAGCCGGCCCGTGAACGCGAAGGGTGTCCGATAGTCCCGGTCGTAGACGGACGACCCCGTGTCGAGGCCGACATCGAAGGTCTCGTCGCTCTGCACGGCGAAGGGCAGCGTCCGCGCCATCGTCCGTCGCGCCACCACCTGCCCGTTGACCGACAGGATCCCCGTTCCACCGCGCCCCACCGGCGCGCCGGCGGCATCCGGCTGGAACTCGAAGGCGATGCTGTGCCGGCCGGGCGGCAGGGCGGCCGGCGCCTCCCACTTCACCCGCTCCATGTCGAGCAGGTTCCAGGTGAAGACCGGCCGGCCGGCAAGCAGGTAGAAGCCCCAGCCCGCGAAGCGCCCGCCATGCGTCGCGATGACGCCGCTCGCGCCACCGGCCGGCACCTCGATCTCGGCCACCAGGCGATAGGCGCGGTTCAGCAGCGATGGCGCCACGCTGGCCTGCAGGCTGGTCCCCGCCCCGCGATAGATGAATTCCTGCCGCCCGGCCGACGGGCCCGGCCGCGGCGCAATCAGCCGCGGCAGGCTGGAATTGTCGAGCGGCAGGACGCGGTAGCGCGCCGCCTCGACCAGGAAGAGCTGCTGCAGGTCGCGCAGCCGGTCGGGGTATTGCGCGGCGAGGTTCCGGCTCTGCGTCGGATCCTCGGCGAGGTTGTACAGTTCCCAGGCATAGCCGTTGACGACATCCTCCGGCGCGTGGCCGGAACTCTGCCAGGGCAGCGTCGGTGGCGTCGTGTTGGCGTACCAGCCATCGTGGTAGATGCCGCGATGGGCGAGCATCTCGAAATGCTGCGTGCGACGGCGCGACGGCGCGACGGCATTCGCGGCGCCGAAGGTGTAGAGCATGCTGATGCCCTCGATCGGCCGCTGCGCCACGCCGTTGACCGAACGCGGCTCGGGGATGCCGATCGCTTCCAGGATCGTCGGCGCGATGTCGAGCACGTGGTGGAACTGGTGGCGAATGCTGCCGCGGTCCGCGATGCGCCGCGGCCAGGAGATGGCCATGCCGTTGCGCGTGCCGCCGAAATGGGAGGCGACCTGCTTCGTCCACTGGTACGGCGTGCCGAAGGCCCAGGTCCAGCCGACCGCGAGGTTCGGATAGGTCCTCTCCCCGCCCCATTCGTCGATGAAGGGTAGCTGCTGCTCGACCGGGATCTCGACGCCGTTGAAGAAGGCGAATTCGTTCGGCGTGCCGTGCACCTGGCCTTCGGCGCTGCCGCCGTTGTCGCCGCTGATGTAGATGACCAGCGTGTTGTCGATCTGCCCGGCGTCGCGCACCGCCTGGATGACGCGGCCGATTTCATGGTCTGTATAGGCTAGGTAGGCCGCGAAGACTTCCGCCTGCCGCGCATAGAGTCGCCGCTGATCGGCCGAGAGGCTCGACCAGCGCGGCAGCGTGTCCGGCCAGGGCGGCAGCACCGCGTTCGGCGGCAGCACGCCGAGGCGCTGCTGGTTGGCGAAGATGCGCTCGCGGATCACCTCCCACCCCTCGTCGAACTGGCCGCGGAAGCGGGCGATCCATTCGGGCGTCGGATGATGCGGGGCATGCGCGCCGCCCGGCGCGTAGTGGATGAACCAGGGGCGGCCCGGCGCGACCTCGTTCAGTTCGCGGATGCGCTCGACGGCCTCGTCGGCCATGGCGGTCGTGAGGTTCCAGCCCGGGCGGCCTTCGAAGGGCAGGATGCGCGTCGTGTTGCGGTAGAGGTTGCCCGGCTCCCACTGGTTCGTCTCGCCGCCCATGAAGCCGTAGAAGAGGTCGAAGCCGAGGCCGGTGGGCCAGCGGTCGAAGGGGCCGGCGGGGCTGATCTCCCAGGGCGGCGTGTTGTGGTTCTTGCCGAACCAGGCGGTCGAATAGCCGTTCCGGCGCAGCGTCTCGGCGATCGTCGCCGTGTCGGCGCCGATGATCGCGTTGTAGCCGGGGAAGCCGGTCGAGAGCTCCGCAACAGCGCCGAAGCCGACCGAATGGGGATTGCGCCCTGTCAGCAGGGAGGCGCGCGTCGGCGAGCAGAGCGCGGTGGTGTGGAACTGCGTGTAGCGCAGCCCGGCCTGGGCCACGCGTTCCAGCGCCGGCGTCTCGATGATGCCGCCGAAGGTGGAGGGCGCGCCGTAGCCGACATCGTCGGTGATGATCAGCAGGACGTTCGGTGCGTTCTCGGGCGCGCCGAGCGTAGGCGGCCAAGCCGGCGTGCTCTCCCGCGCGGAAGGATTGATGGTGCCCGCGAAGGGAGCGGGCGGCTGCGGCAGGATCCGGGAGTTCGGGAACTCGATAGCGGTGGCGGAGCCCGGCGTGCCGCGGAGGTCCTGCGCCGGCGCCTCGCGCGCGACGAAGGCAAGCGTCAGGAGAAGCAGTGCCGCGCCGATCGCCGCGGGCGCGCCGCGGCCGCGCAGCGTCGGCACAAGGACGACCGACGATGCGCGATGGCCCGGTCTGAAGATCATGGCGCGATCCTTCATTTCACATACGGTCGGGAGGCGACGG
Source organism: Neoroseomonas soli (assembly GCF_018129065.1). Lineage (GTDB taxonomy): Bacteria > Pseudomonadota > Alphaproteobacteria > Acetobacterales > Acetobacteraceae > Neoroseomonas > Neoroseomonas soli. The sequence continues at coordinate 58,340 of NZ_JAAEDM010000008.1, read as the reverse complement.
AGCCGATGATATCGGCGTGCCAGAATGAACCGTAAGCGTCGACGCTCATCCTCTATCCAAAATCGGCAGACCGTCCGGCAAGCATCGACATCGAGATGCGGGGCAACGTATCCTATTGATCTGCATGCCAAGGCAAAAGTGAGAGAGCAAAGCATGGGTTGTCCCGCAGGTCGGATGAAGGCGAATACGCTGCTCTGCGCGCTCGTTGCTCTCGCGCTCCCGGCCGCGCCTGCGCGGGCGCAGCAGCCCGCCGCGGCGCCGGACGAATGGACCTTCACCCTGTCGCCCTATGTCTGGTTCTCGGGCCTTGGCGGCGAGGTCACGACGGCGGCGGGATCGGAGAGTTTCGCGGCTGATTTCGGCGACATCTTCGGCACCATGAAGTTCTCTGCGATGGGCCTGTTCGAGGCGCGGCGCGGGAATTTCAGCCTCGTCGTCGATACGCTCTACCTCAACCTGCAGCAGGGTGTGCCCGTCCCGGGGCACGGGGCCTTCAGCGGCGCCAGCGCGCGGACCCAATCGGCGGAGGTATCCGCGATCGGCCTCTATACCGTCGCGCAGGGACAGGGCGGGCGGTTCGAGCTCGGCGGCGGCGTGCGCGCCTGGTGGTTCGACACCGAGCTTACGCTCGATGCCGGGCGCCTGCCCGGGCGCAGCGTGGACAACTCGGTGAGCTGGGTCGATCCGGTCATCGCCGCGCGCGGCGTGGTCCGCCTGAACGACAGCCTCGCCATCACCGGCTATGGGGATATCGGCGGCTTCGGTGCCGGATCGCAACTGACCTACCAACTGATGGCTACGCTGGACTGGCAGATCACCGCGAACATCAGCGCGTCGGTCGGCTATCGCTGGATCCACATCGACTACGACAAGGGCCGCTCGGACATCTCGCTCGACATGGCCGGGCCGATCATCGGCGCAAGCCTGCGCTTCTGAGCGCGGCGCAGCTCCGCTTCCGTTGCGAGGCACGAGGAACGAATCCGAGCGCATGGAGGACGACATGGCAGACCGCGCCGCGAAGGACGATCGTCCGGTGCATCGACGGACATGCGCGCGCCTCGCCGCGTCAGGCGGGCTCGCTCTGCTCGCGCTCTTCGCGCCGCGCCGCGCGGCTGCCCAGGCACCTCGGCATCGCTTGCCCGCCAACCCGCGCGGTGCGGCGGATCCGCGTGGATTGGCCGATCCCCGGGGACCGCTCGACCCACGCGGGCCTCTCGATCCGCGCGGCGCCGCCGATCCGCGTGGCCTGGCCGATCCCCGAGGTCCGCTGGACCCGCGAGGCCCCCTCGATCCACGCGGCCCGCTGGACCCGCGGGGCCCGCTCGATCCGCGTGGACCGTTCGATCCGCGATCCGCACGCTGAGGAGACCACCCGCCTTGCCGGCGCGGCCGTGTCGCGACGCAAGCGGCTCACGCCCGCCACCCGCGAACTGCCCGGACACGCGAAGGCGTAGACGCAATCGCCGGCCGAGGAAGCCGCCCCTTCCCGCACGGAAGACCCCGACATGCCGACCCGCCACCATACCCGCCGCGCCGCCGGCCGGCTTGGCTTCGCCACCTTCCTCGCCGCGGGCTTCGCGGCGCGGACGGAAGGCGCCGAGCCCGCCCGACCGGTGGGGCAAGTCACCATCACCCAGACCCAGGTCAGCCTGCTCGGCAGCGTGTCCTGGGGAAGCGGCACCCTGACCTTCCAGGGGCACGCGCATCGGTTCCGCGTCCGGGGTCTCGGCGTCGGCGGGGTCGGCATCTCCGAACTCCGGGCCAATGGCGACGTCTACGGGCTGTCGCGGCTCGCCGACTTCCCGGGCCTCTACGGCACGGCGCGCGCGGGCGCGGTCGCGGGCTCCACCGCGATGCGCGGTGGCGTGTGGCTGCAGAATCCGGCGGGCGTCACCATCCAGCTCCGTCCGCAGCGCACAGGCGTTGCGCTGCAGATCGGTGCGGACGGGCTCCTGATCGAACTCGACTGACGGCGCGCCGCGCACGCCTATCGGATGCCCGGAAGCCGCTGGCGCAGCCCCCGCAACTGCGCGAGCAGCGCGGCGGCCTCGCGATCCGACGCATCCAGCGCCACGGCCGCGGCGGCGAGCCTCTCTGCTTCGCTGAAATTCGAACGGTCGCGCTCGATCGTCGCGAGCGCCATCAGGCTGTCGCGGTGGCGCGGGTGGCGTTCCAGGTTCGCGCGCAGCACGGCGACGGCGTCCTCGGTCCGACGCAATTGGTTCAGCGCGATCGCCTGGACGTAGCCGTAGCGCGGTTCCTCGGGCCGTAGCCTGGCGGCCTCGGCAAGCGGGGCCAGCGCATCGGCCGTCCGCCCTTGGCGGGCCAGCGCCAGCGCCAGCGCGTGATGCGCCTCTGCCTCGCCCGGATGCGCGGCGACGGCGCGGCGCAGCGCAGCCTCGGCCGCCTCGTGCCGCCCCCGCTGCGCCTCGAAATCCGCGAGGTTCACCAGCGCGCCGAGATGCGTCGCGTCGCGCGCCAGCGCGTCGCGATAGGCGGCCTCGGCGCCGACCATGTCGCCGCGCGCGGCGAGCAGGGCAGCGATGTTCACATGCGCCTCCGGCCGCTCGGCGGCGACGCGCTCGCTCGCCAGCAACTCCTCCCAGGCGCGGGCGAAGGCGGAGCGCGCCGCCTCGGGCAGGGCGGCGACCGGCACAGGCGCCAGGGCGCGTGCCGCCTCGATGCGCACGAGCCGCGTCTCGTCGGTCAGGAAGCGCGCCGCGTGCAGGCGGTTGCGCGGGTGCAGGACTTCGAGCATGCGCAGCGCCGCGGCGCGCACCAGCGGATCGGGGTCGAGCAGCGTCGCGCCGATCGCCTGCGCCGTGGCCGGAGAGGGCGGCATGGGCAGCAGCGAGACAGCGGTCGCGCGCAGGATCGGCGCCTGCGCGCGATCGGTCGCCACGGCGGCAAGCAGGGCGTCCGCGCCGGGCCGCCCTTCGCGTCCGGCGGCGATGGCGAGCGCGGGGTACGGATCGTCGCGCCGCCGCGGCCCGAACCATTCCACGATCTGCCGTGCCGCCCAGGATTGCGGGCGGTCCGTGTGGCAGGACGTGCAGGTGTCGGGCGCCCCGACCTGCGCCGCGACATCGGGGCGCGGGATGCTGAAGGCGTGATCGCGTCGCCGGTCCACGCCCATGTAGGTCACCGCGGGCATGTGGCAGGACACGCATTGCGCGCCCGGCGTGCCCGGCGCGTGACGGTGGTGCTCGGCCGTGTCGAAGCGCGCGGGCAGGTGGCATTGCGCGCAGACCGCGTTGCCTTCCGCGCGAAGCGTGCCGCGATGCGGGTCGTGGCAATCGGCGCAGACCACGCCCGCACGGCTCATGCGTGACTGCGCGAAGGATCCCCATTCGAAGACCTCACCCTGGATCTGGCCATCGGCGTGGTACTCGCCGCGCTCCAGCAGCAGCGGCGCGTGGGTGTCGAGGAAGCGCTGCCCGGGCGACGGGTCGGCGACCAGCGGGCGGGCGCGGGCATGGCAGGGCGCGCAGGTCTCGACCTGCGCGGCGCTCGATTGGCGCGGCGGGCCGTCCCAGCGCGCGATGCCGCGCGGGTCGTCGGCCGCGATGCGCCAGGCGCCGCCGGACCGGTCGCGGAGGTTCACGGTGAGGCCGCGATGCGGGTCCTCGCCGCGTGCGCCCGATTGCGCCCAGGCGACATGCGCGGCGCCGGGCCCGTGGCAGCTCTCGCAGCCGACGCTGATCTCGGTCCAGGTAGTGTCGTAGCGATCCGTCGCCGCGTCATAACCGCGCACCAGCCCCGTCGAGTGGCAGGAGGCGCACATGAAGTTCCAGGTCTGCTCGCGTTCGGTCCAATGCAGCGGGTCGGTCGCAGGCAGCGGGTCCTGCGCCATGAGGTGGAACCAGCGCTGCCCGCCCTCCTCGCGGGGCCGGCTGTCCCACGCCCAGGGCAAGGCCTGCCGGCGGCCATCGGGGAACAGGACCAGATACTGCTGCAGGGGATCGACGCCGAAGGTCTCGGTGATGGTGAAGTCTGCGACGGCGCCACCGGGCCCGTCGGTGCGGATCACGTAGCGATCGCCCTCGCGTCGGAAGGACGCGGTGTGTCGGCCATCGGTGGCGGTCACGCCGGAGAAATCACCAAGCACGTTGGCGGGTGTCGCCGCCGCCATGGCGCGCGCGTGGTCGCTATCGCGCCACGCGGCGGCTTCCGACGCGTGGCACGACGCGCAGGTGGTTGAGCCGACGAAGCCCTGGCGGGCGCGTTCCGCCGCGTGCGGCGCCGGGGGAGAGACCAGCAGGGCAGCAAGCACGAAAGGCAATGCAATCAGCGCAGCGAGCATGGTTGCGCGACGGAGCATCAGTGGCAGGTCAACCTTCATGGGCTACGGCACCGCAGGCGATCACGGGCCCGGATGTTTCCACGCGAAACCGTCCCGTGGCGAGCGCGGCGTCCATTCCGGACGGCGGGTCCGTGCGGATGGTGCCCGCATCGACGAACGAAGAGGCCGGGGCGCACGTGCCGCGGGGCGCACGGGCAGGCGATCCTCTCCCCCAGAATGACGGCGGCGATATTCCAACCGGCTCGAATGGACGCTGAACCGTCAGAACACGACCCCCAAGAGCCTGCGGATCAGTTCCTCCAGCGGCATCATGGTCAGAAGAAGCGGTGCGACCGGCGCGAGCGTCACGATCGCCAAGCGGACAACGTCATCCCGCGTGACAGGCACGATCCGCATGCCCTTCACGACTTCCAGGCTGTTGCCGAGGTCGGCAAGCGACTGGATGTCGCCGCTGCCGAGCAACTCTTCGCCCGGTGCGGCGCCGCCGCGCAGCCACTTGGTGTCGAACGCGCGCACGTAGCTCTCGGCCAGCGTGCCGTATTCGCGCGTTCCTACCCGCTTCGCCGCCGCGAGTTGCGGCGCGAACACCAGAAGCGGACCGAGCGCGAGGCACTGGACGAAGACGACCATCCCGCCGATCTCGAACATGAAATTCGTCAATGGCGCCCCGAGATGGAGGATGCGGTCCGCCAGGAAGGCGGACAGCAACGCGCCGAGCGCCGCGGCAAGCACGGTAAAGCCCTGGACTGCTAGCGACAGGAAGCCAAGGCCGCCGACCCTGTCCGGATGCGTCGGGATCAGCTTGAGTTGAATGCGCGACACCTGCCAGAGAAACCGCGCCCAGATGAAAATACGAAAATACCAACGGCAAATCAGAAACTGAAAGACCGGGAGGCTGAAATAGCCGAGCCAGATACCAGCAAGCGAAAGCTGCGTACCCTGGTCTGTCCGGGTGGAGTACCAGGTGGCGGCGTCCATCGCGACGTAATGCCGCCAGACCAACAGGACGCCGACGGCATAGACGGCGACGATGAGCAGCACCTCGGCGACAACGGAATTGCGCAAGCGATAGGCCGAAGCGACGGCGGCCTTGAAGCGCGGCATGTCGGCTTCGGGGATCAGATGCCTTTCGAGGAACATCCGCGGAACCGAGCCAATCCGATCCTGCACGAGCAACTCCGCGGCAATCAGCAGCGGTATCGCGACAAGGAACCGGACATGGACTTCCGCGTCGAAGAGAAACGGCACCGCGACCCCATGCAGCGCACGTCCTTCCAAGGTCGATAGCACGAGCAGCGGCAGCCAGGTGAACAAGGTGATTGCGATGACCCGCCTGCGCGCGAGTTGCAGTGCGTCATCGGTGAGGCGGGTCCGGCGCAATAGCTGGAACAGGGGGCCGCCGAGGAAAAGCGAGAAATCCTCCGCGTTCCTTTGCTGAAGACCGGCTTCTGCATCGGAGTTCATCGGGAGCCCTTTCGGAGCAGGCGAGCGGAACGAACAGCGAAAAGGGAAGGCTGCGGCGCAAGGCGGTAGGACCACCAACCCTTCGCTCGCCGGAAACGCATTCCCGGGCTGATGGGCGTGAGGTTCATCTGGGCTAAGGCACTGAAGGCAAATGACAGGTTGAACGACCGTGGCGCCTCGCACCGGCCAGGCGAGAAATCGTCACGCGCTCCGCCGCCACATCATGACGCCGTGGCAAACCGGACCTGCGCGGGATAGCGACCGCGGCCCCGCTCGTTTTCATGCAGGGCCGCGCCATGACGAGTGCCGCGTCAGTTCCGCGTCGCGGCCTGCGGGATGGTGCTGGCGCCGAGGTTGAACTGCACGCTGCGCAGCGTGCCGGTGAAGGCGAAAGGCACCTGGTAGTCCCGGTCATCGACCGGCGTGCCGGTATCCTGCCCGACATCGAAGGGCTCATCCCACTGCATATAGAAGGGGATGCTGCGCTCCATCCGGCGTTCCGCCACCTGCTGGCCGTTGACCGAGAGCGTGCCCACACCGCCGCGCCCAATCGGCGGGCCGGAGGCATCGGGCCGCCATTCGAAGACGATGCTGTGGCGGCCGGGCGGCAACGCCGCGGTTCCCTCCCACTTCACCCGCTCGATGTCGAGGAAGTTCCAGGTCCAGACAGGGCGACCCTCCCGCAGGTAGAAGCCATAGCCGCCGAAGCGGCCGCCCTGGGTGACCAGCATGCCGTTCGCGCCGCCCTGCGGCACCTCGATCTCCGCCGTCACGCGGTAGGCGCGGTTGAGGACCGGCGGGGAACTGTCCGAGGTCAGGCCGATGCCGGTGCCGCGATAGGTGAACTCCGTACGGCCGGCCGAGAAGCCAGGCCGCTGCACCAACAGGCGGGTCAGCACCGAATTGTCCATCGGCAGGACGCCGTAGCGCGTCGCCTCCACCAGGAACAGCTGCTGCAGGTCGCGCAGCCTTTCCGGGTGCTGCGCCGCGAGGTCGCGCGACTGCGTCGGGTCCTCCACCAGGTTGTAGAGTTCCCAGGCGTAGCCGTTCACCACGTCGGCCGGCGGCTGTGTGGCGCTGTCCCAGGGCGGGTTCGGCGGCGTCGTGTTGGCGTACCATCCATCGTGGTAGATGCCGCGGTGGCCGAACATCTCGAAATGCTGCGTGCGTCGACGCGTCGGCGCCTGCGCGTTCGCGCGGTCGAAGGTGTAGGCCATGCTGACGCCTTCGATCGGGCGCTGCGGCACGCCGTTCACCATCTGCGGTTCCGGGATGCCGATTGCGTCCAGGATGGTCGGCACCATGTCGATCACATGATGGAACTGGTGGCGGATGCCGCCGCGGTCGGCGATGCGCCGCGGCCAGGAAATCGCCATGCCGTTGCGCGTGCCGCCGAAATGCGACCCGACCTGCTTCACCCAGCGGTAGGGCGTGCTGAAGGCCCAGGCCCATCCGGCCGCCATGTGGTTGTAGGTGCGGTCGCTGCCCCAGGCGTCCATGAGTTCGAGCTGCCGGGCAACCGGCGTCTCGATGCCGTTGAAGTAGGCGACCTCGTTCGGCGTGCCGCGCAGCTGCCCCTCGCTCGAGGCCCCGTTGTCGCCGCTGATGTAGATGATCAGCGTGTTGTCGATCTGCCCGGCATCCTCGACCGCCTGGATGACGCGGCCGATCTCGTGGTCGGTGTACGCGAGGAAGGCGGCGTAGACCTCGACCTGGCGGATGAAGAGCCGGCGCTCATCGGTCGAGAGGCTGGCCCAGCGCGGCAGTTGTTCCGGCCAAGGCGTCAGCATCGCGTTGGGCGGCAGCACGCCCATGCGGCGCTGGTTCTCGAAGATGCGTTCGCGCAGCGCCTCCCAGCCCATGTCGAAGCGGCCGCGGAAGCGCTCGATCCATTCGGGAGGCGGCTGGTGCGGGGCATGCGTGCCGGCAGGCGCGTAATTGATGAACCAGGGCCGGCCGGGTGCTGCTTCCTGCTGGTTGCGGATGTAGGCGATCGCCTCGTCCGCCATGGCGGTGGAAAGGTTCCAGCCCGGCTGCCCGAGGAAGGGGTGGATGCGCGTCGTGTTGCGGAACAGGTTGCCGGGCTGCCACTGGCTCGTATCGCCGCCGACGAAGCCGTAGAAGTAGTCGAAGCCCATGCCCTGCGGCCAGCGGGTGAAGGGGCCGGCCGGGCTCGCCTCCCAGGGCGGCACGTTGTGGTTCTTGCCGAACCAGGAGGTGCCGTAGCCGTTCTGCCGCAGCGTCTCGGCGATCGTCGCGGTGTCGGCCGGGATGATGGCATTGTAGCCGGGGTAGCCGGTGGAGAGTTCCGAGATCACGCCGAAGCCGACCGAATGCGGGTTGCGGCCCGTGATGAGCGAGGCGCGGGTCGGCGAGCACAGCGCGGTGGTGTGGAACTGCGTGTAGCGCAGCCCGGCATTGGCCACGCGCTCCAGCGCCGGCGTCTCGATGATGCCGCCGAAGGTGGAGGGCGCGCCGTAGCCGACATCGTCGGTGAGGATCAGCAGGACGTTCGGCGCATTCTCGGGCGCGCCAAGCGTGGGCGGCCAGGCGGGCGTGCTGTCCCGCGCAGACGGCGCGATGCTGCCTTCGAAGCGGCCGGGCGGCACCGGCAGGACGCGGGAGTTGGGGAACTCAACCGCGTTCGGCGCCCCCGGCGTGCCGCGCAGTTGCTGCGCCGCGGCGGGGGACGTGGCGAGCCCGAAGACCAGCGTCGTGACCACGATCCCGGTTGCGAGTGCGCCAAGAACCCTCATCGACCTGCCTCCAGAAAGGAACCCACGTGGAACGCGCGCGCGCATACCGGCCCAAGCACGCCATTAAGCGCCAGAACAATCGCCGCGTCTCGTGGTCTCGCCGCAAGACGCTATCCAAAATCGGCATTCGCCCTGGGGAGCGCGGACAGGCTGGGTCCGCATCCCGTTACATGGCCGGCATGCCTCGGCTTAGCGGCCGGGCCTGGCCGCCGCCGCTCGTGGCGCGCCTCGCGAGTGTCTCCGACGGCAGCCTGCCGAACAGTGCCCTGTAGTCGCGCGCGAAGTGACCGAGATGCCAGAAGCCATGCGCGAGTGCGACCGACTTCACCAGGTCCGGGGTGTCCAGCTGGCCGAGCAATGCTCGGTGCACCAGCATCAGCCGGCGGGACTTGAGGTAGGCGTGCGGGCTCATGCCCAGCGCCGCCCGGAAGGCGTCGTGTAGCCGGCGGGCAGAGACGCCGAGTGCCGTGCAGAGTTCTTCCGTGTAGACCGGCCGTTCCACCTGCGCCTCCATGAAGGCCTCGGCCGCGGCGACGATGCGCAGTGCCTGGCCGACGGCACGCGGGCGTGGCCTGAACTCGGCCTCGGCAGTCAGGGCCGCAGCGACCTCTTCGCGCAGCGACATGGCCAGACTGCCAGCAGCGTCGGGACTATCCAGTAGCACCGACGGGTCGTCTGCAAGCTGGCGTGACGCCGACAGCGAGCCAGCCAGGCGCGCCGCCCGTTCAGGGAGCAGCGCCAGCAGGCTGACCGTGCCCCTGACACGCATCTGCGGCGGCGCGAGCTCGGCCAGTTCCTCGAGCTGCGGCAGCGGCAGCGCGAGCGCCGCCCAGTCAAGGCAACGCGGGTTGTTGGACGTGATCTCGGCACCGCCGAGCGCCAGGATCGCCTCCGCGGTGCCGACCTCGGCGCCATTAACCCGCGCCGGGCGCTGCGGTGCCTCCAGGTTCATCATCAGCACCGCGATGCCGGGGGCGATGCCGCCCCGCGTGACATGCGCCGCGGTTGTGGCCTGCTGCACGACCATTTCGCCGACGCGCAGTACCCGCAGCGTCGCCGCAAAGGGCTGCTGCCGCACCGGCAGGCAATCGAACTGGCCGCCCAGCAACGCGCTCGCGAAGGCGCCTGCCTCATTGAAGCGGCGTGTGAGGCCCATGGCCTGCGATGTGTCGGCTGGAGCGGCCATCACGGTCATGGTCAGGCGCCTCCTTCGTGCCTACGCTTCCAGGTGCACGGTGACCGCGCCGCGCCGCACCGCAGCCTTCAGCGCGGCATGGTCGCGTTCCGCCTGATCGGCATAGGCGAGGGCGAAGTCCCCAACGGCGTCATCGAAGGCGTCACCCGAACCGAGATAGCCCGCGATGCCGGCCACCTCCGAACTCTTGGCGTGGGCGCGCGCGAGCGACCAGCCGCAGATCCGCGCGTAGAGTTCCAGCATCTCGCCGTCGAAGGTCTCGATCAGCGGCTTGATCTTCGCGTCGCGGAGCTGGCGGACGTAGAACTGCTTGCCGTTCACGCCCGTGACCCAGCCCAGGAACAGGTCGGAGGCCGGCTGCATCAGCCGCTGCCCGACCACGACGCGCTGCCCGTGATGGGCATAGGCGCTGGCGCCCGCGAAGGGTTCGAGGACGGAGGCCACCGCCTCCTTGAACTGGAGAAACAGCGGATCGTTCGAGGCGGACATCATCAGGACGATCCAGCAGCGACGCCCGACACTGCCCACGCCCACCACCTTGATTGCCGCGTCGACCACGCGGTAGCGATCGAGCAGCACGCGCCGGTCGTCGCTCAGCGTCTCGCGATAGGCGGCGAAGATCTGGGTCAGGACCTCGTCGAACTCTTTCGATCGGGCGAAGTCGGGATGGAAGATCAGCGGCGGCGTGTCGCGGATCGCCGTGCGGCCGCCCACCACGCCGGCGAGCTTCGGGAAGTCGAGTTCCGACCCGCTGCCCGACAGCGCCTTGTCGATACGCGCCTTGAGAGCCGCCACGCGCGCCGCGGGCACCATGGTGAGGACGTCCTCGGCCGTGACGCGCGCGTACCAGACCTCGAGCGGATGCATCCCGGCGAATTCGCGAAGGCGCTTGCGATAGGCGCGCGCCGCGGAGACCGCCGCGTCCCGCCCCTTGCCGTCCGACAGGCCGATGGAGCGCGCGGCGAGCACGAAGGACGCGGCGAGCCGCTTCACATCCCATTCCCAGGGCGCCGGCAGTGTCTCGTCGAAATCGTTGATGTCGAAGATGATGTTGCGCTCCGGCGTGGCGAAGCCGCCAAAGTTCGCCAGGTGGCAATCGCCGCATGCCTGCACCCGGATGCCCGTGGCCGGCGTACCCACTAGGTCCGCGGCCATCACGGCGGCTGACCCGCGGAAGAAGGCGAAGGGCGAGGCCAGCATCCGCCCGTAACGGATCGGCACGAGCTCCGGCAGCCGCTCGGCATCCGATGCCTGCAGCAGCGCGACCGGATCCTGCCGCTGCGCCGTCCGTTTCCATTCGGCATGCGCGGCGCGGGGAACCCTTGTGCGCAGCGCCTTTCCGGCCTCCATGCGCTCGGCGACCGAGGGCCCGTGTGGATCGACGACTCTAGGAGACTGTTCGGCCGCCACCACCGGTTGGGGCTTCTGATCTGACTTCTTGCCGGTCTTCTTCATCGCCTGACCTTTTGTCGCCGCTTTGATACCATTGTCATGAGGGCATCAGACTGTCGTTTCGCGCGTTGATGTGCGTCAAGATTCTCCCGCGTCCATTGCGCGCGGGGCGTCTGACGCCTGCACCGCACGGCGAACGAGCGATGCACCCAGCAAGAACGGCAGCCGGCCTGAACGAGGCCTGCGATGCCGCGGGTGGCCCGTGCCGCCTGTGCGGCTGCAGCATTGTGTGTGCCGAATTTCAGGTGCAGCCCCGACATGCTGCTGCCCGACCAACAGCGGGACATGCTGCGCCTGGATCGCAGCAAACGACGGTCCGGCAGGTGGCGCAAGGTGTCGTGAGGCCAGTCAGAAACTGAAGCCAAGGCCGACCGACGTGCCGGTGATGTTGTTGTCGCCGATGAAGTACCGCGCGACCAGGCGCACCCGGGACAGGTTGAGCCCGAGGGCGCCGAACTCCTGGCGGCCCACGTCGATCTCGATGCCGCCACCGACCTTGGCCGACCAGGTGAACCCCATGATGTCGGCCTGGTCGCCGAGGTAGTAGCTGAACGACCCGTCGAGCACCCAGCGCACCGGCCGGCCGAAAGCCTCCCAGCCGGTCGGCCAGCGATACCGCGTCCAGAGGCTGGCGGTCTGCGCGGTGGACCTGCCCCGCGCCGCGCGGATCGTGTCGCCTAAGGTTTGCAGCTGGATCTGCGTGTAGCGCAGCTCGACATCGATGTCGCGCGCCGGGCGGTAGTCGTAGTAGGCGAGCATCAGCGACCCGCCGAGGCCCCCGACATTCACGTGCTGGTCGGTCAGCGCCGAGATGTCGCGGTCCGTGCGGTACTGGATGAACTGCCCGAACAGCGAGGCATCGGACGCCGCATAGCCGCCCGAGACATTCAGGATCGGCCGCAGCCAGAGATACTCCCCGATGCGGATGTCGTAGCCCACGCCCAGCGTCGCCGCGATGTTGTTCCACCGCAGGGGCGAGCGCCGAGTGCCGAGATTGGTGAACACCGCGCGCGGGTCGTAGCGCGCGGTGCCGACATAGGCCTCGGTGAACAGCGGGAAGCTCTCGCTCCAGGTGAAGCCGAAGCCGAACTGGCTGAGCGTGAAGGTCGAGGCGCCCTCGTCGGCGCTCACTGTGCTGCGATTAATCTGCAGCGCATTCGCCGAGCCATCGGGCGACATGTTGTAGCCCATGATGCCGAGCACGCCGCCAGGGCGTATCCGGATCTGGTCGCGGATGGCATCGATGCGATCGAGGATCGCCTCGACCCGCTCCCCGGTCGGCTGGGCCGCTGCGATCGCGGGCGGGCCCACCATCGCCGCGACGGCCAGAGCACGTGCGATCCGCCGCAAGCCGATCACGGCGCCGGCCCGGCCGCGGGGATGGATGGCCGCGGCAGGGCGAGCATGGCGCGGCGCAGGCGATCCTCCGCGGCGCGGACCAGTTCCACCACGTCCTGGTCGGTGATGTCGGAGGCGCGGACCCGGAGCAGCGCGTGATCCTCGCCGATGCGCACGATGATGGCCGAATACTGCGCGCGCGCCGTCGCGATGGCGGGGGGCTCGTTCGGATCGGCATTACGGCCGATTGCCGCCGTCAGCGCCTGCACCAGCGCCTGCACGGACGGATCGGTCTCGCCGATCGCGCCGCGCAGTTGCGGTGCGCGCCAGTTCTGCCTGGTCGCGCGCCGCAGGACGGCGCCGAGGGCTGCGACCGGCTGCTCGCCGCCAGTGCCCGCGCGCCCGGCCTGCGGGGCCAGTTCGACGAAGGGGTTCTCCGGATAGGGCAGCACGCCGTCATCGGCCATGCGCCCGAGCGCGGCGAGGTAGGTGGCCAGCGCCTCGCGCATCGCCAGCGCACCTTCCCGTACATCCTCCGAGACCGGCGGCGGCAGGCGCCCGGCGGGGAAATCGGCGGCGAGACTGGCGGTACGAGCCCAATCGCGCACCGGCGTATAGTCGGGCGCGCTGCAGGCGGCCGGCAGCGCCGCCAAGACGGCGAACACGAGGCGCCGCATCACGGCTGCACCACGGCGCCAACCATCCCGGCCGCGCCAGGCCGCAGCCCCACCGCGGGATCGGGCGCGAGGATCAGCATCAGGCGGCGCAGCCGGTCCTCCTGGGCATGGATCTCGCGCTCCACCTCGCGCTGCCGGATGTTGGACGCGCGTGCCTTCAGCAAGGCGTGGCCCTCCCCGATGGCCGCCAGCAGCTGGCGGTAGGTGTCCTGGTCCGATCCCGGCGCGCCGACCGTGGCGCGCGACAGCGTGCCGACCAGCACCTGCGCCGGCGGATCGGCGGCGCGGATCAGCGGCCGCAGGCGCAAATCCTCGATCACCGTCGACGACCCGGCGCTGCTCGCGCGCGCCCCGGGTGCAAGGTTGCCCGCCCGGGCGGCGTCCAACAGGCGGCCGATCTCGGCGACCGCAGGTCCCGCGGCGGGGTCGGCCGACGCGGCGCGCGGCACCAGCGGGGCAAAGGCCTCGGCGCGGAAGGTGAGCGTGCTCTCCTCCTGCGCGAGTACCGACAGCGCATAGAGGTAGATGGCGAGCGCTTCCTGCTGCGCGAGCAGCCCGTCGCGCTCGTCCGGCACAGGTGCTTGCGCGGCGCTCGGCTGGTCTGCGAGCACGCTGGCAAGGCGCGCCCAGTCCCGCAACGCAGTATTGGGCGGCAGTGAACAGCCGGCGAGCAGCACGCATGCGAAAAGAGTGATTGCCGACCGCAGAACGACTCGCCCTTCATGCTGATTGCGACGTCTCTTATCCTTACAGGGCACGCTGTCGTGAGGGCAACCAAGGCTGACGCCCTCGCGCTGGATGATTCCATTCCCTCGACAGATGCCAAGCGTTCGTCGTGATGATGTCGCTGGATGCCGCACCCCCTGCGTCGAGCGCTCCCTCTCATGGGGCCGATGGATCTTCTCAACGGACAATTTCGCTGCGATGTGCACTGGTCGGCGCTAGCGTTCATGGAGACGGGGACCCGGCCCCGAAAGCGCGGGGACCGCCGGAGACGCTGCACGGTGGGGCAGATCGAGGGCGGTGGTGGGGATGGCGGCGGACCCGCTGGTGCCCACCAGGCCGGCCGTCATAGGGCCGGCCGCATGGTTGGAGGCGGGTGCGGAGGCGATGGGTGCCGCACCCGCCATCCGGCTCACGGCAACCTTCGCTTCCTCACCTGCACAGACAGCGTCGCGGAGCCGAGATCGAAGGTGGCCGGTGAGATGTTCCTGGCCATGACGCGCACGGTGTTGCTGGACCAGGCCGCGGCGTCGAGCTCGATGAAACGCGTCGAGGATATCAGCGCCGCATGGGCAAGATCCCCCTGCCGCGCGCCGGTGACGGTGACGTCGAGCAGGCCGGTCGCCCCTGGCGCCAGGCTCGGCAGGTCCCACGCCACCTCCGCCGCAAACTCCCGCTGGCCCACCGGCAGGGCCGGCGCGCCACAGAGCAGCGCCGGCGCCGCCTCGGGCAGCCCGTACAGGCGCAGCGCCTCAACCTCGATCTGCCCGTCGAAGCCCACGATGCCGATCTGCGCGAAGGCGACCCCGGCGCCGAGCCGCACCGTCATGCGCTTGTTCAGCGAGGCGTCGGCCATGGCGGCACCGCCGGTCCACGCCTTGGACGGGACGTTCCACAGCAGCGTGGTGATCGACGCCAGCGCGTCGCCGGCGACGTTCTCGCGCACGTTCATCGCCGCATCGAAGCAGCGCACGAAGATCCGCCCGCCATCGGCACCGCCGACGAGGGAATGGACCAGCGCGAATTCCTTCGCCTGGGAGCACTCCACCACGAAGGCCAACCCCCGCTGCGCCGCGAGCAGCAGCCCGCGCGCGGTCGGCGTGATATCGTCCAGGCCATTGAAGGACAGCCCGGCCAGCGTCGTGGCCGAGGTCGTGGAGGTGGCGACCACCGCCAGCCCCTCGACACCGATCTCCGTCGCGCTGTGGCGGAAGGCCTGGGCCCGCACATTGGGCACGGATCCCAGCAGGCGTAGATGCCGCGACGCTGGCGCCCGATGCCGGTTGAGCACGGTGTTGCCGCAGCGGGTCGCGGTCGCGGTGTAGTCGACGCCGACCTGGTAGGTGTTGGACCAGGCGACCTCGTACTCGCAGTCCTGCGCCGCGGCGGTGTGCCGGGCGACGATCGGCGAGCAGGCCTCCATGCGCAGTGCCCGGCCGATGATCGCCGAGCCGCTGGTCTCGTTGAGGAACGGGATGGCGACGTTGGGATCGAGCTGGCGCAGCTCGAAGTTCGGCGCATCGAAGACGTGCCGGTTGTGGTTGGAATAGGCACCATCCGCCTTGGACAGCCGGATCCCAAAGCGGTCGATCGAGGGATTGATCCCCGTCGCCACCGCGAAGTGGCCGCCATAGTAGCGGACAGACGTGTTCCAGGCGGTCGCGGTGGCGCAGCGGATGTCGAGGCCGATGCGGTTGTTGAGGATGCGGCCGAGATGGAAGGTGCTGTCCTCGACGCCGCGGCCGTCGCCCAACGTGCGCAGGCCGATGGTGAAGCCCGAAACCAAGCGCAGCTCGACCACCGAGGCGTCGATGTTGCGCACCAGGATGCCGATGTCGGCCTCATCGAGCCAGTCGGACTGGGTCTGCCGGACGACCTGCAGCCCGGCATAGTGCTTCTCGCCGTTGCGGGTGGTGCCGCCGTCACCGAGCGTCAGCACGGTCGCCGGGGCGGTACCGGTGTAGCGGATGACGCCATGCATGATGAGGCCACGGGCGCCGCCGCCGAGGACCACACCGGCGGAGACGTTCCAGGTGCCGGGCGGGATGACCGCGAACTTCTGGTCGACCGCGGCGCGATCGAAGGCCGTCTGGATGGCGGCGCGGTCGTCGGCGACGCCATCGCCCAGCGCGCCGAAGTCGGAGGGCAGTACGGTCTCGCGGTCGCGCAGATACTTGGCGAGATCGGTCTTACTGACCGCGGTGTCGAGCACCAGCAGGTCGTCAATGCGAGCGGGCATGGGGCCTCCGATCAGAGGGCAGTGGCGGAGACCGGGCCGGCCAAGGCCGAGACGTTGCCCTCGGCCGAGACGGCGCGAAGCCAGTACCAGCGGGTGTCGCCGGCAGTGAGGCCGGTGCGGTCCCAGAAGAGGCTGGTCGGCTCGGTGGGCAGCTTCACGGCGGCGGCCAGGCTGTCGCTGCTGGCCTCGAACACCTGCAGCCGCACGGCCTCGGGCGGCAAGCCACCCGACAGCCGCACGCCGCCGGCAATCCCCGTCGCCGTCGGCGCCGCCACGGCGGCCGGGACGAGGGCCTGCCGCCAGCCCGACACGGCGCCGCTGCGCGCCACCGCGCGCACCCGGAAGCCGGTCGGCTCGGCGGTGGGGATGGCGGCCGCGGTAGCGCCCAACGAGCCGCCATAGCCCTGCCAGGCCGCCACCGAGGCCGGCAGGAACTCGACCTGGTAGCCGGCGAGATGGGAGGAGCCGACCGCCGCCCAGGACAGGGAGAGCACGGCGAAGGCCGTCGCCTGCGGCGTCTCCACCGCGATGCTGGCGGGGGCTGCGATGACGCCCGGGTTCGGCAGCACCACGGCGGGATTGCTCCCTGTCGCGCGCTCATCCACCGCCGGGTTCCAGTCCCACACCGCGGCGTCCTCCTCCTCCAGGGTGAGATCCACACCGCCCTCGGCGGCGAGCGACCAGGCGGTGACCCGCGCCGGGAAGGGCGTCAGCCGGTCGAGGGCGACCGTCGCTGCCTCCCAGGGCCTGAGCCGCAGCGCGGAGAGGTTGGCGGGGAAGGCCACGGTGCGCTGGCGGCGGTTGCGCTCCAGCTCGACCTTCATCAGCCGCTGCACCGTGCTGACCGAGGTGGTGAGCGGGAATTCGAGGTCGCGATAGATCATCTCGCCGCCATCCTGGGCGACGTAGTTGCTGGCGAGCAGCGGCGGCGCATCGGTCGGCTGCCAGTTGGCGGCCGGCTCGACATAGACCGCCCTCACCCCGTTGAAGAGATCCCGCCGCGGCCGCGCGCCCTGGATGGTGACGTCGCCGCGGAGGTCGTCGGAGGTCAGGGTGGCCGCCGGCAACGCCGGCGCCCCGGCGTGGATGAAGAACCGCCCCCCACTCACGACCAATGCCCCGGCCATGGCGGCGGCGAGCTTGCGGGTGATGGCGATCTTGCCCTCGGCGAGGGACAGCACGCCGTTGGCGGTGTAGCGGCGCTCGTAGATCCCGGCCCGGGTGCCGACCAGCTCGTCGCAGATGTTGGCCGCCGCCATCAGGGCGGGGATGTCGATATCGGCCCAGGCGGCCCGCCAGCCGAAGGGCGCGGTGAGGTACCAGGCAAGCAGCAGGGCCGGGTTGTCGGACCAGCCCACCACGCCGGTGCGCGGGTCCAGGATGGTGTCCGCGCCCTCAACGATGGCGGCGATGTTGGGCGGGCCGGCGGGGAAGGCCTCGGCGGTGAGTTTCAGCCGGACGGCGATATAGGCGCGGCCGCGGCCGCGATGCGCGCTGGTCCACTGGTCGCCGGTCTCGGCGATCAGGTTAGCGTTGGCCGTCTGGTCGGGGCCGCCGAGATGCCGATCGATGCGGACCAGGCCGGCGAGGGAGCCGTCGCTCTCCAGCTTGTCGCCGAGGAACACCTCGCCAATGGCGCGCACCCGGTGCGCGGCGAGCACCACCACCGAGTAGAAGTAGCCATCCACGCGGCCCTCATCGTCGGTCGCCGAGTGCAGGAAGACGATCGGCCCCGACACCTTGCAGCGGCCGAGGACGATCTGGTGCTCGGTGACCGGCTGGCGGAAGGCCTGGGTGCGGCCGGCGCCGGGCTGGCCGGCGTCGAAGCCGGCGATCGCAGCCGCCTGCGGGCTGAGGCTCGCCTGCCTTTTCTGCTTCTGCGGAAAGACTGACTGGCCGATGGCCGAGACGATGAAGGCGGCGCCGGCGCCGACCACCGCGCCGATGATGCCGCCGCCGACCGCGGCGGAGGCGATGCCGGCCGCGGCGACGGCGATGAGGGGGACAGCGGCAGGCATCGGGCGCGGTCCTCCGAGGCGTCAGTCGATGCGCCAGGCGATGGTGCAGGTGGTGAGCGGGGCACGGACCAGGCCGCGGGGGCCGACGAAGGCAGCACGGCCGCCATCCACCACCACGCCGAGGCGGGGCGGATCACCGGCGAGGACGACGTCCCCTGCGCGCGCGAAGACGGGTGGGATGCGCGGAAAGCCGGCGCTGTCGGCCGTAGCCTCCAGCGAGGGCAGGCTACGCCAGGCAGGAATCCGACCCGTGCTGGCGCGCACTGCGGCCAAGGCAAACCGCCCGCAGTTCCAGCGATGGGCCTCGAAGGGACGCGTCGCGGTCGCAGCCAGCAGCGCTGCCAGCCGCGCGTGCCAATCCGGCAGCCGGGCCATCAGTTGGCTGGCAGCCGGATCTCCGCCTCCTGCAGGGCGGGGACGAACTCGAAGAAGCGATCCCCCGGATACTCGGCCTGCTGGTCCGCGTCGGTGTAGCGCCGCACCTCGGCGCGCTCGAGGTCGACCAGCCGGCTTTCGCAGGTGAGCGAGATGCGTGGCTCGGCGCCGTCGACCACCTGCATGGTGTCCATCAGCCCGGCCCAGAGCGGAAACGGATCGGCGACGAAGGCGCCCTCGGCATCGAGCAGCGCGCCCCACAGCCGCGCCGGGCGCAGCCGGAAGGATTGCTCGGCGAGGGCGATGTCCACCACCTCCTGCGGCACCGGCGAGAGGGTGAGCGTGATGCGCACCGCCCTGAGTTCCGCGGTCTCCTCGATGTCGGAGACGGCGCCGATGGTGCCCATGCCCTCGTAGACTGTCCCGGCCCAATGGAGCGGCCCGAGCCCGGTCCAGGCGCGGATGGGGCCCGACGCGAAGTCGAGCTCGACCAGGACGACAGGGGTGGCGACCGGTGCGGTCGCCGCCGCCGCGGCCTGGGGCGACAGGCGCGGCGTGGCGGTGACGCCGTCGGTCATGGCAGCACCTCCTCCAGGCGGATGGTGATGGCGGTGAAGCGCCCCGGCCGGGTCGGGTTCATCCCCTCGTCATCGGAGGCGAGGCGCATGGCGACGGTCGGCGTGGTCAGCACCAGCGGCTCGGCGAGCGGGGCCGCGGCGCGCAGCGGCGGAGCGATCGGGATGGTGGCGGTGCCGGTGCCGGAGGCAGTGACCGTCTCGGTCGCCATGTAGAGCCGGCCGGCGAGGCCGATATGATCGCCGGCGCCGACCGCGATAGCGTTGGGCCACCAGCCCTGCGTCTGGATGGCCAGCGCCCCGCGGGTGGCGCCCGCGGCCAGTGACGGCGTGCCGCTGCCCACCACCAGCCCCGTCCCATCGGTGAAGATCGTCGCGTCCGAGAAGGAATACGGTCCGCTCGGGACCTCCCCCTGGCTCCGGGGATCGCCGGTGCGGTACTCGCGCCGCCAGTCCCAGATGCGGACGGTGTTGGCGGAGCCGGCGAGCGCGGCGAGCAGCCCCTCCAGCACGCCCGCCTGGGTGCGGTTGAGCGGATCGAAGCTGGCCTCGGCGATCCAGCGCGCGCCATCGCGCCGCAGCACCTGGGTGGCGCGGCTGACCGGCGAGACGAAGCGCAGCGTGTTGTGCTGCAGGTAGAAGCTCAGCCGCGACGGCCGCAGCGAGGCGGGCCAGGCGTATTCGGTCATGGCGCCCTTTTCCTCCCTGCTACCCGCGGACCGTGTCGTAGGCCGCGCCGCCGCGGCGGATCGCGTCCAGCGTCATCGCCGAGGCCTGGCGCGCGATCTGCCCCGCCAGCAGCCGCAGCCGCGCCTCGACGCCGGCATCGGCGCCGCGGGCGTCGATCGTGATGCTGGTGTGGATGGTCGGGCCGGCCCCGCCCGGAGCGATCCCATTCGGCAGCACGGTCCCGGCCTGGCGTGGGACGAACCATTCCGGCCCACGCTCGCCGACGATGTAGGGCTGGCCAGCAGCGACCGGTCCGCCCTCGGCGCGGAACAGCCCGCCGAGCCAGGAGCCGACATCGGTGAACAGGCTGTCGAAGGAGATGCCCGACAGACCCGCCGTGACGGCATTGCCCAGCGGCTCGGTGATGACCTTGCGGGCGAGGATGCGGGTGATGTCCTGCAGCAGCCCCTCCAACACCGAGGAGAACTTCTCGCCTTTGACGATGGCGTCCTCGAAAGCGCTGGAGAAGGTCAGCCCCAACTCGCGCACCACGTCCGAGGTGCGGGACGCCCCCTCCTCGACACGGCGCTCCGCCCGTTCCAGCTCCTCCATCGCCGCGACCGCCTCGCGCTGGATGGTCTCGTCGGGGACCGCCCGGCCGGCCCGTTCGGCGCGCTCCACCAGGCTGGACAAGGTGGCGAGGCGGCGCTGGTAGCGTTCATAGGCGGTCTCGTTCTGCTGGATCAGCCGCTCGCGCTCGCGCTGCAGCTCGTTCAGCTCCCGCTCGGCCTCGCGGGCCTCCCTGGCACCCTCGGTGCTGGCGCGGCGGACCGCGGCGACGCGGGGCTCAAGGCGCCGCAGCGCCTCGTCGCGCTCCTGAAGTGCGAGGGTCTCAAGGCGGGTGCGCTCGGCGGCGGTGACCCCGCCGGCCGCCTCGGCCTCCCGGAGCCGGCGGACGCGCTCCTCGTACTCCCGATTGATCCGGAAGCGGTCGTCGAGGTCGCGGGTGAGGTCCTGGACGTCCTGCGTGGCGCGGCGGCGCCGAGCCTCGGCCGCGGCATTGGCGGCGGTCTCCTGCTCCGTCCGCTGGCGCTCGCCGGCGGCCTGCTCGCCGCGGGTGATCTCGGCCTGGAGCTCCGTGTATTGCCGGCGCAACTCCTCCAGCCGGGCGGCACGGTCGACCCCGGCCTGCTGCTCGGCAGTGCCGACCAAGCCCGGGCGGATGCTGCCGCGGCGGACCGGCGCGGTGAGGCTGGGCCGGCCGTCATTCGCGCTCTCCAGCCGGGCGATCTGGGCGGCCAGCGCCTCGGCCTGGCGGCGCATGCCGGCGAAGCGTTCCTCCTCGCTGAGCATGCCGGCGCCCTGGCGGACGCCGTCCACCGCGCGGGCGGCAGCCGAGAGCGCACGGGCCAGGGCGTTGGACAGGCCGATGGCGCGGTCGAGCTGGCCCAGAAAATTCTCAGTCGCCGCCGTCAGCTGCCCGAAGGCCCGCCCAAGGGAGAGCGGGGCGCGGTCGAGCTCGGCACCGAGGCGCTCGGTGGCGCGCAGCAGCGCCGGAAAGACCCGCTCGGCGGTGAGCTTGCCCTCGGAGCCGAGCTTGCGGAGCTCGCCGATGGAGACGCCGAGTTCCTTGGCCAGCCCCTCGGCCAGCAGCGGCATGGCCTCGAGGATGGAGCGCAGCTCGTCGCCCTGCAGCACGCCGGAGGCCAGCGCCTGGGCGAGTTGCAGCGTGGCGGAGGAGATCTCCTGGGTCGACGCGCCGGAGACGATGGCGACGCGCTGCAGGCCGCCGACGAGGCGGACCACCTGATCGGAGGTGGCGCCGATCTCGCGCGCGGCGATCGAGAAGCGCTGGAAGGCGTCGACGCTCTCCGACACCGCGACGCCGGTGGAGAGCGCGTTGCGGTAGAGCGCCTCGTATACCTGGCCGGCGCGCTCGACCGAGCCTGTCGCGTTCTGCAGCCGGGACAGGCTCTGGGTGAGCGCGTCGCCGGCCTGGACCAGGGCGCGCGCGGCCACCGCCGCGCCGGCGATCTGGATCCCGCGGACGGCGACGTCCAGCAGGTCGAGGGAACGAGAGGCGCGTTCGGCGCCGCCCTTGATCTGGTCGAGGGAGCGCTGGCCGGTCTCGCCGACCTCGCGCAGCCCGGCCTTGACCCGGGCAGCATCGTCCAGCGAGAGGCGGACCGAGACGCGGCGGGTGGCATCAGCCATTCGGCTTTCCCTCCCCGTCTCGGTGAACGGCGGCGCCCTCGGCCATGCCGATGCGGATGGCGAGCAGCAACTCGGCGCTGGCCCAGCCTGCCGCGCCCATCTCGCGCGCGGCGGCGAGCGCGCCGGCGGTATCGAGCGTCAGGCCGGACATCGTCGCCTCGGCGCAGGCGATGCCGGCGGCCCAACAGGCGTGGCCTTCGAGGCTGGTGGGGGCGTGGGCTGCGTAGGGGCAGGCGTCGGCGCAGTCGCGCGCCAGGGCGGCGCAGCCGCGGCAGTAGTCGGGCCCGCGGCCGAAGTGCCAGGCGGCGCGGGCCCTCAGCCGTTTCCCTCGGCGGCCACCGCAGCGACGGGGGCGGTGGCGCGGTCCCAGAAGGCAGCGGCGATGTCGTCGAGGTCCATCAGGCGCTCGACCGCTTCGGGTGACAGCGGCAGCGGCTTGCCCGCACTGTCGCCGACGCCCTCCCAGGCGGTGACGGCGTGGCGGGCGAGCGCCTTGACCAGGAAGGCGAAGGACAGGCCGCGCGACATGTCGGGGTCGAGGTCCGGGTCGGCGATGCGAGTTGCGGCGACGCGACGCGCGGCGGCGGCCTGCGCGGCGGCCATGACCGCCGTGGTCACGGGCCGGATCTCGACGCGCACGCCGCGGGGGAGGTCGAGCCAGTACGGCTCGGCCGGCAGGTCGAGGGTGAGCATGGAAATTTACCCCTCCATGGGTTATGTATTTTGCAGAAACCAAGGAGCTCCCCGATGACCGAGCCCATGCTCAAGGTCCCGGCGGCCGAGGCGCAGCGGAACTTCGGCCTCTATCAGGACAAGGCTCTCACCCAGCCGGTCGCCATCACCCGGAACGGGCGGCCGCGCACCGTGCTGCTCTCCATCGAGGAATATGAGCGCCTCAAGCGCCGCGACCGCGAGGTGATGCGCAGCGAGGACATGCCGCAGGATCTGGCCGAGGCGATCCTGAAGGCCGAACCGCCGGAGGAGAGCAAGCGGTTCGATCATGAGGTCCGATAAGCCGACGCTGCCGGTTATCGGCGATGTGATCCGTTACGCGTATCTGTGGAGCCACGAGCACGCGGCCGGTCGCGAAGAGGGCAGCAAGGATCGGCCGGCGGCCGTGGTCGCCCTGCTGCGCGGCGAGAACGGTCGTGACGAAGTGGTGGTGTTCCCCATCACCTCGACGGCGCCCGTCGAGGACGGAGCCGGTGTCGAGATCCCAGCTGCCACCCGAGCGCGGCTCGGGCTGCAATCGGAGCCGTGCTGGGTGGTGGTGACAGAGGCGAACGTCTTTGCCTGGCCGGGGCCGGATCTCCGTCGCCCGGACACCGGCGAGAATGATTTCGTCTATGGTAGCCTGCCGCATGCGCTGATGGCGACGATCCGGCAGGCCTTTGCGGCGTGGCGCGCCCGGAAAGGTGCGCGAACGATCCGGCGCACGGAATAGCCGTCACGCGTATCCGGCTGCGGCCTGTTGGTTCTTGAGCACGGCCGTCATCATGCGCGTCGCCGTCGCATTGAAGGTCGCGCGGAACTCGAAGCTCGCCTCGACCCCTCCCGGCCCTTCGACCGGCGTCTTGGCGAGCGCCAGGTAGACCTCGTGCAGCGTGAAGGTCAGGCTGCGATTGGCGTCAATCGCATAGCTGAAGGCGAACTCCGCCGGCGCGTTGTCCTGCGCCTGGGTGAGCAGTGTGGTGTCCGCGAAGCGCGCGGTGATCTGGCCGGTGGCGCGCGCAATGCCGGGATCCACGCCCTCCACCTTTCGATCGGCGCGGATGGTGCGCACCATCTCCATGCCGTTGGCGTAGGTCAGCCGTGCGCCCGTCACCTGGGCGAGCGCGGAGCCGTTGCGGGTGACCGCCCCCTGCGCCTTGTTGAAGGCGGTGTAGGCGGCGCTGGTCGGCGTGCCGCCCGCGCTCGCGGCACCGCGCGTCGAGCCCTGCCCCATCAACCCGAAGGTCGCGGTGGCAGGGCCGGTGGGCGAGAAATCGATCTCCAGCGTGTCGGCCCGCACCCCGGTGCAGAGGTCGTAGTTCGGCACGTCGGGGTAGCCGATCTCGATGCTGTTGGACGGCAGTGCGGCGGCGCCCGAGCCAAAGCTGTGGATGAAGTTCGGGCTGGTGCCGGTGGTGGTCGGCGCACCGAGCAGCAGGCGCAGCCAGTGGCCGATGTTGTTGAGGTCGACCGGCACAACCGCCTGACCCTGCACGGTGACGGTGTCGAGGAAGGGGGCGGCCGGATCGCGGCTGCTGCCGACGCCGATGACGTCAGCATCGAGCAGTGGCTGCTCGGCGCCAAGGTCGCAGGACAGGAACGGCATGCGCAGCCAGTCCCCCGCGGGCGCGGTGCCGTAGGTCGCCTCGGGGATCATGAGCAGACGGCAATTGGCGCCGATGGCACGGGGCATCGGGGATCTCCGGGATCAGCGAGAGGAGGAAGCGTCAGGCCAGCGGTGAGCCGGCGACAGTGAAGAACAGCGTGACAGGGACCGAGGCAGCGCGGGCCGCGGCGCCACCCTCGAACTCGACGTCCTCGAAGCCGGGCGCACCGGGCTGCGCCCATTCCACCGCGCCGCCGAGGGTGCGGTCGGCGGTGATCGCGGCGGCGATCGCCACCAGCAGGGCGTCAAGCTGAGCGTTCCTTGCTGCTGGCGTCGCACCGGCGACGGTGACCTCGACCTCGGCGCGATGCTCGATCGCCCAGGCGAGCGGCGACAGGATCGCCGTCTCCTCGACCGTCTCGCCGTCGCGGATGACGACCAGCCCGCCCGGCGGCAGGCGCTGCGGCAAGGTCTCGCCGCGCAGGAGCAGCGGCGCTGGATTCCTGCCGGCCAAGGCTGTGGTGAGCTGGCCGTGCAGCGCCGCGATGGCAGCCTCCCGCACGCTCATGGCGCCGCCCTCCCGCTCTCGCGCTCCCAGGCCGCGACGAAGCGCCCCGGCAGCCGGCGCAGGCCGCGCTCCGCCGCACCCTTCACGTCCAGCCGCTTGGCGAGCTTCACCTGCGGCAGGAGCAGGAACATCGGCACCATGCCGCGGGCGAGCATGCCGCGCGCCCAGGCCTCGCGGCCCTTGCGATTGCCGGTGCCGATCTCGGTGAGGCCGCCGGCGACGAGGCGCGTCCGCCGACGCCGGCCGGCCTGCTCGCCCTGCCGCAGCGGTAGGCACCACAGGAAGCCCCGTCCCGACTGGAACGGCCGTAGGAATGCCTGGCCGGAGGCGACCATCTGCATCGGCGTCACCCGCAGGCCCTTCTCGCCGCGACCCCTGCGTCCCCGTGCCGCATTGAAGCCGGTCGGGATCGCCAGGAACTTTCGCCCGCCCTTGGCGCGGATCAGTGCGCCGCGCTCGAAGGCGTCGATGACGTTGGGCACCTTGGTCCAGACGAGCCCGGCGGGGCGGAGCGACTGCCCCGAGCGCGGAAACACCTGCGAGCGCCAGGCATGGGCGATCCCCCGCGCATTGCCGCCGAAGCTGCTGGTGACCTGCCGCCGCAGCTCCTGCTTGACCTGCTCGGTCTCGGCGCGGATCGCCGTCATCGCCGCGCGCTCGCCGGCACGGACCTCGGCCGCAAGGACCTGGCGCAGATCGCCGACGATGCGGGCGGCGAGCCTCACGGGGTGCCGCTGCCGGGCGGCAGGCCGGTGCGATGGCGGATGATCGCCACGGCCAGGTCATGCAGCGCAGCCTGACCGAGGTAGCCGAACACGAAGGCAAAGAGGAACCGGCCGTACTCATTGAACTCGAGGAAGCCGCCGAGGGCATAACCTGCGCTGCCGACCAGCGCGGCGGAGGGCACCTCCCAGGCGAGGCACCAGCCGAAGCGGCGGCGCTCCGGGTTGTTCCAGCGCACGAACCCGCCGGCGAGGCCGGCCGCGGCGCCGAGCAGCAGGTCGCGCAGGATCTCCAGCAGGGTGAGAGCATTCTGCGGCATGGGGTGGGGCTCCTATCGCTGGCAGAGCACGCGCCAGGCGGTGCCGGAGGCGTCGCGCTCGGCGTGGCTGACGGTGAGCAGATCCGGGCCAAGGCCGAAGCTGTCGCCGGCGGCGACGTCGGGCAGGGCGGCGATGGCGACTGAAAGGATGTCAGTCGCGGCAAGGATCTCGGTACCGAAGGCGTCGGCGACACGGTCGGGCGAGGAGCGCAGGACGCGGATACTGACTGGCGCTCCCGTGCCGCCCTGCTGATAGACGGCGTCGACCCCAAGGTTCGCATCGGCGACCAGCGCCCCCATCGCGTCGGCGAAGGCGCTCATCGCCCGCAGGCTCCGCGGATGCGGGCGCGCAGATCGCCATAGTCGTCGATCATGCGCGCCAGGACCGATCCAGTGGGCAGCGCCGTCAGTTCCTCCGCGGCCTGAACCTGCACAGCAGGGGAATACGGCACCAGCGCGAAGCAGGCCGGCTCAGAACCGACCGGAGCGCAGGCGGTCAGCAGCGCCATCAGCGCGATACTCGGCAGATGCCGCATCGGCTCTCTCCCTTGCCTGCAGGGCATCGCGTGCTGCCTGCTGTTCCGCCTCGGCGCGACCCCGCCGTCGGCCGACGGCCAGCAGGGCGAGCACCGCGCCGGCGCCCGCGAGGGCGGCCGCGACCCAGCCGCCCATGCGGGACCACAGGGCGGCGAACAGCGCGGTCATGCGGGCTGCCGCAGGCGCCAGAGCAGAACGCCGAGGATGGCGGCGAGGATCACCGCGATGGCGACCATCGGCGCCAGGCCGCCGAGCGCCTGGATGGCGGGTGCCGCCTGGGCGGCGACGGTCGCCATGCCGGCCACACCGACGGCCATGGCTCCACGGCCGGTGCCGGTGGTGGTGGCGACCTGCCGCAGCGTCGCCGGAGCGGGCGGCGGCACGCCAGCCAGGGTCAGGGCGCGGTCGATGACGCCGGCCGGATAGGCGAGCCCGGCGCATTCATGGGCGATGATGGCCTCGACCATGGGGCGGAGCTGGTCGTGCCGGTGCAGGTCGACCGGATCGTCGGCGCCGACCCCCACGCGCCCCGCCACCACCGCGACATAGGCGCCGGTGTCGTTCTCCCGGGGTGGTGCCCAACGGTCGATGATCCGCCGTACCGTGCGCAGGCCATGGCGGTCGTGGTAGGTGGTGAGCAGGGCGGCCAGGGCGCGGATGCCATGCTCGTGGCTGACGAACCGGCAGAAGCGCCCGTCCGAGGGCGGTTCGGCGAGCCCCTGCCATTTGTTGGCAGGGACATGCTCGATATTGCCGGGGTTGCGGTTGCGATAGCCCCGTGTGGCCTTGGGATCGATGCGGCTCATGCGCCGCTCGCCGGAACGCGGGCCAGCATCACCCGCACCGTGGCATCGGCCGCCAGTGCGGCGACGGTGCAGAGCCCGACCTGGAAGTTGCCGGTCGCGGTGGTGGTGATGCGGCGGTTGGTATTGTCCCAGAACACCCGCACACCCTGGCTGATGGCGAGCGCGGGCTCCTTGGTCAGCTCGAACTCGCCGCGGGTCTCGCACTCGACGCTGGCGTTCTGCGCGGCGTCGGAGGCCGCGACGCCGAAGAAGGCGCCGACCAGCATGCCCTGGCCGGAGAAGATCCCGCCGGCATAGGGCACCACCATCGGGATGGAGCGCGCGTCGGGGCGGATGCAGTTGCGCATGAGAGGGTCTCCTGAAACGCCGAAGGCGCCCCGCAGGGCGCCCTCGACGGAGCTGCTGCGTGGTGGGAAGGATCAGGTGCCCGGGTTGAACCAGGCGCCGCGCCAGTCGATGGCGCCGACGCCGAAGTCGAAGATCACGCTGACCTCGACGCCGTCCGCGCCCTGTACCGGGCCGGTGGTCACCTGCGGCCCCTCCGCCCCATTGAGATAGCCGTAGACATAGACCGGTGCAGCGACCGGGTCGGAGAACAGGTACCAGCGGTTCGCCTGGATCAGCGGCTCGAGGATCGGCTGCACAAAGCCGGCAAAGACGTTCGCTTTGCCGATTTCGCTCGCCTGCACCACCACCGTCGCCTGGCGGGCGGCGAGTTCGAGGTTCGGCCCGACCAGCAGCCGCATGGTCTGGCCCATGGAGATCGGCAGGCCATCCAGCGTGCGCTGCTTCATGATGGCGGTGCGACCAGCGCCGATGGTCGAGGTGTCGAGCACCGTGCCGGTGCTGGCCTTGTTGGCGCGTGCCACACCGGTGGCGAACACGGGCGCGCTGCCGGTGGTCAGCGTCGGGCCGTCGCCATTGGCGCTGTTCACCAGCTGGTAGGCCGTGGCGTTCTCGAACTCGGCGACGCGCCGGCCGATGGCGGCGGCGAAGTCCGTGAACGCGCCGAGGTCGTCGTTGACCAGCATCGGCCGCGTGACGCGGATACGCCGCGCGAAGGTCTGCAGCAGGACGATCTCCTGGCTCTCGGACATGGTGCCGACCTGGATCTCGCCGTTCTCGGCGAGGGGCAGCAGGGTCGGGAAGTCGCCGATGCGCAGGTGCCGGTGCGGCTTGAAGTCGCGGAAGTCGCGGCGCAGGAAGATCTGGCGATAGGTCGGCTGCGCCGGCTGGTAGGCGGCGAGCAGCATCTTGTTGGCCGCCGCCGCGAGTAGCAGCGGGAAGTCCGAGCTGGTGTGGAAGGCGCGCTCGGCCAGGAGCGTCGGGTTGCGGGGCACGGCCCGCTCGCCGCGAGCCCGCAGCAGTTCGCCGATCATGTCGGAGGGGCGCCAGCCCATGAACTCGGCGTGGCGGCCCGAACGACCATTCTCCCCTTGGGGCTGGTAGCCCGGCATGGCGCGGGCGGCGAGTGCCTCGGCCATGGCGTCGAGGATCTGCGCCGGGTCGTCGTGGCCCGGGCCGGTTTCGGGGCGGGCGGGGATGGAAGGACGCGGGCCCTGCGTCACCAAGGCGTCGAACAGGGCGCGACGGGCCTGGTCGCCGGTCCAGCCCTGGGCGATGGCCTCGGCACGGATTGGGGTGATGCGCTCGGCCGGCAGCAGCGCGCGGGCCGCCTCGACCGCGGCATCGATGCCGGCGATGCGCTCGCGCTCCGCGCGCTGGGCTTCCGCGCGCACGGCATCGAGATCGGGCGCGGCGCGGGTGGGCTCGGGCGTGGTAGTCACGGTGGGCGGCTCCTGGGGCGGGGTGGCGGGCGGCGCGGACGGCGCCGGCGCGGCCGGGGTCTCCGGCGTCGTCTCGGGCATGGTGGTGTCCTCGTCAGGCAGGGCGGGTTCGATTGCGATGGCGGGCGCGCCCTGCGGCGCCTCACCACGCACCGCCGCATCGCGGTCCACCGGGACCGGCACGACGGAGATCTCGAAGGGCTCCCAATCCACCGCGCGATGGACGGTCTCGCCGGTGGCGGCATCGGGCCGCGGCTCGTAGCGGTGGACGCGATAGCCGACGCTCACCGCCCGCAGCGTGCCATCGGCGATGCGCTGCCAGATCGGCTCGACGTCGGCGGCGGCCGAGAACTGCAGCGTGGCATAGCCGCGGCCGCGCTCGAGGCGGGCGGCGACCACCCGCCCCAGCACATCCCTGGCACCGCCGCGGCGATGCGTGTCGAGCACCGGGGCGCGGCCGGAGCGGAGCGCATCCATCCGCACCGCGTTCGGCGACATCTCCAGCTCCTCGGTGATCAGGCCGAGAGCGGGCACGAAGTTGCGGGCGCGCGCGCCGGTGCTCCACACCACCTCGACGGTGCGCGCGGCGCGATCGACGGTGGCCGGCGTGGTGATGGCGCGCTGGGCGACGATCGACTGCCCAGCGGTGGGAAGTCGATCCGGCGCAGCAGCGTGCTCCGGCGCGGCATCGCTGCCGCCCGGTTCGATAACCTCAGTCATGTGGATATCCCTGGGGAAAAGGTCGGGATGATCTGTGGATGAGCGGCGCTCAGCCCCGCGCCGCCTGGCTCACGGGTGCCTCCCGCAGTGGAGCTGCCGCGCCTGTCGCTGCGATCTCGATCGCGGCCAGCTGCGCCGCGTCCTGCGCCGCGCCGGACTTCGCAACCCGGCGCGGATCGGTGTCGAGGGAAATGCCTGCCTCGTCGAGCAGGGCGTTGGCCTCGCGGATCATCTCCACCGCCGCGCGGAAGTCGTAGCCGAAGGCCCCCGCCGCCTCCGGCTGCGGCACGAAGCCGGCGCGGACCTGGGCGATCAGGGCGGTGGTGTCCTTCAGCGGGTCGATCATCTCGTGCGCCGGCGGGACGTGGCTGACGCCGTCCAGCATGTCGGCACCCCACAGCCCGAGCAGCGCGCCCTGCTGGTGGAAGCGCTCCGCGATGGGCCGCACCAGCATCGGGATGAGCATGCCGTACTGCACCTGCTCGCAGAGCCGGCGGAACTCGATCTTGCCGGCGCGGAGCGAGGAGTAGTTCGCCTGGGTGAGATCGCCCGAGACCTGGTCGTAGGTCAGGCCCGCGCCCACAGCCGCCGCCTCGAGCGCACGGCGGGCGAAGGCGGTGTGCGATCCTCCCCCACTCGGGTTCACCACCTCCACCGAGCCCATGCCGCGACGATAGAGGATCATCCCCGGCTCGAAGCTCTCCACCGCGCGACCCTGCGCGTCGCGGAGCAGGCCGGCGGCGGCGCCGGTCAGCGCCTCGTCGCCTTCCTCGGTGACGACCGCGGCAAGGCACGCCTCGATCTTCGCCTTCATCAGCAGCGCAGCCTCGTAGTCGCCGAGGTCGCGCAGGCGGAGCAGCACTGGGGCGAGCCAGGAGACGTCGCGCAACTGGCCGGGCCTGCGCTTGCGATAGACGTGGAGCACCTCTGACGCGGGGATCCGCTCGCTGCTCTGCCAGGTGGCGCCCGGCAGGATCCAGGCGGCGCCGGGGTGCACGCGGTGCAGCCAATAGCCGATCGGCTCGCCGGCCTCGCCGAGGGCGATGCCCTGGATGGTCACGGCGCCGTCGACCATGCCGTTCCGTGCCGCGTCTAGGTGGTCGCTCTCCAGCACCTGCAGCCGCAGCCCGATCGGGTTCGCCGGTGAGGGCTGCACCATGTGGAAGCGGACGAAGCATTCGCCGCTCTCGACAACGGCACGCATGGCCAGCGCCTGCAGGCCGTAGAGATCCAGCCGCCCCTCGGCATCACAGGCGGTGCTCTCCGCCCAGCGCTGCCACGCCCGGCCGTGCGCATCGTCGGGCCAGCGGGTGGTGATGCCGGCACCGACGGCGTTGCCGGTCCACAGGTCGACGATGCGGCTGGCATAGGGATCGTTGCGGACGGCATCGCGGGCCCGCCGCGCGACGGTCGCCGCGGCCATGCCGACCTCGGCGTTGGCGCTGCCACCGGAGGGCGCCCAGGCCGAGGCGCGGTGGTCCTGCGCGGCGGCGTAGCCACGCAGGACATTCCATGCATCACGGAGACGGCCCATCACCTGCTTCCCTCGCGCGAGAAGCTGGCGAAGGTGACGCTGGGGCGGCGCACGGCGCTGTTCTCCGCCGCGTGCAGCACCGCCAGCGCCCGCCCGATTTCATCCAGCGAGCGGTATTCGACTGTGCGGCCGTCGAAGGCGACGCGCGTGGTGCCACCCGTATACGCCGCGGCCAGCACTGCCGCGCGGCTGCCGGCCGGCTGCGCCAGCGCCCAGGCGAGAACGGCCGGGTCCATCACGCGGCCCTGAGCGTCGGCAGGGGTGCCGCGGCGTTCACCAGATAGGACAGCCCGCCCGGCGGGTTCGGCATGATCGGCAGACCGGCCTGGTGGCTCAGCGACGCGAAGAACCCGTTCTCGCTGCCGGTGGTGCCGCCTCCGGCGCCACCATCCGCCGCGGCCGAGCCGAGCAGCAGCGCGTTGCCACCGCTGAAGGCCTGGGTGGAGGTACCGCGCACCGAGGGCGCCCCGGAAAAACACAGCAGCAGCCACCAGATGCCGGCCGGGATCCAGCGCGGCTGCGCGAAGGGGCAGAGTGCGTTGCCGGCCGCAGTCGTATCGGCGTCCGCTGTCGGCTCTTCGATGAGGCGCCCGGGACGCCCCGTTCCATCGTCGACAGCCAAGGCCATGCGCAGAAGGCCCGCTGCGCCGGTCGTCACGCTGATCGCCATGGCCGAGAACAGCCCCGGCCGCGCCAGCACGTAGGGCACGCAGTAGAGCCGGCTCGCGGCCATGGCGACGGCGCCGCCGACCGCGCGCGCATGCTGCGAGGCGTAGAACCGCCCCGACACGTAGGGCAGCATCGCCGGCGCCGGCGGCAGCAGGTAGTGCTGGAACAGAGCGGTCATGCGAGGGGCCGGATGCCGAGGGTGATCAGGCGTTCCGCCGCCTGGTTCACTGGCGCGGCGGTAAGGCCCGAGCGCAGGCGCAGCCAGCGCCAGCCGAGCAGCAGCGTCGGCGCAAGGGTTAGCGCGCGACCGGCAGCGACCGTCAGCACCACCTCATTGCCGAGATGGTCGTAGAGATCCGTCCAGGCCGCAGGCTCGCCCTCGTCGAGCGAGCCCTGCAGGGTGAGCGGGGCATCGGTCCAGGCGGCGGGCAGCAGCAGCAGGCAGACGCCGTAGCCGACGCTGGCGACGGGCCCGCTCAGCGCCTGGCCGGCGGCGATGCTGGTGCGCACCGGGACGATGACGGTCATGGAGATCTCCAGGTTCAGCGCAGCCAGCCGGCGCGCGGGGCGAGCCAACCACGCGGGCGATGGGCGCTGGGTGGTGTTGCGGGCGTCGTCAGTTCGGCCCGCGGCGGCGACGGCGGAGCGACGTTCCCAGCGGTGGGAAGCTCGCTCGGCCGCAGCGGGGCATCGGCGATCTGGTCCCGCAGCTGCTGCCAGAAGCGCTCGCCGTAGCGGTCGGCGCCGAGCAGCCAGAGGGCGGCGCGGGCGAGCACGGCGCAGTCCAGCGCTTCATTGCGTTCCCTGAGCTTTGCCCATTCCTGCCGCGCGAATCCGCGGCGATCCTTGGTGGTGCGCAGCTGCTCGGCGACCAGTTGCTTGACCCACTCCGCCTCGATGCCCCGGGGCAGATGCACCCAGCCGGGCGGCACCTCCTCCGCGTCGCCGCGGCCGAGCCACAGCCGGCGGTATAGATCGGCCTTCCAGGTGGAGACGGAGACGGTCCAGAGCTTCAGGCCGCGCCGGAGCTTCCGGCCGTCGACCAGCGCATCCACCGGCGTCGGGCCCTGGACGGGCTGCGCCCGGTTCCAGCCATCGACGCCCTTGGTCGGTGCGATGCGCGGATCGCGCAGCCGACGCAGATGGCCATAGACGGCGGCGGTGTCGCGGCCGCCGGTGTCGACGCAGAGGCGGGCGATGCGCATGGCACCGCCGCTACCTTTGTCGTCCCTTTGGCGCGGCCAGTCGCGCGCGAGCAGCTTCGCCAGTTCGTCCCAGGTCTCGCGGTCGCGCGGGCTGCCCGGGATCACCATGTGGTCAACGAGCCAGGAGGAGAACCCCTCCGCCCAGCCCCAGACGTCACACTCCAGGCGGTCGTCCTGGACGTCGACGCCGGCGGTGAGGACGAGGGCGCCCGTAGGCAC
The DNA here is from genome assembly GCF_018129065.1 of Neoroseomonas soli. Taxonomy (GTDB): domain Bacteria; phylum Pseudomonadota; class Alphaproteobacteria; order Acetobacterales; family Acetobacteraceae; genus Neoroseomonas; species Neoroseomonas soli. Next base: position 24,938 of record NZ_JAAEDM010000008.1, on the reverse strand, counting down.
CACGCCCATGGCAAAATCTTCGCGGCGCTCGACCAGGCGTTCCCAATCCGGCGCCTCGCCCTGCTCCTGCCAGGTCTCGCCGAGCACCGTGTTCTTGAAGGTCTTGATGTCCTCGGGCTTGCCCTGGGCCGCCTCCCAATCCCGGGCGATCTGCGCCCAGGACAGCCAGCCCACCGGCGAGTACAGCGCCGAGATGTGGAAGCCGATCGTGTGCGGATCCTGGCCCTCAGCCGTCGCGCGCCATTCCCCGCCGCCGAGCATCGCGGTCTTGTCGTGCTCCTGCATCGGGTGGTCGCAGGCGGTGCAGTGATACCGCGCTGTCTCGGGCGCCCCCTTGTCCCAGAGCAGGCGCTCGAAGCGCAGCCACTGCATCTCCCCGCAGGCGGGGCACGGCACGAAGAACCGGCGCTGGTCGGAGGCTAGGTACTCCCGCTCGATCCGGCTGCGGCCGGCGATGGTGGGCGTCGAGACCAGGAAGGCCTTGCGCCGCCAACCAAAGGTCCGGGCGCGGGCCTCGGCGAGTGCGATCGGATCACCTTCGCCGGCGACGTCGCCGGGATAGGCATCGACCTCGTCGAGGAACAGGAACCGCGCCGTCATCGACCGCAGCCCGACCGCGCTGTTGGCCCCGGTCAGCACCAGGATGCCGCCGGGGAATTCCTTCGACAGCATGGTGTTGCCGCTGTCGCGAGCCCGCGCCGGGGCAACCCGCTCCCGCAGCGCGGGCGTTTCCTCCAGCAGCGGGTCGATGCGCTGGCGCGAGAAGCGCTTGGCCAGTTCCACGGTCGGCTGCACCGCCAGTGCCGGTGCTGGCACATGGTGCATGATGTAGCCGAGCCAGTTGTTGCCGCTTTCCGTGGCGCCAACCTGGGCGCCCTTCATGAAGACGACGCGCCGGGCGGGATGCACCGCCGACAGCGCGTCCATCACGTCCTTCAGATACGGCGTGCGGCCGGTCCGCCAGGGGCCGGGTTCGGCCGAGGCGCGGCTGCCGAGCATGCGGTGTCGTTCGGCCCATTCCGAGACGGTGAGCTGCGGCGGCGGGCGCAGCATGGCGCCGACGCGCCGGCGCACATGCTCACGGCTGCGGAGACCGATCCCCTCCGAGGCCTGCTGGATCGAAGCGATCGGCCGCCTCCGTCAGCAGGTCGTTGATGTGGCTCTGCAGGATGGTCTGCAGCAGATGCGGGTCGACGCCGAGCTCGGCGGCGATCAGGCCGGAGATGCGCGCCGGCCAGTTCAGCAGCGCGTCGCGCATCGTGCTGCCGATCTCATCGAGCGCGGCGTTGGCCTCGGTGACATCGACCAGGCGGCGCTTGGTCTCATCCAGCGAGAGGCGCTGCGCTTCGACCTTCAGGGCGAGCTGCGCGACCTTCAGCCGGGCGAAGGGCGTGCCCTCGGCCCCAGCACCGCTGGCCAGGGGCGAGCGCGCGGGGTCGGCGGTCTCCACCAGGCGACGGCGGGTCTTGTCGATGTCCCACTGGCCATCCGGCTCGCGCGCGATGCGGCTGGTCTGCTCGGCCTTGCGCAGCGCAGTTTCGGTGACGCCGATGCGGCGCGCAGCCTCGCGCGTGGAGGGGGTCAACTCGGGCATGGCGGCGGACCTCCCGCCGCGCGCGTGGTCGGATAGGTCAGCGCGCCGCGCGCGCTGTCAGCATTCGCGCTGCGGTGCGCACAACCGAGGTGAATGACGAGCATTCGGGCGCGGATTTCTGTGGGCAATCCGCGTCGCGCTGTGCGACATCACCTCGACCATCGAGGGCCGACGAAGATGCTGCAGCCAAGCGCACCGAAGGACATCGAGAAGATGGTCGAAGCGACGGCGAAGGCGATGGCGCTCGCCGAACATCGCTGCGGCACACCGCGCATGGTGAAGCTCTACCTCGACGATGCCAGGAAGGTGCTGCTGGACGTCGCCAAATCGGCGAAGCGCCAGAAATGGACAATCGAGGAGCTGATCCTTGCCCTTGATCCGCCGAAGCCCAAGCCGAAGCCCTGGGAGAAGTACGCGGACCCGCCGCGGCGCGGCGGGCCCTGATCGCGGCGCCGGCGGCGTCAGTCGGCGATGCGATAGATGCTGTAGCTGCCGCGGGCGCCCTCCTTGTTCGGGCCGACCTGGCGGATGCGCTCCAGCACCTGCACCTCGATCCCCTGCCGCTTCTTCAGGCCAGCGAAGAACCCGCGGACCGTGTGCTGCTGCCAGCCGGTGGCCTCGCAGATCTGCGCGATGGTCGCGCCCTCCTCGCGGCGGAGCATCGCCAGCACCGTCTCCTGCTTGGTGCCCTCGCGCGGCTTGCGCGGCGCGCCGGGCTCACGCTGCGTGCGGGCGGGCTTGCCGGCGAGCAGGGTGCGCAGGGCTTCCATCGGTGCGTCGAGGGCGCCGATCATGTCGCCGTCGCGGTTCGCTTCGTCATCCCAGGCCGCGAGCACCGTCGCGGCGGCGTCGCGCAGGCCGGTCCGCGGCGTGGCGGTGCGTGCCGCCAGGGCCTGGTCCAGCAGGGCCGCCTCCGCCGGCAGGGCGGGGTAGAGGGCGGCCTCCGGGTTCGCCGCGGGGGTGTCCTGCGGCGTGGCGTCGGGCGCCACCGTGGGCGCCGTGTCGGGCACGCTGCCCTCGATGCCCGAGCAGTCGGGCTCGCCGGCCGCCGCGTCGCCCTCGTTCGGGTCGATGCCGATGGCGCCCAGCCCCTCGTCGGTGATGCGCGCCACGATCCAGGTGCCGTCCTCATCCTGCCGCCAGCCGAGCCCGACATGCTCCCGCGGGGCGTTGATCTCGGTCAGCAGGTTGTTCTTGATCAGGCTGCGGAACACCGCGTTGCGTGCCGCGGCCGGCAGGGTCTTCGGCGCGCGGGCGAGGCCCATCTCGTGCTGCGCGGCGGCGCTCAGGATCACGCGCTGGCTGTCGGAAAGCTTGGTCATCGTGGTGGTCTCCGGTTCCGGGCGCCGACCATCGGCCCCTACTGCCGGGAGCCCCGCCGGCTCTGCCGGTCGGGGCGGTGCGGGAGTGATCCGCTTCAGCAGGCGTATTCGCCGCGGCGGAAATGCTGGTCCGCGATGTCCTTCAGCTTCGCGGTGGCGTCGGAAAGCCAGGCGGCTTCGCCCCAGAGCACCGTCTCGGGATCCGCGCCGAAATGGTCCGCGCTGGCCTGCTGGAGTTCGGCGAGGAGGGCGTCGAATTCGGCCTTCTTCGCCAGGAAGGCGGCCAAGCTGCTTTCCTGGTTGCGGGCGGCGCGGGCTTCGCGGTCGGTCATGCTGGTCTCCGTCGTGGTGCAGGGCATCCCCTGCGTGTGACGGACCATTCGCGCTGTGCCGCGCACGAGCCAAGCAAGATGGAGCGGCGCGGAATTGCTATGATTCGGCGGTGTGGATCACATCATGATCGATGATGCCGCGAGCTGCAGCGACGTCGGCAAAGATGCGATCATCGCCCTCCAGCACGGCGGCCTCGCCGGTGGTCTCCTGCCAGCGCCGGACGATCACGTCGGCATAGGCTGGATCGATCTCCAGCAGCACGGCGCGCCGCCCGGTGCGCTCGGCTGCGATCATGGTCGTGCCCGAACCGCCGAAGCAGTCCAGCACCGTGTCGCGCGGCTTGCTGCTGTTGCGGATGGCGCGCTCAACCAGCGCCACCGGCTTCATGGTGGGGTGCAGGTCGTTCCGCGCCGGCTTGTCGAAGTGCCAGACATTCCCCTGGTCGCGCGCGCCGCACCAGTAATGCTGCGCGCCAGCCTTCCAGCCGTAGAGCATCGCCTCGAACTGCTGGTGGTAGTCGGCGCGGCCGAGCGCGAAGGTGTTCTTCGCCCAGATGATGGTGCTCGACCATTTTCCGCCTGCCTCCTGCCAGACGCGATGCAGCGTTGGCCATTCCGAGGAGGACATGCAGACGTAGCAGGCGCCCTTGGTGACCGAGAGCAGGTTGGCCAGCGCGGGGCGGAGGAACTCCGGGAAGCCGCCGCCGAGTGCGTCGTTGGCGATGGTCATGCGCGCAGCCGTGCCGCCCTCGTAAGCGACATTATAGGGTGGATCGACGAAGCCCATGTCGGCCAGGTGGCCGGCGCCGAGCGCGCGCTGCACGTCCTCAGCTTTCGTGGCGTCGCCGCACAGCAACCGGTGGACGCCGCAGCGCCAGAGGTCGCCGGTCCGGGTGATCGGCACCACGGGCGGCGGCGGAGCGTCGTCGGCGTCGTCGCCGAGGCCGGCATCAGCCGCGGCCAGCAGTCGGTCGAGCTCCATGCCGGAGAAGCCGAGCACATCGAGGTCAACCACCGCCTCGTCGCGGATGCGGGCGATCTCGGCGGCGAGCAGCGCCTCGTCCCAGCCGGAGTTCAGCGCGATTTGGTTGTCGGCGAGACGCAGCGCCCGCGCCTGCGCCTCGGTGAGGTGCGCGAGGCGGATCGCCGGCACCGCCGCCATCCCAAGGCGCTTCGCGGCCATGACGCGACCGTGGCCCGCAACCAGCACGCCGGCGGCGTCCACCAGCACGGGGTTCACGAAGCCGAACTCGACGATGGAGGCGGCGATCTGCGCCACCTGGTCATCGGAGTGCGTCCGCGCGTTCTCCGCGTAGGGGACCAGCGCCGCGACGGGGACGGTCGTCACCTGAAGCTCAGGCTGCATCGGACAGCGCCTCCGCCCGCTCTGCAGCCACGGCGTCGTAACCTCGGCCGTCGCCATCCAGCGTGACGTTCAGCTCGGGGAACAGCATGCGGTAGCGCGCGATGGCGAGGTCGACATAGGCCGGCGCGAGCTCGATCGCCCGCACCTTCCGGCCCGTCCGCTGCCCGGCCAGGATCGTCGTGCCGGAACCGGCGAAGGGCTCGAACACCGCATCGCCGAGATTGGCGTAGGCCTGCAGAAGCAGTTCCGGCAATGCCACGGGGAACACCGCGGGGTGCTCGGTTTCGATCCCCCGCCCTTTGTGGCGCGTGATGCGCAGCACGCTGTCGGGAATGCGCATCTCCTGCACCGGCAGGCCGATATGGGTGTAGGCTTTCACCTCGCCGTCGGCGGCGCGCAGGCCGCTGCCCTTGTTCGGCGTGCCGGCCCATTTGCAGGGTACAATCTTGTTCGGTGCGCGGGCCTCGCGGTTGAAGTGGAAGACCAACTCGAAGGCCGGTGCGAGGCGGCCGTTCCAATCCCCCGGCAGGCCGGGCCCCTGGTCCCAGGCGTAGAGCCCGAAGCGGCGCCAGCCCTGTGTCCGCATCCAGTCGAGCCAGCCCTGCCAATACGGCTGCCATTCTCCGTCGCGGTGGATCAGGCCGAGGTTCACCAGCACCTGGCCGTCGCCGCGCAACGCGCCGGAGGCAACAGCGAAGACGCCGCGCATCAGCGCATCCCAGTCCAAGACGCCGCCCGTGGTGTAGGCGCGCTGGTTGCCGTAGGGCGGGGAGGTGAAGAGCAGCGCCGCGCGGTCCCCGCCCATGGCGCGGGCGACCGACGCCGCATCGGTGCTGTCGCCGCAAAGCAGGCGGTGCTCGCCGAGCAGCCAGAGATCGCCCGGCCGGGTGACGGCCTGGCGCGGCGGAGCCAGTTCGGCGTCGGCCGGATCATCTTCCGCCTGCGCTTCCGTCTCCGCCGCGCCATCCCCGCCCCCCTGGATCGCGGGTGCCGACAGGGCCTCGGGCGCATCGCCATCGGACACGGCCTCTCCAGCCGCCGCGAGGATGTCGTCGAGCTCCGCGGCCGAGAAGCCGAGTGCCGCGAGGTCGAGGTCAGGCGCGGCCTGCACCGCGGCGAGCGCGTCGCGCAGCAGCGCCTGGTCCCAGGTCGCGTTCTCCGCGATGCGATTGTCGGCGAGCCGAAGCGCCTCCTTCTGCGCGGCAGACAGATGCCGCAGCACGATCGTCGGCACCTTCTCGATGCCGAGCGCGACGGCGGCCTCAAGCCGGCCATGGCCGGCGATCAGCACGCCAGCATCGTCCACCAGCAGCGGATTGGTGAAGCCGAAGGCCAGCATGCTGGCCTTGATCTGCTCGATCTGCGCGGCGCCGTGCACGCGCGCATTGCCGGGATGCGCACGCAGCTCCGCCACCGGGCGTAGCAGGATCTTCGCTGCCATCCAGGGGAGCGTCATCGGGCCATCCGGAATCAGGGTGGGTGCGAACCGTGCGAACCGCGGCTGCGAACCGACGCAGCCATGGTTCGCAGCTAAGCGATTGAGATCAGGGCCGAAGGGTGCGAACTGCGAACCATGTTTCGGAGCAGGCGCTAGCGATGTTGCGCGCTTCCGCCCCCCGCATACAGCGAGGCCAGGAAGGACCCTGCGGCTCGAGAGCCACAGTGGCTGATCAGAGGGCGAGTGGCTCGGGAGCCGCGGTGCTCGACGCACCTTCTCGACGTGTCACCATCATAGCCAACTCGATTTGTGCGCCGCCATGGGATGTATTGTAACAGCGGCTTTGAGCACATCGAGATGTCGTAAACCGAATTGCCTGCCGCTTCCGCTTCCGAGGCCGCGTGGATTGGCACTGTTTGCGGCGCGTGCTCAGGTCCTCACATCCGCAACGCAACCGCCTTCGCCAAGACGCCTATCTTGCGCCGTCAGGAGAGCACATGACTGAGAATGCCCCGGTACCCCAGACTGACGACGTTCTAGACGACCCGCTGGCGACGATCTTGGCGATTGTCGAGTTCCAAAGGCGGATTCAATCTGACCCCGATTCTGTGACTGACGAAGAAATCCTGAAAGAGTACGGTGAGGAAGTCGACGCGAAGACCGTCCGAGATCTAGCCAGACATTCTACGTTCAACCGGACGGCGAAAAACACGCGTGCTAGCGCTCGTGAGAAACTACGGCGGCGACTGACTTGGCTCAGCGCTGCGCTTGATGATGTCGACGGGGCAATTGATGCGGTCCTCAATGCTCCTGGGCGGACGAATAGGCAGGCGGATCTCGAGGAGATCAAGAAGGCAATCGTCACCTTTCGCGCGAGCTCGCACCTTATCAGCCACCAAGAAGTCGATTCAGCTCAAGACCTAGAAAGCCTGTTTGAGCGGATATTCTCGAAGCCTCCTCTGGACTGGTCCGAGCTTGAAAAGACCGACGCTGCCAAGGACGTCGAGCACCGCACCGCTCCCGAAGCTGATCAGTAACCCGGGCGCCCGGTCGCGCGTCTCGGCGAGCGCTGGGTCGAGCCGGGTACTCCGGTCAGTCTTCGTGTTCCGACTCAGACAGCTGCAGCCTCCCGCTCCAAGCCGACGCTAGCCGTGAGCGAAGACCTGGCTCGAGACCACCGTTGTTGCAGATCTCGCCCAGAATTGTTTCACGCTGCTTGCTCCCGCGGCATCAGTCCGAAGTGCATCGCGAGAATGCCAAGCGCCGCGATCAGGATGCCGCCCGCGATGGGCTGCGGCACTGGTTTGCCGCTCCAGCCTCGACGCGCAGCCCATTCACGAACCGACATCTCGAGCCCGACGACGAACCACGCGCAGGAGCCGGCCGGGCTGTCATGCCCACCCAGCGCATCCATCGCCGCAAGCACACGGCGGCGCGCGTCGAGCTGGCGGTTGGACAGCCGGTCTGCCGCCGAGGCTGGCAGACGGATCAGCTGCGACGTGGACATGCTGTCGATCGCGGCGCTGCGGAACAGCGTGCGGAAGATGCAGCCCGCCTCGTGCATCTGCGGCGTGATGTTGCCGTTGGCCAGCATCAGCCCGAGCGTGTCCACGGCACGCCGATGCTGCACAGGCGTGCCTGTCTCGGGGTCCGCCTCCCGGATCGGATCCGAGAAGCAACCATGCTGCAGCCGCCACTTCGACGGCTTCGCCAGATCGGCGAGCTGCGGCTTCGCCACCTTGGACTTGCGCTTACCGGCCATGGTGGTTCTCCCCGTTGCGACGCCCCCAGCGCCGGTTGGCTTCGTTGGTGATGGCCTGACGGAGCCAGTCGTCCGTGATGTCGGCGACAGGCAGCGCGGCCACGCCGTGCTGATGCCAAGCGGCGGCGCGCATGGCGTTCACCTCGCTGTCGTTGGTCGGGCTACGCGTCCCGCGGTCGAGACAGGACCGGGGCGGCAGTGGTGCGCCGTACATGCTCATGCGCGGCCTCCCGTGGGGTCGGTGGCCCAAAGCAGCAGTGCGATGGCATCGGCCTCGTTGTCGTCGGCCGGCGCGAAGCCGCGTGCCTGGATGGCGGCGACCATCTTCGCCTTGTCGGCATTGCCCTTGCCGGTGGCGTAGCGCTTGATCGTGCCGACCGGGACGCCCTCGTACGGGACCTCGTGCTCCTCGCACCAGGCGGTCAGCGTGCCGAGGAAGCCGCCGTAGACGTGCGCCGCGTCGGTGCCTGCATGGGCGCGGACTTCCTCGAACACCACCCGCGCCACGCCGCCGGACAGGGTGGCGACCTCGGCCAGCCATCCCCGGAAGCGCAGAAAGCGCATCCCGCCGCCCTCGAAGCGGGTTGGCCTGAACGTCATGGTGCCGGAGGTGATGCCGCCGTCACGCGACCGCAGGGCCCATCCGGTGCCGGTGCCGAGATCAAGGGCGAGCACGGCGTGGTGCGCCAGGCCGATCGCAGGCGGGAGGGCGATGGGCGGGCCGCTTGCATGGACGGCGGGCATGGTGAGAGTCGCAACTGCCATGGTGGTCTCCGAGAGGGGATGATCCTGGTGAGGGCGGCGACGGCGCGGTTCTTGGCGGAGCTCGCCGTCGCTGCCCGGCATCGGGTGGGGTGGTCCCAGCGGGGGAGGCCCACGCGCCCAACCCGGTCGCGCGAGGTGTGGTGTGCGCGCGCCGTTGAGGCGCGCATGCACACCCCCGTAGGGGGTGGGAGCAACACCTAACTCCTCCACCGGGTACAACCTATTGATATGGAATGGAAAAAGAGGAGTTAGGTGCGAAGCGGGAGGAGTTAGGGACCTAACTCCTCTGTCCTCCCAAGCCATTGATTTCATGGCGTTGTCCGCGGGGAGGAGTGAGGAGTTAGGCCTAACTCCTCAGGAGTGAGGTCGTCCAAGACGCCTTCCGGGTAGACCCACACCTCCGGATTTTCGACGTCCAGGCAGTTGCCGGATTGGGGGCATTTGAAGTGGCTGGGCAGGACGCGGCGGGCGCTGGTGGTCACCTCACCGGTATGCGGATCAACAGTTTCGACCTCGGGGCCGAAGGTCATGCCCTCCACGCAGAGGTACCCGAACCGCGACCGGACGACGCCAAGGCCGAACTCGGTGCCGTCTCGGCGGAACTTCACGAAGCCCTTGGTGGCGAGCACGCTCAACCGCTCGCGGATCGTGTGCTTGCTGCCGAGCCCGACCTTGTTTTCGAATTTCTCGGCCAGTTGCATGGTCGAATAGAGCCGGCCTTCAGCTGCCTCATCGAGCAGGATGCCGAGAATCACATCCTGCTTGCGCAGCCGTTCGGCATCGAGTTTGCGTCCGATGTCCTGCCTGACCAGGCGCTCGCCGCGCCGGTCGAATTCCACCCAGCGGCCCGCGATTTTGTCGACCAGCATCGGCTCGAGGCCAGGGCCATTGCGGAGTTCGACATGCAGCTCGCGTTCGGTCTGCTCCTCGTCGGGCCGGAAGAGGATCATGCCGGAGGTGTAGAAGCCGCGCAGCGCGCTGGCGCCCGAGAGCGACAGGAAGGGATCGTCCTTGACCTGCTGCTTGCTGAGCTTCTTCGTGTGGTGGGCGAAGATAATGCCGGCCTCGGGGGCGACCTGGTCGCGCAGCGCCTCCACGCGGCTCTGCAGGAAGAACATCATCGCCGCGTTGTCGTTCTCACCTTCGCCCGCGGGCCCGCCGTCGAAGAGGTTGCGGATGGGGTCGATGCAGATGATGTCCGGCGGCGCATCCGGGAACGCAGCGCGGATGGCAGCCGCGACGAGGGGCACGCCCTGGTCGTCGAGCAGCATGCGCAGCTTGGGGGTGACGACGAGGGTGTCGCGCGCGCGGGCGACGATCGAAGGATCGAGCCGGAGTTGCTGCAGGCGCTCGCGGAGGTAGTGGTACTGGATCTCGGCCTGGAGATAGAACACGCGCAGCGGGCGTGGTGCCGTGAAGCGCAGGAAGGGCGCGCCGGCGGCGGCGTGCACGAGCAGGCTGATCAGAAAGTCGGATTTGCCGACCTTCGGCGCGCCGCCGAGGACGAGCATCCCACCCGGGGTCAGCAGGCGAGGTCCGATCAGGTCGTCGGGCATGGGCGAGGTGTCGTCGAGCAGCGCGCCCAGAGTGTGTGCGGGGATGGCGCTGGGTGAGGCCGCGGCGGCACGAAGAAGGGGCGGCCCGTTCCGATCGACATGGAGGGCCCAGATCGCATCGGCCTCGACCTTGAGGCGGTCCAGCGGCCATTCCGGCCGAAGGCACGCGGCGTTGTACTGGCAGATGGCCTCCCAGCCCTCGTCGCCGGTCATGCGCCCCTCGTGGACCATCCGGACGAAGTGGCCGATGGCCGCGCTGGCGCCCTGGAAGCGGGTCCAGGCGTCCTGAGAGCCTTCCCGCACTGGCGTGGTCAGGACGGCATCGAGGCTGGGGCGGGTGGCACCTGCGGTGGCGGTGGGCGCCTCCAGGCCCGGCATGGTGGGCATGGCTGCCACCGCTGCGGCGAAGTCGGGGAGCTCCACCTCGACCCTAGGGCGGTGCTCCCGGATCGAGACGCGCCGCTGCACGCCATGCTTCTGGTGGACCGTGCCGGGCACGCGGATCGGCTGGTGCGCGGAGCGGAAGTGAAGGTCGCCGCCAACCTTCTCCGCGATTTCGCCGCGCAGCGCGCAGAGGCGGGCCAGATCCTCGCCCTCGGCCGGCTCCGTCAGCCGCCACCAGGCATGGAGCTTGGCGGCACCCTCGGCGGTGCGGCCGCCGCTTTCGACCAGGAGGGTGGGCGCGCCCAGGTGGTGGACCAGATGCGCCAGCTTGGCGGTGATGGCGCCGGCGTCGAGATCGACCACCACCGTCTGCATCTGCAGCACATGTTCGGCGCGGGCCTGGCCCTGCTCGACGACAGTGCCGGGGATGACATAGACGGCGCTGCCTTCGCGCGCGGCCCAGGTGGCATAGGCGCTGAGGGATACGGCGGCGTGCCGATCGGCCGGCACCCAGATGTTGTGCGGCTTGGTGTCGCGCCCCTGGCCCTGATCGACGAAGCCGCGGACCGGGATCAGCCCGTCGCAATAGCCGAACACCACGTCGAGGAAGGCGGCGATCTGCTCGATGTCCGGCGCGATGGGCCCATCGGCCGCCGACATCGACTGCCCAGCGCCGGGAAGCTCGCTCGCGCCATCCTCCGGCAGCGGCGCGGCATCGTTGAAGTCGCCCCATTCCGTCATGCAGGCTGCGCCCAACAGCGCTTGGCCCAGGGGCAGAACCGGCACTCGAAGTGATCGGCCTGAGCGGCAACGCGGGGCAGCAATTCGCCAGCATCGGTCGCGGCCAGGATGCGCACCGCCCGGTCCGACATGCGTTGCGCCAGCTCCGCATTGAACGGCACCAGCTCATGGTGCAGCTCCGCCGTGTCCTTGTTAATGGCGGTGAAAAGCGCCGGATTGTCCGCCACGCCCGGCATCGCGACGTCCATGTAGGCCTGGTAGACGGCGATCTGCGCCGCGTAGATCGGCTTGGCCACGGCGACGCCCTTGCTCGACGTCTCGCGCCAGGCCTTGGCGTTCATGGTTTTGCATTCCCATAGCGCCGGGAACGCCATGCCAGGGATGGTCGGGCCGCCGGCGAAGACGCCGTCCACATGGCCGCGGATGCGACCGCCGGCGACCGAGAAGCCGAACTGCTCGCCATGGTCGCCACCGCCGCGGCGGGTGTAGAGATCGAAGCCGGCACCCCGAAGCCAGGCGACGGCGACGTGCTCCAGCGCGTGGCCGATCCCGAAGATGCGCAGCAGCCGTCCGTCGAAGTCGGCGCCCTCGTCCTTCGGGGCCTTCACGAACTCGAACTGCAGCGCGCGCTCGCAGGCATGGCCGAGGCGCGAGCCGCCCAGGTAGCTGCGCGGCGGCGTCGCCTGATTGGCCGCGACCAGCGCCGCGTCGATGGCGGCATTCACATGCGCGGAGGTCTGGCTGCGGCTGTTGAAGTCGAGCATCAGAAGGGCACCTCCGCCGCCGCGTCCTGCCGCGCGATCGCCTGCATCCCCTCCTGGAAGCCGCCGACGGCGACCTCGATCAGCGTCAGCACCTGCGCCTCGCTCAGCTCCTGGAAGCGGGTTCCCCAGCCGATCTCGGCCATCGTCTCCGCGACGCGGCGCATGGCGGCGCGCATCGCGGCCTTCTCCTGCTCGGTGAGGTCAACCATGGCGGACGACCTCCCAGCCAAGCGCGACCAGAAGCCCTGGCAGGCGATGCAGCAGAAGGAGACCGACGGCCGCGGCTTCTTCCGCGGCGCCGGGTCGAACCAACCAAAGCCACGCGCCGGGCGGGAGCAAACGGCGCAGGGCGGTTCGGGGGAGCGGGCCATCGATCATGCGGCCTGCCCGAGCGCCGCGGGCTGGGCGCTGCGGATGAGGTGCTGGATGGCCTGGCGGTTGAACTTGAAGGTCAGCAGCGCCGAGGCCTGGTAGCGGGTCATGCCGAGATCGGCCCGGACTGCCGGGGGCAGGTGGATCAGCTGCCGTTCCGTCGGCGGCTCGCGCAGCCAACGCCGGCTCTTGTGGGCGCTCTCGTCGGTCTCGTAGGTGTTCAGCCAGTCATCCGCCGCGGCCAGCGCCACCAGCCGCTCCCCGATGGAGAGCAGGCGCGGCCGCTCCTCCTTCGCGCCGCCGACCGCGTGCCAGGCGCCGTTCAGGAAGAAGATGCCGGCCCAGCCGTTGAACCCGTTGGCCAGCAATGCCGCGTCATCACCGAATAGGTCGCACCACTGGAAGGCGGACCGCCGCAGAAGGTCGATCTCCGTCATGATGAAGTCGCTGAGCGGCGCCGTCTCGCGCCCGCGGGGCTCGAAGGCGTGGCCGCAGATCGGGCACTCCATCACCGCGATCGGCACCTCCGCTTCGCAGGAGGGGCAGGTCTTGGTGGGCGGATCACCTTCGCCGGGCTGGCTGTCGAGATCTACATCCTGCTCCAGGCACCCGTGGATCTGCGAGGATGTGCCGAAGTCGAGCACGATGCAGTCGCGCTTGACGATGCCGGGATGCTCGGTGGGGTCGACGATGCGCAGCCCGCGGCCCACCATCTGGATCATCGTGCACTTGAACGAGCTGGGCCGCAGCAGCACGACGCAGGAGGTGGGCGGGTGGTCCCAGCCCTCCGTCAGCACCGCGACATTCACCACGATACGCGCCTCGCTCCTTGCATAGGCGGCCAGGACGGAGCGCCGCTCGCCCTCCGGCATGTCGCCGGTCACCACGACGGTGGGGGCGCCGGCCGCATTGAAGGCGGCGGCGACGTGTTCGGCATGGGCGATGGTGGAGCAGAAGGCCACGGTCTGGCGGCCGCCGGCCTTCTCCTGCCAGTGCTTTACGACGGTATCGGTGACCGGCACCGTGTCCATGACGCGAGCGACCTCGCCCATGTCGAAATCGTCGCCGCTGCGGCGCACAGCGAGGAGTTCATCCTGCACGCCGACATCGATGATGAAGGTCCGAGGCGGCACCAGGTGACCGGAGGCTATCAGTTCGCCGAGCCGGATCTGGTCGGCGACGTTCGAGAAGACCTGGCGCAGCCCGACCTTGTCGCCGCGGTTCGGCGTGGCGGTGACGCCGTAGATCCGGCAGTCGGCGTTGCGGTCGAGCGCCCGATCGATGATCCGGCGATAGCTGTCGGCGACGGCGTGGTGCGCCTCGTCGATCACCAGCAGGTCCAGCGCCGGCATCGCCTCGAGGTTCGCCTCGCGCGTCAGGGTCGGCACCATGGCGAAGGTGACCTGGCCGCCCCAGGATTTCTGGCCGGCATCCACCACCGAAGTGGTCACGCCCGGATTCACGCGACGGAACTTCGCCAGGTTCTGCGCCGTCAGCTCATCCCGATGCGCGAGGACCGCGGCCTTGGCGGCGCTGCTGCCAATATGCTCGCCCACCGCCGCCGACAGCATGATCGTCTTGCCGGCGCCGGTCGGGGCGACGCCGAGGGTGTTGCCGCGCTCGCCGAGCGCACGAAGGCTGCGCTCGACGAAGAGTTTCTGGCGGGGGCGGAGCATCATGCTGGTGCGGCCCTCCCTCAGCGCGCCCAGGCGGGACGCGGGTCGGCGCCGGCGGCGGCGGGCTGGGCGGCCGGGAAGGCGCCCTGGGGGATGGCCGGCGTCGCGGGCGGCGCGTAGGCCTGGGCTGGCGGTGCATAACCCGCCGGCGCCACCTGCCGCCCCATCACCTGGGCGTAGTCGCGATGGTCCGGCGTCACCGCCATGCGGATTTCGTTCTTCGTCTCGCCGCCGGCGTCGGTGCCGTGTTCGATCTTCGCCACGAATTCGAGGCCATCGAGATCCGCGAAGCCGCCGATGCGACGCGCGGCCTGCGCCTGGGGCGAGACATCCTTGTCGGAGATGCCGCGCGCGGAGTTCAGCATCCCCCGCAGGAAGCTGCGGCCCATCCCCGCCCACTCCGGCCCCTTCGGGCTGTGGAGGCCGATCAGCGTGAAGATCTTCCGCTTGGCGTGGGGTCCCTCCAGCACCGTGAACTCGCCATTGAGATAGACGGCGCCGGTGCTGCCGCGCGTCGCGTAGCCGCCGGTCCAGCCCTGGCTCGGATCGTCGAAGCCGCCGGGGCGGATGGTGAGGCGGACCTTCGCGAGCGTCCCCTTGGGGATCAGGTTCGGGTTGGACTGGGCGTCGTTGTAGTCGTTCCAGGCAGCCATGGTGCTTCTGCTCCGATCAGGTGTTGGGGGTGGCGGCGACCAGCGCGATCGACGGCGCGCCGTGCGCGCCGTGCGCGTCGATCGGCGGCGATGGGCTGCGGATTTTCTGGAAGAGCTGCCCGAGATGCGGCGGCTCCAGCATGTCGAGCCGGCCGCTGCGATCCTTCGCGGGATAGCCCCAGGGATTCAGCGTCTGGCAGACCAGGCCGCGGAAGGATGCGACAGCAGGCTGGCCAGGAGCGGCGTCCGGCTTGATCTCGGCCAGCGTCATGACCTGATCGACGATGCCGGGCAGCTCGAGCCCGGTCTTGCTGCCGTCGATCTGCGGCACGAAGACGCGGCGATTGAAGTCGTCGAGCTTCTCGTCGAGGATTCCGACGAAGATCACGTTGCGGTCACGCGCATGTTGGAGATGGGTTAGCCAGGCGATCATCTCGCGGCCATGCAGGCCGTAGGCGCCGCGAATGTCGGGCTTGCCGGTCTTCTCGGAATGCGCCTCCGGCTGGCCCCGGCACCACTGGAAGCAGAGCCGGCCGGCGACCGTGATGCTGTCCACGAAGATCGTGGCGAAGCCGTCCATGCGCGCCGGATCGCCATAGGTCTGCAGGACGCGGGCATACTGCGCGGCGGAATAGGGCTGGTCGTCACGAAGCGCGGGGTTGGGGCCGGCGAGGAACAGCGCCAGGTCGCGGCATTCCTCCCAGGTACGCGGCCGGATGGATGCGCCGCGCCAGTGCTGCACGGCGAGATCGCCGGCCTCCAGGTCGATGAAGAGCGTCGCGCCTTCGTCGAGCGTCAGCAGGAGATAGGTCTTGCCGATGCCGCTCTTGCCGAAGATCACGGCCTTGATGCCGCGTGCCTCGGCCTGCCGTTCATCGGCTGTGATGATGCGCAGCGCCATCAGCCGATCCCCCCGGTGAAGGGGGTAGCGACGCCGCCGTCCCGCAGCTCGCGCTCGGTGCAGATGGTCAGGCGGTAGGTGGGCTTGCCCGTGCGCACGGTCCGTGCCGGCTCGAAGGCATTGCGGATACGTTCGGGCCAGGCAGCATAGGCCCGCTCCGGCACCTTGAAGCTGACCTCGACATACTCACCGGGGTCTTCGCCACCTGCACGGATCTGTTCGGTGAGCGCGGCCAGGCGACGCTGGTCCCATTCCACCTTCTTGGGGAGGTCGGCGGCTATCTCGACCGCGCCGTCCATGAAGCGCACCGTGCCGGTGTCCTTTTCGGCGGCAGCACGGGCGCCGATGGCGCGTTGCTCGTAGCGCAGCCTGATCGCGGCCTCGATCCAGTCCTGCATGCGTTTGGCGGCGTCCAGCGCCTCACGCGCATCGGTCTGCAGCAGCGCCAGGTGCTCGGCGGGGAGCGCAATCACGTCGCTCACCGGCATGTGGCGCAGCGCATCGAGCGTCGGGCGGTTGGGAAGTGCGGCCATGATCAGGCAGCCTCCGCCAGGATCTGCGGTAGCAGGCTCGGCGAGACGCGCCGCGGCCGGCGGCGGGCGACGAGGAGATACTCGAAATCCTCGAAGCCCCGGCGCCGCTGCACCAGATCGGCGAGCCCGTCCTCCGCCAGCTTCCAGGCGCGCGTTGCGAGCCGCGCGAGATTGACCCGCTCGTCCTGCGAGATCAGCGCGAGCTGAGGACACAGCGAGCGCGCCAGCGCGCCGCGGAAGTAGGTGATGGCGTCGCCGGGGGCGGCGGCGCCGAGCCAGCGGCACAGGGCCGCTTCGGTGAGGGGCGCCTGCGAGGCGCGGGAGATGTCCGTGATGTCCATGACCATGATTACCGAGGCTGGTGGCAATGTGTTTCAGGCTGCCGAGGTCAGGCCGGCGGCCAGCAGATGCAGCCTCAGTTCGCGAACGCGCCGGAAGCCGGTGGTGCGTGACAGACCGGCGTGACGCGCGGGATCACGGTCGCCGCGGGCGAGGGCGGCGCAGAGCGGCACGTATTCCGCCGTCAAAGCCGGGGCAGCGCGCTCCAGATCGATGCGGCGCTCGACGGCGGCAAAAACATCGGCGGGCTGGCCCACCCACGCGCCGTAGCCGTCCGCCTCCGACAGCACGGCGCCGACCGTGGCGCCGCCCGGCAGAGGATCATCGAGGGAGGTAGGGTGGTGGATTGCCCGGTGCCGCTGGGTGCGATGCGCCAGCAGCGCGGCATGGTGTCGGAAGCAGGTGAGCGCGAAGGCGCCCAGTTCGCCATGCTCCGGGTTGAAGCTAGGCAGGCGGGCGAGGAGGTCGGTCAGAAGGTCCTGGGCGAAGTCTTCGGCGTCATGCGCGGGCAGCCCGAGGCGACGGCACAGGCCGCGCGACATGCGCACGGCCATGCGGTGCAGGGGTTCGAATTCGGCGAAGGTGAGCGAGGGCATCGGCGGCTCCGGCTGGTCGGTGATGACCAGCCGAACCTGCCGGGACTGCTTTCCCACAGGGGTGGGACAGGTGTGGGAGGGCTGTGGGAACGGCCCTCCCTAGGCCCGTCGCCTATCCCACCACGGAGACGGTGAGCGGTGGGAGGTTGATGGCGTAGCCGGCAGTTGTGTGGGTCGTGATCAACTGCGCGACCTCCTCGGCATCACCGAAGGCTCGCTTCAGCTGGCGGCGGGTCTCGGACACCAGATCGCGGACCGCGGCTTCGGCTGTGCTTGGGGTGAAGATCTCGTCCAGGAGAGCATGCCGGCTCACGACCGGCTTTCCTCGTCGGTGCTGGCGCGCGAGGATGTGGAGGATCTGGAATGGCCGCGGGGGCAGTGTCGCGGCTTTCCCGCCGATATGGACCGTCCGCGTTTCAACGGTGAGAATGAGGCTATACCGGCCGGCGCGCCCATCCGGCAGTCGAGCGACGTCCAGAGCCAGGGGAAGATCGCCCATCAGCGGCAATACGGCGTGGATCGGCTGAACATGATGGATGTTTTGTTCGGCCAGGTTGCCGCGCATCAGCGCGGGCAGTTCTGGCCCGACCAGGATGATCGTGCCTTCCCTGTGCGCGAGGCGGACCGCGCCGACCAACCCAGGCTGCCGAATACCGGCGCGGGTGGGTGCGGCCACGATGATCCGCTCGTCCGCCAGCATGCCGAGGCTCCACAGCCCTGGCGCGATCAGGTCCGGACGGCCGAATCCCATGGCCGCAGCGACGCCTTCCATGAAGGCGGGCAGGACCACGGTGAAACTGCGCACATCGTCGGCGCGCAGGCGCTCATCCCTTCGGTGATCGGCAGCGCATTTCGCGGTGGCGATATCCCCGTCCCATGCGATTGCACGCTCCGCAGCGCCGCAGTCGCAGTCGTGGCAGACATCCCAGGATGCCTCGCGCCCGCGATGCACGAGGATGCCGAGCTGGAGGAGACGCTCGAAGGCGGCCTCCTCCTCCGCACCATGCTGCCGGCCGAGCATGACGACCGGCTCGCCGGCCTCACTCAGCCGCCAGAGCTGGTACGATAGGCTGTCGGTCATTCGTCAGCGCGTTCAGCTTGAGCAGTGCCATGACCAGCTTCTTGTGCCGGACCCTCGGAAAGCTGACCGATCCGGGCGGCTTGATCGTGACGCTGATCGTCGGCGCACGGCCGCTTGGCGTCTTCAGGACGATGCGTGCGATGATGTGGTCGAGGCGCCACGCATTGTCGCCATAGCTGATTTCGGTCCGGCTCTCATGAAGACGGCGCAGCGCGCTGCCCTCCGAATCCTTCACCCGCACCGAGAAGAGGGTCTTCTCGCGGCCGGTTCGGACATTGGTGGCGACCCGGTTGGCCTGCGCTTCCGTGATCTCGACCCGGTCGATCTGATCCAGGTCACCGAGGCGGAAAGCGAAGGTGCCGTGCGACTTCTCGACCGGAGCCAGTGTGTAGAGGTTCTGCGAGCTGGCCGCCTTGAACACGCCAGGGCGCCCGAGGATCTCGGTGGCAAATGCCTCCGCCAGGTCGCCGCGGCGCTTCTTCGCGCAGCCCCACACGGTAAGTCGGCCCGTCGCTTCGACGAAGGAGATGACCGCGGTGTCGATCTCCTGGAAGCCGATGACCTCGTCCTCCTCGCCGCGAATGACCTCCGTCGAAACCGGCGGAGCACCGTGGCGGACGGCAATGCAAAGCTCGCCATCATCGACGTAGTCGCGGACGCGGCAGAACTTCCCGCGGAGATCGGCGGCGAAAATTCCGGACGCGCGGACGCGGAGCGCCTCGAGCGCCTCCTTGGTCACGCTCGCCGCAATCCCGTCCTCACCCGCATCGAACTCGGTCACGCTCGGTGGAGCGATGAAGACGGACGTATGCTCCGCCTCTTTGAACACGTCCGGGAACTCGACAAAGGCGACGAGGGCGTAGTCGCGCGGGGTCGCCGTCGGGCACTCGGTCGGATCGATGATCACAACCCCCTGCCGCTCCGCCTCCTCCTGGAGCAAACGCATCCCGGTCGGGCTGTCGAGGCGAACGATGCGGTGAAGGTCCTGGATCAGGCCCTCCGGGTAGGAATCCTTCGAGCCCAGCAGGTACTCGGTGATCCGCTTCCGCCCCTCGATCTGGTCAGCAAGCAGGACGTCCAGGTCGAGGCCTTTGAGGCCGACCCGGTGCGCCGTGAGCAGCTTGCCCAGGACTTCCCAGTTCACGGTCTTGAGGAACCGCTGGTTGGCGAACTTGGTGAAGTCCTTCTGCACGTAGCGCGGTCCTGTCGGGGGGATGGGGGGGGAGAACGAAGCGGGTACATCATCAGGTATCCGGCTGTCGAATCCAATCTGCGGTTGGGTGCTGAAACACTCCGACCGCAGCCCAGGTAATCATGGGGATGGCGAATCCATCCTACCGGCCCAGCGGCGCCCATCTCGCGCCCCACCT
The DNA here is from genome assembly GCF_018129065.1 of Neoroseomonas soli. Taxonomy (GTDB): domain Bacteria; phylum Pseudomonadota; class Alphaproteobacteria; order Acetobacterales; family Acetobacteraceae; genus Neoroseomonas; species Neoroseomonas soli. Next base: position 5,393 of record NZ_JAAEDM010000008.1, on the reverse strand, counting down.
CCGCGAGGTCTGCGACATCCTGGCGCGCGGCCTGCTGCGGCTGCGCAGCCGCGCTGCCGAGGATCTCGCGCGCGACGCCGAAGAGGCCCGCGAGTCGGGAGAGGTTCGCCTACACTCTACCGCCCGGCAGCGCCTGCATGCGAACCCCAACAGGAAGGGACTCGCATGACCAGACGATCCACCGCCGCGCCCGCGCCGGCACCGGCCATTCCGAAGATCCCGCCGACGCAGGTGCTGAGCCGGCTCACCGCGCTACAGGCGGCGCCGACTGCCACGCTGAAGCAGCAGTGGCGCGAATTGTTCGGCAAGGAACCGCCACCCTGGAACCGCGCCTACATCCAGAGCCGGCTGGCGTATCGGATCCAGGAGCTCGCGTATGGCGGCCTGAAGCCCGAGACCGTCGACCGGCTGGTAGCGCTCGGTGAGCAACTGGATGGTGGCAACGTCGTCCTGCGCCGCATTCGCGCCGACAGTCGCCCACTGGCTGGCACACGCCTGATCCGCGAATGGCAGGGCGTGCAGCACGTGGTCACCGTGCGCGTCAACGATTTCGAATTCGAGGGGCGGCCCTACCAGTCGCTGTCCGCCATCGCGCGCCACATCACCGGCACGCGGTGGAACGGCTGGACGTTCTTCGGACTGCGTGCGCGGGGTGAGGCATGACGCGCCGCGCCCGCGTCGAGCCGGCCATGCCGGCCACGACGAAGAAGCTGCGCTGCGCGGTCTACACGCGGAAGTCCACCGACGAGGGGCTGGAGAAGGAGTTCAACACCCTCGACGCGCAGCGCGACGCCTGCGAGGCCTATATCACCAGCCAGCGCGCCGAGGGGTGGGTGCTGGTGCGCGACCGCTACGACGACGGCGGGTTCTCCGGTGGCACGCTGGAGCGGCCCGCGCTTCAGCGCCTGCTGCGTGACATCCAGGCCGACCTAGTCGACGTCATCGTGGTCTACAAGATCGACAGGCTCAGCCGCTCGCTGATGGATTTCGCCAAGCTGGTGGAGGTGATGGACGCGCATGGCGTGACCTTCGTGTCCGTCACGCAGTCCTTCAACACCACGACCAGCATGGGCCGGCTGACGCTGAACATACTGCTGAGCTTTGCCCAGTTCGAGCGGGAGGTGATCGGCGAGCGCATCCGGGACAAATTCGCCGCCTCCCGCGCCCGCGGCATGTGGATGGGGGGCAAGGTGCCGCTCGGCTACGACGTCGCCAACCGCAAGCTGGTGGTGAATGAAGCCGAGGCCGCGCGGGTCCGGCGCGTGTTCGAGCTCTTCGTCGAGACCGGCTCCGGCGTGGAGACGGTGCGCCGCCTGCAGGCGGAGGGCGTCACAGCGAGGTCGGGCCGGTCACTCGATAAGGGCGATGTCTACAAGATCTTGAACCTGCGGACCTACGTCGGCGAGGTCGCGCACAAGGGCAATGTATACCGCGGTGAGCACCATGCGATCGTGCCGCGGGAGCTGTGGGTTCGGGCGCACGCCATCCTGCAGGTCAGCCCGCGCGCCAGGGCGGCGCAAAACCGGCAGCATGCGCCGGCGCTGCTGAAGGGGCTGATCTTTGGGGTGGACGGGCGGGCGCTGTCGCCGACGTACTGCGTGAAGAAGGGGCGACAGTATCGGTACTACGTCGCGCAGGCGGTGCTGCGCAACGCCGATACCCAGGGCTCCGAGATCGTGCGGCGCGTGTCGGCCGCGGAGATCGAGGAGGCGGTGGTGGACCAGGTGCGCGCCTTGCTGCGCCAGCCCGAGGTGGTGGTCGGCACCTGGCTTGCGGCGCGGGAGGAGGCACCGGACCTGAAGGAGGGCGAAGTCCGCGAGGCCCTGGCCCGGCTCGACCCGCTGTGGGGTGAATTGTTCCCGGCGGAGCAGGCGCGAATCGTCCGCGCTCTGGTGGAGCGGGTGGTGGTCGGACCCGCGGGAGCCGACATCTGCCTCCGCGTAGAGGGGCTGGCCGGCCTCGTCCGAGACCTCACGGCAATCGCACCCGAGGCGCTGAAGGTGGCGGCGTGACGGTGGCGACCAGCATCACGGTCCGGGTGCCGCTAAAGATCCGGCGGCGGCCGGGGCGGAAGACGGTTGTCACGCCGCTGCGGGACGGCGGCGAGGCGCCCCTCCCGACGCACGCCGATCCGGCGCTGGTGAAGGCATTGGCGCGGGCGTTCCGCTACCAGCGGCTGCTGGACGAGGGGCGGTACGCCTCCATCAGCGAGATGGCGGCGGCAGAGCGGATCGAACGCGGCTACCTCGGCACGCTGCTGCGGCTGACGCTGCTTGCGCCGGATATCGTGGAGGCATTGCTGGATGGCCGGAACACGTCGAACCTGGACCTCGCCCGCCTTTTCGCAGGCATCGGTGCGGCCTGGGAGAAGCAGCGCGCCACCCTCCGTGCTGCCTAGCTTACCGGGCCCCAACCTGACGTAGTCACCAGAAGGCGGCGGGGGACGCGGTGTCACGACCAAGGGAGACTATCCGGAAATCTGCGTAGGAACCGCATTGATCAGGTGATGGCGAAGCGGCCTTCGAACGAGGATGGCGAACTGCACCTTGGCTTGCCTATCGAACTGAATGCGTCACGACGGGCGGTTTAACCCCGCGATCACCGTGCGTCAGCGCACGATGACACCTTGCGCGCACAGCTTCCGCGCGAGACTTTGCTGGGTATGAGCGCATCTGCGAATCCCCGGGGTCGTTCCCGCCGTAAGCCTACTGGTCAGGCAGCACGCCAGCCAGACCTCATCTGCAACCTTAGAGATCTCACGAACGAGGCTAGTGTTGAAGCGTTGTTTGTAAACAGACTTATTTTCAATCGACTTGGGTACGCAGATAGCGATGTGCAGCTAAAGCAAAGCATTGACAGTCGTGAAGTCAGGGTAGGTCGGAAAAAGGTCCAATATAAGCCAGACTATATCGTCAACACGGACGGTCGGCCTCGTTGGCTTGTTGATGCCAAGGCGCCCGACGAGAATTTAGATGATTATGTGGCTCAGTGTGCAAGCTACTCAATACTTGTGAACGGAGGGTTTGACGAAGAAAACCCTTTGCAGTATTTTGTTCTTACAAACGGCGCGCTTACACGCGTCTATAGGTGGGACAACCATTCTCCGATTTTGGAAATGAGTATCAACGACTTCGATCCATCTTCCCCAAGGTACGCAGACTTCGCCCAGCTTCTCTCGGCTAGCGCGATCAAGCGCCAATTGAATGTGGCCAGAACCAAGCAACGTGCCACTTTGACTATGCGAAATGCACCAGTCGAGGAAATCAAAGATAAATTCTCTTGGTGCCATCAATATATTTACAATAAGGGCAATATCAGTCAGGCGGCGGGCTTTGAAGAATTTGTTAAGGTCGTCTTTCTTAAACTGCTTTCCGATAAGCGCATTCGTCAGCTTCATCCCAATCTTGTCACTGCAGAGCGCTTTGACATCCCCCTAGAGGACATTCGTTTCAGCCGACGCTGGATCGATGACCGAAATGATACTGTTAACCCAATTTCTTCCATTCAATATAAAGAGTTTCTAACAGAATTTGAGGTTGAGATTGAGCGACGCAGAAAGAAGCGTATTTTTCGATCTGACGACACTATACGTCTGTCGCCCGAGATAATATACAAAGTTGTCGAGACTCTAGAGCGATACTATCTACTTGCGCTCGATGTAGATATCAACGGCCGCCTATTCGAGACTTTCCTTGGCGCTACCATGCGCGGCAAGGATCTGGGACAATTTTTTACCCCGGAGAGCGTAGTTAAGCTCGGAACGGCGCTGGCCAACTTCAAAGTCGGCCGAGACCACTGTGACACAGTGCTGGACCCGTGCTGCGGTACTGGTGGCTTCCTTATTACCGCGCTTGCCGATCTGTGGAAAAAGATCGATGAAAATCGGCTACTCAGTGCGCGAGAGAAGCAGGACCTCCGTAGCATTGTTGCAAACCGCCACGTGGTCGGCATCGACATCGGTCGTGACCCGAACATGGCGCGCATTGCGCGCATGAACATGTATCTCCACGGGGACGGAGGGTCCCGCATCTACGAGGCTGATGCGCTCGACAAAGCGCTGGTCGAGGATCCTGCCGACCCGGTCAACCTGCGGACTGATTTATCCGAACTGCGGACGCTCCTCCATGAGGAGCAGTTTGACGTGATCCTTACCAATCCCCCTTTCGCAAAGACCTACGACCTGCACACAGATCGTGAAGCTGCCATTCTGAAGGAGTATGCGATTGCTGCTTTCAGGCCGAAGCGGGGGCAGTTCAGAGCGAAAGCGCTCTCGTCGAGCATTATGTTTCTCGAGCGCTACCACGATCTCTTGAAGCCGGGTGGGCGCGTTATAGCCGTGATCGATGATGGCGTGCTCGGAGGCGACAGCGATGCGCCGGTACGCGAGTTCATCCGAAGCCGTTTCATCGTAAAGGCCGTTGTGTCGCTGCCAGGCGATGCCTTTCAGAGATCGCAGGCGCGTGTAAAGACGTCGATCATCGTGCTCGAAAAGGCCGATATCTGCGAACCGCAAGGCTACCTGGACCGACAGGGTCCGGTCTTCATGTACGCCTGTCGTTACGTCGGCATCGATGATCCTGCGCGAAAGCGAACGTTGCCAGTTGATCGGCTGAACAGGCAGCGTGCGCGGGAAGAGATTGCCGAGTGTGCGCATCTCTTCCGTCTCTTTGAAGCCGGTGATCCTGCTGTGGCTGATCACACGGTCGAGCCGGAGAAGATCGCGGACCGAATGGATGTAAAGAGCTGTTCGCAGCGTCCGGCTAAGCTGGTGCCCCTTTGGGAGGCGAACGGCTTGGAGGTTTATCCGCTCTCGGCACTGCTCGAGTTGGTAGACCCGGCGGATGAGGACATTATAGACCGTGACGGTGACGCAGAGCCGGTCACCTACCTGCGGATACGCTACGATGGCTTTGCCGAGCGGGGCGACGAGATCGTTTCATCCGATAGTAAGTCGCCCGTGTTGGTTCGCGTTCACGCAGGTGATGTCGTTATCAGCAACATCAACGCTATCCACGGGGCGGTGTGTGTCGTTCCTAAGGAGTGCGACGGCTGCGTTGTAACCAGCGAGTTCACCGTCTGCCGCGCAAAGGAAAGTGTCGACCCGAAGGTGCTCTGGCTGCTTCTCAGATCGCCGGAGGCTCGCGCTGATCTTCTCCTCCTTGCAACAGGCATCGGGCGCACCCGAGTGCGGTGGGGGAACGCTGCCGATCTGCGCCTGCCAACGCCCCCTGACGATCTAATCGCCGCAGCGCGTCGTTCGTTAAATGCGGCTGACAGGTTCGAGCGTATGTGGAGCGGCCCCTAATTCGACCGGACAGGCGGCGCAACCGTGAGGGCCTGGGCGTAAGCCTAGGCGTGCGTCTATGTCGAAGCCCATCGAGCGCGTGGAAATC
>NZ_JAAEDM010000007.1 GCF_018129065.1 Neoroseomonas soli | reverse complement strand
CCGGCCTCGTCCAGCGCCCCGAGCGCGCGCAGCGCCTCGATCGCCGCGAGCCGTCCGCGCAGCGCCGCCGCCTCCGCTCCCGCGATGCCGGCGCCGTCGCCGGCCACCGCGATGCCGGGCAGCGAGGTCGTGCCCCAGGCGTCCGTCACCGGCGCGAAGCAGGCATTGCCCTCCTCCCAGGCGATGGCGCAGCCCGCCGCGCGCGCCATGTTCAGGTTCGGCACCACGCCCTGGTGCAGCAGCACGTGATCCGCGGCGAAGGAGGCGCCCTCCGCCCAGGTGACGCGCAGCGCCTCGCCCTCAGCGTCGATGGACAGGGCGTCGATGCCCGTGACAACCCGCACATGCCGTCGCACGCGCGCCATCAGGGACAGGCCCTTCCGCGCATAGGGCGTGACCAGGAAGGCGGGCAGGTGCCGCAGCGCGCCGCGCCAGTTCGTCCGCGGCGTCGTGTCCAGGATCAGCGAAGGCGGCGCCCCTGCCGAGATGCATTGCGCGGCGTAGAGCCACAGAAGCGGCCCGCAGCCCGCGAGCACGACGCGCCCCGCCGGCGCGATGCCCTGCGCCTTCAGCAGTGTCTGCCCGGCACCCACAGTCATCACGCCCGGCAGGGTCCAGCCGCGCACGGGCATGGGCCGCTCCAGCGCGCCGGTCGCAAGGATGACCCGCTTCGCCGGAAAGACGGCCGAGCGGGCGCCGGCGGAAACGCCGATCTCCCGGGCATCGTCCAGATGCCAGACCGTCGCGCCCGGAAGGTAGTCCACCTCCGCGGCCGCGAAGGCCCCGGCCAGCGCAGCGCCTTCCCAATAGGCGGCGCCGAGCACCTTCGGGTCACGCAGCGGGGCGGCGCCGATGGCGCGGTAGATCTGACCGCCAGGTCTCGGGTTCTCGTCCAGCACGAGCACCGTGCGGCCATGGCCGGAGGCCTCGACCGCCGCCGCCATGCCCGCCGGACCGGCGCCGACGATCACCAGATCATAGGTCTCGCGCAGCGCATCGACGTCGGGAAGGCGCCTCATCGCCCGACCTCACGCCTGCCATGCTGGGTTTCCACCGCCATGCCCTCGGTGAGCGGCACGAGGCAGCCCTGGCGATTGCCGATGCCATCGATGACGACGAGGCAGTCGAAGCAAACGCCCATCATGCAATAGGGACCGCGTGGCGCGCCGGAGACGGCGGTCTCCCGGCAGGCCGTGTGCCCGAGGGCGAGCAATGCGGCGGCGACGGAATCGCCATCCATGCCCTCCACCGCCACGCCGTCCAGGGTGAAGGCGATGCGCCGCGCGGGCGGGTCAGGCAGCCTGCGGAACATCGAACCTCCGTGCGCTGAAGGGGGCCATGTCGGCGTCGAGAGCACCGCGCGCGATCATCGGCGCCAGCAATCGCTCATGCGCGGCGGCGAGCGTCACGCCGCTGTGGCAGGTGGCAATGAAGGCGCCCGGTGCGCTCTCCGACCGGTCGTAGATCGGGAAGCCGTCCTGCGACATGACGCGCAGCGCCGCCCAGGTGCGGACCACGTTGAGCGCCGCGATGCGCGGGAACATCCGCATCGCGCGATCAGCCATGACGGACAGCACGCCGAGGCCGATGCGTTCGTCGAGGCCGGCCTCCTCCGCGCTGTCGCCGATCATCACGCCGCCCTCGTCGGTCTGGCGCACCGTGATCACCGGATGGCGCAGGAAGGGCGCGGTCTTCTCCGTCACCAAGATCTGGCCGCGCTGCGGCCGCACCGGTGCCACCAGGCCGACCATGGGCGCGAGGCGTGCATTGGCGATCCCAGCGGCGAGCACGAGCTTCCCCGCCTCGATCGCGCCCTTCGGAGTCTCGATGCGGAAGCCGCCGGCGGAGAGCGGCGCGATGGACGTCACCGGCCTTTCGGGGAAATAGGCGCCGCCGCGCGCCTTGAAGGCGGCATGCAGGGCGCGGAACAGGCGCAGCGAGTTCACATGGCCGTCGAGCGGGCAGTAGAGACCGCCCACCACCTCCGGCCCGAGATCGGGGAACTCGCGCATGAGGGCGGGGCGGTCCAGGACCTCCCAGTCATAGGGGATCCAGCCGGGCTGGTTGTGCATGCGCGTGAGGGCGCCGCGCCGCTTCTCCAGCTCCTCCTCCGACAGGCAGAGGCTGAAGCCGCCGGGGCGCTGATGCGCCACGTCGATGCCCGTCTCCGCCCGGAGATCTGCCGCGAAATCGGCCCAGGCATCGGCGGAGGCGCGGGTCCAACTGCCGTAGCGGGCCATGCCGAGCCCCTTCGACTGCACCCAGATCAGCGCGAAATTCCCGCGGCTCGCCCGGTGCGCGACATCGCCCTCGTCGAGGATGCAGGTCGAGAGCCCGGCGCCGAGCAGGCCGCAGGCCACCGCCGCCCCCACCACGCCGCCGCCGATCACGGCCGCATCGAAGATCGTCGCATTCGCCATGGCCAGGACCATCCGGCACGCAGGCGGGCGCGGCAAATCGCTTCTCGGCCTTCGCCTATCAGGAAACCTTATGCCTCATCGATGCCGGTGCCGATGGCCTCGTCGCAGAACTGTATGAAGGCCTGCAACGTCGCTGGCGGCGGGGAGACGGCCGGGCGTACCAGGCGGATCTCCAGCGACACCGGCTCGGCGAGCGGCCGCGCGATGCCGCCGCGCGCCACATGTGCCTCCGCCGTCAGCAGATCGGCCACGCCAATGCCCGCCCCTTCCAGCACGAGGGCGGAGGCGATGTGGGTCAGGTTGGTCTCGATCCGTGTCCGCCACTCCAAGCCCGCGCGCGCCAGCAGGACCTCGAGTTGCGCCCCGATGCTCGATCCGCGCGGGGAAAGCGTGACGAAGTCCTCCCCCTCCAGATCGCGCAGCCCGAGCCGCCGGCGCCTGGCCAGGCGATGGCCCGCCGGCATGAGCACTGCGCAGCCGATGGCGTAGCGTCGTTCCGCGGCAAGGCCCGGCGGCGACAGCGCACCCTCCACCACGCCGAGGTCGCAGTCCTGCGTTTGCACGAGCCGCGCGACCTCGATGGAGGGCAGCACCCGCAGGGCGACGGCCGTGCGCGGAAATGCGGCGCTGAAGCGCTGCACCACGCGCGGCAGGAAGGAGGCGGCGGCGGCCGGCATGGCTCCTATCCGCAGCGTACCGCGCCGACCCTGGCGGATCTCGGCGGCGACGGAGGCGATGCGCTCGAAGCCCGCGAAGGCGCGCTGAAGCTCATCGAAGAACAGGCGCCCCTCCGGCGTCGGCACCAGCCGTCCCTTCACCCGCTCGAACAGCGCGAAGCCGGCATCGGCCTCGAGTTCCTTGAGCAGCCGGCTGATGGCGGGCTGGGTCCGGCCCAGCACGGCGGCCGCGCCGGTCACGCTGCCGGTCAGCATGGTGTGACGGAAGGCCTGCAAACCGCGTTGGCTGGGAGGACGAGGCATAGGCGAAGAGTATGCTGAGGCGCGCTGGCAAGGTGAAGCGGCCTGAACCGTGATCGCGTCGCGTGAAGATGCCACCGGCGCGCGACTTCCGCCGAGACGCGCGCGCTGTGGGGGCAAGCGGGCTGCTGACGAAATCGATTGGTCTGTCGCATCACGGCGATCCTGCTTGACGCACAGACGCGTGGAGGCAGGAGACGATGGCGAGACGTGTGACGACCGCGCGCGCCGAGCGAATCCGGGGCCGCAAGCCTGGGCCGGAGCAGCGCGACGAGTGCATGCGGATCTGGGATGCCGTCGAACCTGATCGCCGCAAGCTGCTGAACGTCTTTGCGCGCGGCATCGCGCAGGACGCGGGGCCCATGCCGCCGAACACGCCGCTGCTGATGCAGGCATCAGCGCCAGCCGCTCCACTCGCCATCGCTTCACCTCCGCGATGGCCTTCCTCTCAGCCCTCAACGCGCACACGCAAGAAAGGCCGCAGGGCTGCGCTTACGACGGTAGTGAAATGCCCCCCGGACCTGTAGCGGCGGCCGCCACGGCGGGCATCATGCTAACGGGCACGATCTCGGGGGTCGCCGAGGTGCTCAACCGCCTGCAACGATGGAACACCAGTGCGTTACCGCGGAGGCAGTGCGGGCCAAAGCGCCTCATTCCGCTTGCGAAGCGTAGATGCGGATGATTAGAGTGCGCCGGAAACGTCAGGTTGAGCCCGAGCGCCTTCGTCCAACTGATCCGGGATCGTTGGAATCACGACTCGCCTGATGCGCGAACCGGAATTCAGCAGGCGCCAACAGCGAGCCGTTCGGCATCGTGGACGCTTGCTGCCGACCGCGGAGGCACCGCATGAGCCCGAACCAGGCCGATTCTCCCGCCAACGATCCCGATCACAACGATCCGGGGTTCCAGACCGTCCTGAAGGCGTTGGTCGATGTCTATCGACCCATCCTCGAAGAAGACCTGAAGCGCGCCGGCGATCTCGCCGCACTCGGCGCGGAGGCCGAGAAGGCTCCGCCCGATTGCGAAGCCGAGATCGCCGCCGCGCAACGCCTGTTCGGCCAATTTGCCGACGAGAAGGTGACCCTTGCGCTGCTGCCGCCGCAGGCACGCGAACTGCTGGGGCCGGCGGAACGCTGGCGTTGGTGCCAGCAGCACATCCGCTGCTGCATCATCTTCGGATGGCTGCTGTGCCGTCGGCCGCGCAGCTTCCGACTCTCGGCCTACTACCTCTATCGCTACTGGCTGTGCGTGCGCCAGGTGCTGGGCACGCCGGTCACGCCCGGCAAGCTCAGCGACGCGGAACACCGGGACCTTTCCATCCTCGTCGCTGCGTTGGCCAAGGCGTACCGCCCGTATCTCACCGACCAGCTGGCCACGACAGATTTCACTACGGGCCTGCCGGAGGCGATCGATGCGGGCGAGGTCGACTGCAACGAAGGCGAGGAGGAAGCTGCAGAGATCTTCGAACGTCTGCTGACCGAGGAGACGGCGGAAGCCCTGCTCGGTGCTGCCGCGTTCAAGCAGCATCGGCATGAACCGTGGTTCTGGTTCTGCCGGTGCTGGTGCCTGTGCGCGATCCGCTTCGGCTGCTGCCTCGCCCGCGCGCGCAACCTGATCGATGTCTATCGCTGCCTGAAGGCGTATTGGCGTTGCCTGCGGGAGTGTTTTCGCCCGCTCACCTGCCAGCTCACCGGGCCGCAGGGCTGCGTCACCGAACAGGTGAACGCCGCGATCCCCGCGCTGGTGGTGCCGATCACCGGCACGGCGGCCGGGGCCGGCTTCATCCGCTACGTGCTGGAATGGTCGCTGAACGGCATCGTCTGGCACGCGACGAATTTCGTGTATCCGCCGGTTCCGCCAGTGAACACGATGCAGGGCAACACGCCCGTATCCGCCGGCCTGCTGGCGTATTTCGACACCACGCTGCTGAATGCCGGCACCTATTTCGTGCGCATGGCGGTGTTCGGCACCAACCAGGCGCCGGTGCCCTGCCAGATCATCTTCTCGGTGTTCAAGAAGGATGTGCGCATCCTGGGCGTGGGCAGCAACACCACGCTCAGCGCGCCCTGGTCCGACCCGGCTGCGCGCCTGGTCGACAACGTGTCCGCGCTCTGCGCCCGGCCCGCCAGCACCGAGGAGGCGTCCTTCGGCGGCACCTGCCTGCAGGTCCTCGGCTCGGCCTATATCGCCGGCTGCGACGATCAACAGAAGATCAAGCGCTATACGCTGGACTACAAGGCCGGCGACGAACCCGACTGCACCACACCGGGCTGGACCAATTTCTGGTCGGTGGAGTTCAGCACGCCGGCGCAGTACCGCGCGATCAACATGCGCACGGATACCTCGGTGCTGACCGCGGTCTGGACACCCGATTGCCTGGTGCCGGTTCCCTTCCCGCCCTGGTGCCTGCTGGTCGACCCGCAGGGCCTGCTGTCGCCATCGAGCTGGAATTCCGTCACCAATCCGATGACCTGCCAGCTCAGCGGCCTGTTCACCATCCGCCTGGTGGTCGAGGACACCAATGGCGTGAGCTACTGCGACACGCAGCGCGTCTGGCTCGACAACAAGCCGATCACCGCGCTGATCCGCATCGACGCCGTGCCGAAATGCGCCGACCTGTTCATCAGCGAGTTCGCGCCACGCCCCGATTGCAGCGTGCCGTGGGAGCTACCGGTCTCGGGCATCGCCTACGACGAGTACATCTACGAATCCGGCTTCCCGCCGGGTGTGTCGCTGACCACGCGGCCCAACGACAATTTCGACCATTATGTTGTCAGCGTGACCAAGCAGGGCGGACCATCGATCAGCATTCCGATTCCCGGGCCGGGCGGCACCTGCTTCCACGGCCTGAAGCGCGTTGGTGATCCAGGCACGCGTTGCGGGCTCGGCGTGGTCGGTCCCGAGATGATCGGGGTGCTTACCTCCTTCGACCTCCGCGCCATCGACCCGGATTGCAGCCTTTCGCTGCCCTATGCCGTGCCGGCCGGATTCACCACGCCGAGAGGTGAATGCTGCGTCTACACCTTTGGCCTGACGGTCTACGACCGGACCGCGCGTCCGTGTGGGATCAGCCACGCGGATTCGATTTGGCCGGTCAAGATCTGCAACGACCTCAAGAAGCCCTAAGGTCGGGATGGTGGATGACCCATGGTTCCGCTTCGTGCTCGGCGTGTTCGCGACCTGGCGAGTGGCGCATCTGCTGACGCACGAAGACGGGCCGTGGGACCTTGTGGTGCGCCTGCGTGCCGCGGCGGGCAACGGTGCGATCGGCCACATGCTGGATTGCTTTCATTGCCTGAGCCTGTGGATCGGCGCGCCGATCGCGTTCGCCGTTGCCGGCGACCCGATCGGCCAGGCGCTGGCCTGGCTTGCCTTGTCAGGCGCGGCCTGCCTGCTGCAGCGCTTGGCTCCGGCGCCTGTTGCGCTGATCCGGTCGGCACCGGGCGAAGGAGACGATGATGACCTGTTGCGGACAGAGACGCGAGGCGTTGGGGAGCGCTAGCGCCCCAAGGGCTCCGAGACGACCCGATCCGCCGAGCGTGGGGTTCGCATGGGCCGCTCGCCCACAGACTGCCGCGCCCGCGGCTGCCGAGCGCTCGGCGCCATCTCCCGCGGCAAAGGCGGCGCCGATGTTCGGTGCGGTCAGCCTGCGCTATCTCGCGCGCACGGCGATCATCGTGCGTGGACCGGCGACGGGCACCGAATACCGGTTCTCCGGCGTGCAGCCGGTGCAGCGCGTGGCGCGGGCTGATCACGATGCATTGCTGCGCACCGGCCACTTTGTGCAGGAGGCATAGGGCGCCGAGCGGCTGGTGTTGCCCCCGAAAGCCCGGGCAGGTCAGGTTGTCAGGGTGGCACGGATGAACTGCCTGGGGGACCTGCATCGCAGGGCGCGATGGAGGTGGACCTCGTCGTAGTGGGTGGAGCAGGTGGGCCGTGAACGGAGGACGATTTCGGCATTGGCGCAGTCGCCGATGGGGACCTCTGTATCCATCCGGCGAGGGCCGCGGGGTGATGGTTTCGGCCTCATAGGGCCGCTCAGGTTGTCTGCTTCCTGATGCGTGCCTTGGCGGCCTTCCTGCGCTTGGCGATGCGGCCGAGGCTGATCTCGATCTGCAACGCGTCGATGACGTTGGGATCGTAGTCGCCGAGCCACTCCTTGATGTCATCGTGTTCGGGGTGGGTCGGATCGGCGGCGATGTCGAGTTTCTCGTAGAACCCGGGAATGCCGCCACAATCCTCGGGCGGCGCGTTACCCTCGCCGGCGACGTAGCGTGGATAGTCGATGCCGGGCTCGCCCTGACGGATGTTCGTCAGGATCAACCGGTGCTCCCATCCGTCGCCGAAATCGTAGACGTAGGTCATGGTCGTCTTGCGCGGCGCCAGTATCTCACGCAGGCGGACCTTCCTAGCCTCGATGCGCGGCTCGGTGCCCCAATCCTCGTCCATCGGCAGGCCGAACCGCCGCTGGCCGATGGTGAATTCCCAGAGATGGTAGTCGAACCACCCCATTGCCGCCTGGATGACCTCGTGCAGGGCCTTGAGCGTGATGGAGGTGGGCACCTCGACCAGGCGCCAGATCAGCGGATCACTGTCGCAGAGCTCGATCCTGAGGGTGCAGATCTCGTTGACACTGTCCGCCGCGGCCATCGCTCTCCTCCCGCTCATGCAGCCAGTCTGACAGCCGTCTTCTTCCAGTCCCAGGGCGGCAGATCGTCCAGCCGCGAGGCGGGGTGGTCGGCGATCCTGGCCAGCACGTCGGCGAGCCAGGCACACGCATCGACGTCGTTCAGCGTCGCCGTGGCGATGAGGGAATACATCGCCGCGGGACGCTCGCCGCCACGGTCGCTGCCGGCGAACAGCCACGCCTTCCGGCCGAGCGCGATGCCGCACAACTCGCGCTCCGCTGCGTTGTTGGTCAGGCAGATGCGCCCGTCGTCGATGAAGCGGGTGAATGCGTCCCAACGCTTGATCGATGCACGCGGCGCGGCGCCGGGATACGCGGAGAGGCGCCTCGCTCTCACAAAGCTCCAGCAGGCTGCACGGAATGAAAGAGACCCGCTGTCGAAGCGGGCGATGGTCAGCCTGCCGCCGACCAACGCATTGCGCAACGCCCGCCAGCCCGATGAATCTTCCTGGCTAGACGGGTTAAGTGAAATCGGGTCACGATGAACTCAAAGAAGTCAGGAGGAAGGTCCATGACGTGCCCGGGGGTCATGCATCCGTCTGAACGAGGCAAACGCGGCTTCGCAATCGGGCGACGATCGGTCATCGGGGCCGGCATCGCCACAGCCATCGGCGGGACGCGCGGTGTGCTCGCCCAGGGCACAGGCAAGCCGTCGCTCACGGTTGCGATCGGGACCGACGCCACCACCATGGATCCCTGCCGGATCGCAGGCGGCAATGACTACTTCTTCTTCGCGAACGTCTTCGAGGGGCTGTACGGCCCCGACGAGAACGGCAGGTCCACGCCCCTGCTTGCCGAAAGCCACACGGTCAGCCCGGACGGTCTCACCTGGGATTTCACTCTTCGAGCAAATGCTCGCTTTCACAACGGTGAACCGGTGACGGCGGAGGATGTGCGCTTCAGCTGGCAACGCGCGATCGATCCGGCCACCCGCAATCCTCGCGCAAGCGTTCTCGTCGCCAATATCGCCGATGTCGAGGTCCTCGAACTCCGGCGCTGTAGGGTCAAGCTGAAGAGGCGGGACGCAACCTTCCTCGATAACTGTGGAGAGTACTGGTACATAATCTCCAAGAAGCATGTTGAATCCGCGGGCGAGAATCCGTTCGACCGCATGCCCGTGGGCACCGGGCCCTTTGCCTTCGTCGAACGTCGCATCCGCTCTTCCATCAAGCTGCGCGGCTTCGAGCAGCATTGGGGGCGGGTGCCGGCCTTCGGGGACGTGCTGATGAAGATCGTCCCCGATGACCAATCCCGTGTGGCGCAGATCCAGACTGGCGAGTCGGATCTCGTCATCAACATACCGCCCGTGCTTGCCGCGCCCCTGCAGCGCGCGCCGAACGTCCAGATCATCCGGGCGCCGAGCTTTCAGAACATCTACTTGGCCATCAACGCCCTCAACGGGCATCCCGGCCTACGGAAGGCCGAGGTCCGCCGCGCCCTGACCATGGCGATCGACAGGCAGGCGCTGGCCCGCGCGACCATGCTGGGTTTCGCGCAGACGACCGAGTTGCTGTGCCAGACGGGCGTCTTCGGTTGCGACGTAACCGTCACGCCCCACGCCTTCGACGCGAACCGGGCCCGGGAGCTCCTGACCCAGGCGGGGTTCGATTTCAGTCGGCCCCTGCGAATTCTCGGCCAGGGCACCGGCCGCGTTCCCCAGGCGCGGGAAACAGTGCAGGGCGCTGCCGCCTTCCTCAACAGGATCGGCATTCGCACTGAGATCAACATGCTGGATTATGGAGCCTGGCTCTCCATCTATGGCGGCCGCGAGAAGGATCCCAACGTGGATCTGATCTTCGCCAATTTCACGGACTACAATGCAGACCCGTCGGGACGCCTGCTTCGCCAGATCCGCAGCGGCAGCGCGTACTCCTGGTATTCCAACCCCGAGGTCGATGCGATGCTCGACCGGATGAACGACTTCGCCTCGGCGGATGAACGCCGGCCCTTCGTGCGGCAGATCTTCAA
Organism: Neoroseomonas soli; assembly: GCF_018129065.1. Lineage (GTDB taxonomy): Bacteria > Pseudomonadota > Alphaproteobacteria > Acetobacterales > Acetobacteraceae > Neoroseomonas > Neoroseomonas soli. Next base: position 113,034 of record NZ_JAAEDM010000007.1, on the reverse strand, counting down.
GCGCCTTCACGAGGAAGCGCCGCTCATCCCCCTCTGGACCGTCGATTCCATCTATGGCCTCGGGCGGCGACTCCAGTGGAAGCCGACGCCCAACGTGTCCTGGCCCGTCCTGTTCAATGTGAGAACCGCATAGAAAAAGCGCCACCGGCAACACGGTCATGGGGCGCTTTATTCTCACTCGTCTTTGGCAGACGCTGATTACGCTTCTGCTGCTGACCGTCCTGATCTTCATCCTCGCCAGGTTGACGGGGGATCCAACGCCGCTGGTGATGCCGTCGGAGGCGACCGATGCGGACCGAAACTTCTTCCGCCAGCAATACGGGCTCGACCGGCCAATCCACGAGCAATATGTCATTTTCCTGAGAAACGCGCTGCGAGGAGATTTCGGCATCTCCTTCCGCTACAGGGAGCCGGCGTTCGGCCTCGTCATCGCGGCTATAGGACCGACTCTGCAGCTCGCCGGCGTCTCCATGCTTGTCGCGATGATGCTCGGGCTTCCTCTCGGCATCGTCGCCGCCTTGCGACCAGGGTCATGGATCGCGGCAGCGGTACGAGCTTATGCGAGCCTTGGTCAGGCCATTCCGACCTTCTGGTCGGGCCTCATGCTTATCCTGTTCCTTTCGATCACCTTGCCCATATTTCCATCATCGGGATATGGCGGGCCGGAGAACTTCGTCCTCCCGGCCGTTACGCTCGGTTTCTATGCCTCGGCGTCGATCGCCATGCTGACCTGGGCCAACATGACGGAGGCACTGCGAAGCGATTTCGTGCAGATGGAGCGCGTCCTCGGCATACCCCCGCGCTTGATCGTCCTGAAGCACGCCTTGCGCAACGCCTCGCTGCCGATCGTAACCTATCTCGGCCTCCAGTTCGGTCTTCTGCTCGGGGGCGCCGTGGTGACGGAGCGAGTCTTCGCATGGCCGGGCGTGGGCCAGATGCTCGTCGATGCCATCCTCAATCGCGACTATCCGGTCGTGCAAGCGGCTGTGATGATGACCGCCGTTCTGTTCATGATGATCAACCTGATGGTCGATCTCCTCTACGCAGTGCTTGATCCGCGGGTGAGCAGGTCATGAGCGCGACGTCCGAAGGCAGCGGATTGGGGCCCTTTCGCCGCAGATTCACCTGGGGCCGGGGCGGGAGACCGCCAATCGTCGCAACCACGATCTGCGTGATCCTGGTCATCGCCGCGCTCGCCGGGCGCAATTTCATCACGCTCGCGCCGGATGAGGTCGATTTCACGGCCATCCTCACCCCACCGGTATGGATCGAGGGCGGGAGTTGGGAGCACCTGCTGGGAACGGACCAACTCGGGCGCGACATGCTCAGCCGCCTGGTGGCCGGCGCGCGGATCTCGCTCCTCACTGCCTGCGCGGCGGTGATCGCCGGCGGCACGATCGGCATCGCGCTCGGACTGACGGCTGGGTATCTCGGCGGGCTCGCAGAGGCCGTGATCATGCGGGTCGTCGATGCGTTTCTCGCGCTGCCGTTCATTCTCATGGCGCTGGCCTTCGTCGCCGCATTGGGCACGGGGGTCGGCAACATCATCATCGTGATGGTCCTCACGAACTGGGCACGCTATGCACGCCTCGTGCGCAGCGAGGTCGTCTTGATCAAGCAGCGGGACTTCGTCCTGCTCGCGCGCGTGGCGGGACTGAACCGGCGAGCGATCGCGCTCCGCCACATCCTGCCGAACGTACTCACCTCCATCCTGGTACTGGCGATCCTTGATGTAGGACGCGCGATCATCCTGGAATCGTCGCTGTCGTTCCTTGGTCTGGGAATCCAGCCGCCTGATGTCTCCTGGGGTCTCACCCTGGCCGAGGGGCGAACGTACATGACCGTCGCCTGGTGGCTGACGCTCTGGCCCGGCGTAGCGATCGTGCTCGCCGTGATGAGCTTCAACGCCGTCGGGGAATGGCTGAAGGCAAGGTTCGATCCCAGGGGGCAGCTGTAGGTGCATGGCTGGCATGGAACCCTTGCTTGCGATCCGCGGACTCAACGTGCGTTTCGGCCCATCCGAGCGGCCAGTACCTGCCGTGGCGGATGTCGATCTTGATGTCGCACCGCAGGAGATCGTCGGCATCGCGGGTGAGTCAGGGAGCGGAAAATCGACCCTGTGCGGCGCGATCATGCGGACATTGGTCAGGACAGCGCGCGTTTCCGGCGAGGTGATGTTCTCGGGACGCAGCCTCCTCACCCTGAATGATGGGGAGATGGCCAGGCTGCGGGGCCGTGAACTGTCGATGGTCCTGCAGAATCCCATGACGTCCCTCGATCCGCTCTACACGATCGGCAACCAGGTCGAGGAGGTTCTTCGCGAACGGCGGCGCGACGGCGCCGGCCTGCGGCCCGGCGGGGCTATCGAGGTGCTTCGCCGCGTACACCTCACGGCTCCCGAGCTTCGCGTTCGGCAATACCCGCACCAGCTCAGCGGCGGAATGCGGCAGCGCGTGCTCGTGGGCATGGCGACCGCGGCCGCGCCGAAGCTGTTGATCGCCGACGAACCGACCACCGCTCTCGATGCGTCGATCCAGGACGAGATCCTGATTCTCTTCCGTGAACTTCGCGAGACGGCGGGCAGCGCGGTCATCATCGTTACGCACGATCTGTCGGCAATCCGGCGGCTCTCCGACAGGGTCGTCGTGATGTATGCTGGCCGCATTGTCGAGGAGGGACCCACAGGCGAGGTCTTCCGCGCTCCACGTCACCCCTACACGCGCGCCTTGCTCGCGTCGCTGCCGCGCATCGAGGGAGACGAGGTTCACCTTGAGCCGATTCCTGGCCAGGTGCCTGATCTCGCCTCCCTACCGCCCGGCTGCGCGTTCGCGGCCCGGTGCCCTGTCGCGAAGGACATATGTCGCGGCCAACGGCCGCCGGAGAGTGTCGTGGCGGATCGCCATCGGCTCTTTTGTTGGCGCGCGGAGGAGACCGCATGACCGCCAACGAGCCGATGGTCGAGGCATCTGGCATCGGCAAGACCTTTACTCTTCCCGCACAGAGCCTGTTCGGCGAGGCGAAGCGCGTGGCGGCTGTCGTCGATGTGTCCTTCCGGATTCCCCATGGCAGGACATTCGGCCTGGTCGGTGAATCCGGCAGCGGCAAGAGCACCATCGCCAAGATGCTGCTGAAGCTGGAAGCTCCGACGGAGGGGGACCTCCGCGTGGAAGGCCAGCCAATCTTCCGCCAATCACCGGCGGAGGAGCTGGCGTACCGGCGCAAGGTTCAGGCGGTTTTTCAGGATCCGTACGGTTCCCTCAGCCCGAGGATGCGCGCCGACCGCATCGTCTCGGAGCCACTGCGCGCGCATGGAATGCCTCGGCGGGAGGCTGAGGCGCGGGCCCCCGATCTACTGCGCATCGTCGGCTTGCCACCCGAGGCGGCCTTGAAGTACCCGCATGAATTCAGTGGAGGGCAGCGACAGCGCCTCGCGATCGCCCGTGCCCTGTCGGTCGATCCGCAACTGCTGGTGCTGGATGAGCCCGTCTCCGCGCTCGACGTCTCGGTCCGCGCTCAGGTTTTGGCCTTGCTCCGTGACATGCAGCAGCGCCTCGGCCTGACCTACCTGTTCATCGGGCACGACCTGGCCGTGGTGCGGTATCTCAGCGACATTGTCGGCGTGATGTACTTCGGCCGCGTGGTCGAGGTTGGACCGGCGCGCCAGGTCCTGCGTCAGCCCTTCCATCCGTATACGCGGCGCCTGGTCGCGCTGGCGTCCGGGGACGCACCCCTTGGCGCGGTCCGGATGCAAGGTGAGTTGCCCAGCCCCCTCAACCCACCCAGCGGTTGCCTGTTCCGGACCCGGTGCACCTACGCTGACACGACCTGCATCGACCAGCGCCCCGAAATGCGGGATGCGGGCAGCGAGCACATGGTCGCGTGTCACCACTACGAGGCGGTAGTGGCCGGCACCAAGGCAGAGACCGGCCCCCAGCTGCGCGAAGCCTGAATGAGCGGGCTAGGCTTCCAGGATGGCCACAGGCTGACCGGTGGCCACCGCATCGCCCGGCTGCACCAGGATTTCCACCACACGACCGTCCACGGGCGCCGCGATGGGGATCTCCATCTTCATCGATTCGATCGTGATGATCGCGTCATCCTCGGCGACCGAATCGCCGATTCCGATGTCATGCCGCAAGACGCTTCCAGGCGTCTCCGCGATGACTTCGATACGCTTCATCTTGGCATCTCCATGGATGATGTGGCTTCAGAAGTTGTAGGGCCAGGTCGCCATGTTGTGCCGGCTGATGCCGCCCGTCGAGCGCAGCTCGTGGACCGCCAGCATGCGCGCCAGCCAGGAGCGGGTCTCTCTCGGATCGATCACATCCTGCGCAAGGAAGCCGGCGGCAAGATCGTAGGGCCCGGTGTTGCGGGAGAGTTCCTCGCGCAGATCCTCGAATCTCGCCGGATCGTCATTGCGCTTGATGCCATGCAGAACGTTCACCGCAGCAGCCGGGTCCATGAAGCTGACATCGGCACTGAACCAGGCAGCGATCTCATCGGCGCTTCCGCCCATGTTGATGTAGGCCTGCCCGTAGCTCTTGCGCATGATGACGGCGAGCTTGGGAACAGTCGCCATCTCCAGGGCGTGGTTGAAGTTCATGATCTGGCCGGCGAGGCCGAGCTTCTCCCCATCTATGCCGACGAGAAAGCCAGGCGTGTCCGTGAGGAACACGAGGGGGATGTTGAAGGAATCGCACATCACGATGAAGCTGGTCGCCTTGCGGCAGGCCTGCGGATCGAGAGCGCCGCCCTTGAAGATCGGGTTGCTCGCGATGAGCCCGACAACGCGCCCGTCGATCCGGCCGAGGCCGCAGCTGAGAACCTTCGCGAAGCGCTCCTTGATGGGAAAGAAGCTGCCCTTGTCGACGATGGCCTCGATGACCTTGCGGACGTCGTAGACCCGCTCCCGCTGCGCAGGAACGATTTCGAGGATGCGCGCCATGTCGTCCCCGGATCCTGCCGGAACAGGTGCGCGAGGCGGCGGTTCATTGGCATTGGAGGGCATGTAGCCGAGGAAACGTCGGATCGCAGCGAGCACCTCCTGATCCGTCGCATAGGCTTGGTCCACCTCCCCCGTCGTTTCCGTCCGCAGACGCCAGCCGCCGAGATCCTCGGGATCGACCTCCTCCGAGATGGCCACCGCGGTAACCTTGGGACTGGAGACGGCGAGGACCGCGCCTTTGCGCATCAGGACGAAATCGGACATCGCAGCCTTCCAACTGGACGAGCCGTAGCTCTGCCCGAGGATCGCCGTGATCCAAGGGGATTGCCGGCGCCGGTCATAGACCTGGTGGCTGCGCGTACGCGCGATGCCCCTTGCGCCCATGACATCGGGGATGCGCGCCCCGCCGGCTTCTCCGAGGACAACCATGGGAATGCCGCGGCTGATCGAGACCTTGCGGATATGCTGGAACTTCTGGCTTGCGACCGGCGCGCTGGAAGCGCCGAGCGCCGTGAAATCGTAAGCGATGATGGCGATCTCGCGGCCGTCCACGCGCCCATAACCCGTGACGACGCCATCGCCTGGCGAGCGATCGGCGTCTTCGGGGCGCTCGGATACGGCGAAGAGCCCGACTTCCTGGAACGAGCCCTCGTCGAGCAGGGTGGTGATGCGCTGGCGAGCGTTGAGGATGCCGGCTGCCGCGAATTCCTCGAGCTTTCGCTTCGACCCCATCGCACGCGCCTTGGTGCGCCGATGTGTGTGCTCTGCGATCTCACGCTCGAAAGTCATGCTTCCTCCACGACGGATCAGCGCCTCGACCAACGGCGCATCCCATTCAGATCAGGATGACATAGTCGATGACGTCGGCAAGCCGGGTCAATGCAACCACCCACCGCGCGCAGAACCTGGAGCGCCTTTTCGAGCCCGCGTCGGTGGCGGTGCTCGGAGCCTCGGGGGTCGCAAGCAAAGCCGGTGGACGGCCGATCGCTTATCTACGGGAGACGGGCTTCGCGGGGCGCGTCTACCCGATCAACCCACGGCACGCGTCCCTGTTCGGATTTGACTGCTATCCTTCGCTCGAGGCGCTGCCCGAAGTTCCGGACCTCGTTGTCGTCGCCATTCCGGCGCGCGGCGTTCTTCCGGCCGTGCGCGAGGCCGCCGCACTCGGTGTCGGTGCCATGGTGATCTACACGAGCGGCTTCGCCGAGGTCGGCCTCGAAGGCAGCGAGGTGCAGCGCGAGATCCACGAGATTTGCGAGACGACCGGACTCGTTGTCTGCGGCCCCAACTGCCAGGGCATCGCGAACCTATACAACGGACTCGCGGTCAATTTCTCGACCGCCCTGTCGGAGGGGCAACCCAAGCCGGGGCCGATCGGGATCGTGTCCCAAAGCGGCCTGGTCGGGGCTCTGATCGCCTCGGAATGCATGAGCCGGTCGGTCGGCCTGGGCTACCTGGTCAGCACGGGCAACGAGGCTGGCTTCGAGATTGCCGATGCGATCTCGTACATGGCCGAGGACAAGCGCATTCGGGTGATCACGGGGTATGTCGAGAGCATCCGTGATGTCGGGCGGTTCCGCGCGGCGGCGTTGAAGGCACGAGTGAACGGAACGCCCATCGTTCTCATCAAATCGGGCAAGAGCCCCGAAGCCGCACGAGCGGCGGCATCCCATACCGGCGCATTGGCCGGCTCCGCGCGTCTGCACGAGGCGCTGTTCCAGGAACTCGGCATCATCGCCGTGGACAATCTGGAAGCGCTGATCGACGCAACGCTGACTTTCGGTGCCGGCCTTCCCGCCCCTGCGGGACGCCGCGTCGCGATCTTCGGGAACTCCGGAGGATTCAACGTCCTTTGCACGGATGATCTCGGCCGCTTCGGGCTCGAGCTGGCGCCCTTGGCCGAGGCGACCCTTGCGGAGATCGCGCGGCACTTGCCTGGCTACCTCGCCGCGCAGAATCCAATCGATCTGGCGACCGTCCCTCAGACGGATCCAAAGACGACCCGACGGCTTCTCCAGCTCGTAGCGGAAGATCCGAACGTGGACATCGTGATCAGCGTGCTCGGGGCCATCCGCGGTGGCGCCGACGCACTGATCGCAGAACTGGCGGACTATGCGCGTGGGGCGAGCAAGCCGATGGTCGCGGCATGGATGGCGTCCGCCCCGTCGGGCTTCGCCGCCCTCTCGGCTGCCGGTATCCCCGTCTTCCCGGATCCTTCACGGGCGGCCCGCGCGGCTCGGCACCTGCTTGACGGGACGAGCGCCGCGGCGCCGGCCAACATTCCCCCGGCGCGGGATGTGGAGCCGGTGTCGGCTGTTGTCCGGTCCATGCGCGCGGCGGGGGAGCTCACTGCCGGCGAGGTGGCCCTGTTGCCTGCCCTTGGCGCGCTTGGGTTGCGCGTGCCCCACATGGCAAGGGCCCGCACGCCGGAGGAGGCAGAGGCTGCCTTCACCAGGCTCGGTGTCGAACGCGTCGCGGTGAAGATCGATTCTCCCGACATTGCCCACAAGACGGATGTCGGCGGCGTCGTGCTGGGCGTTTCGTCTCCGGAAGCCTGCGCGGAGGCGACGAGATCCATTCTGGCTTCGGTCGGGACCAGAGCGAAGGATGCGAGGATCGATGGCGTCCTATTGGCGGAAATGGCGCGGGGCAGCGCCGAGATCGTCATAGGGATCAAGAAGGACCCGCTGCTTGGCGCGTTCGTCGGGGTAGGGCTCGGCGGCGTCTTCGTCGAGATCCTCGGCGACATTGCCTTTCGCGCCGCGCCTTTCGACGAGCGGATTGCCCTGGCACTGCTGAGGCAGCTCAAGGGTTGGCCATTGCTCGAAGGCACCAGAAGCCTGCCGCTGCTCGACGTGGAGGCGCTGGCGTGCGTGGTCGCGGCCATTTCCCAGTTGGCGGCAGCGCTGCCGGAGATCGAGGAACTCGACCTCAACCCGGTTCTGGTCGGGCGAGCGGGAGAAGGGGTGACCATCGTGGACGCCCTGATGAGGCTCACTCCGCCCGTCTGAGCCGAACCAAGCATTTTTGAAGGAGGACGACGTGCCCTGGACTGCTGAGCTCGAAGATCTGCGCCACCGCCAGGCGCTCGCCCGAGAGATGGGCGGAAAGGACAAGGTGGAGCGCCAGCACGCAGGCGGCCGCCTGACCGTGCGTGAACGGCTCGATGGATTGGTCGACGATGGCAGCTTCCTCGAGATCGGTTCGGCAGCCGGGAAGGCGGAATACGACAGCGAGGGAAGATTGGTGAACCTGACGCCCGCAAATTGCGTCATGGGGCGTGCGACGGTCGATGGGAGGTCCGTCGTCGTCATCGGGGACGATTTCACGGTCCGCGGGGGATCCGCGGATGCGAACATCAAGGAGAAGCACGTCCTCGCCGAGCGGATGGCGCAGGAACTCCGGCAGCCGATCATCCGGGTGATCGAAGGCTCGGGTGGTGGCGGTTCGGTGAAGACGATCGAGACCACGGGACGGGCGAACCTGCCGGGTGGACTGACCGCGGGTACGCTGCAGTTCCAGTATACGACCGAGAACCTCTACCACGTGCCAGTTGTCGCACTGGGTCTCGGCTCCGTGGCGGGCCTGGGCGCGGCCCGGCTCGCCTCGAGCCATTTCTCCGTCATGACCAAGGGCAAGTCCGCGATGTTCGTGGCGGGCCCTCCGGTGGTGGCGCGCATCGGACAGGACCTTTCGAAGGAAGAACTCGGTGGATGGCAGGTCCAGACCCGCAGCGGGGCCGTCGACCACGCCGTGGACACCGAGGAGGAGGCTTTCGCCTGCGCCAGGCGCTTCCTCTCCTACCTTCCATCCTCGATCGACGAGGTCGCCCCTCGGCGACCGTCGACGGATGACCCGAACCGCCGGGAAGAGTCCCTCTTTGCGGCGATCCCGAAGGACACGCGCAAGATCTACAAGATGCGCCCTGTGATCGAGGCCATCGTGGATCGCGGCTCGTTCTTCGAAATGGGCCGAATGTTCGGCCGATCCATCATCACCGGCCTGGCGCGCGTGGATGGCCTGCCTGTGGCTGTGATGGCCTCCGATCCGTACTTCTATGGCGGCGCATGGACCAGCGACACCTGCCAGAAGGTCATTCGCTTCGTCGACCTTGCCGAGACCTTCCACATCCCCGTCATCTACCTCGTGGATTGTCCTGGCTTCCAGATCGGCCTCGATGCCGAGCGAGCCGGGACGATCCGGCATGGGGTGCGGGCGATGTCCGCGGTCAATCAATCGAGCGTTCCCTGGTGCTCGATCATCGTGCGCAACTGCTTCGGCGTGGCGGGCGCCGTGCATCAGCCCGCAGGCCGCTTTGCATTCCGTTACGCGTGGGTCACCGCGCGCTGGGGATCGCTGCCGCTGGAGGGGGGTATTGAGGCGGCCTATCGCGCCGAGATCGAGGCCGCGCCAGATCCCAAGGCCAAGCTGGCGGAGATCGAGGCCCGGCTGATCGCCCTGCGCGCACCGGCCCGCACGGCGGAGACCTTCTGGGTAGAGGAAATCATCGACCCCCGGGACACCAGGCCCCTGGTCTGCGAGTTTGCGCGCCAGGCGGAGCCTCTGCGCAAGGCGGGGCCGCGCGCCTTTGGAATGCGGCCGTGACCGTCCCGCCCTTCCGAACGATCCTCATTGCCAATCGCGGAGCGGTTGCGTCCAGGGTCGTTCGTGCGGTCCATCGGCTCGGTATCCGGGCCGTGGCGGTCCATTCCGACGCCGATGCCGGCGCCCCCTATCTCACCGAGGCGGATGAGGCCATTCGGATCGGCCCGCCGCCCGTGCGCGAGAGCTACCTGAACCAGGACGCCATCCTGGAAGCCGCCAGGCGCTGCGGGGCCGATGCCATTCATCCGGGATATGGCTTCCTGTCGGAGAACGAGGAGTTCGCCAGGCGGGTGGAGGCCGCTGGCATGACCTTCATCGGGCCATCACCGCGCCATATCGGGGCCATGGGTCAGAAGACCCGCGCGCGCGAGATCATGGCGGCCAATGGATTTCCCGTGGCACCGGGCTCGGGATTGCTGCCACCGGACCCTGACAGGATTCTCGCGGCGGCGCGCGAGATCGGCTTTCCGGTCATGGTCAAGCCGACCGCCGGTGGCGGCGGCATCGGCATGGCCGTCGCGAAGGATGAGGCGACACTGCAACGCACGATCGAGCGGGCGCGCAGCGCAGCCGAACGAAGCTTCGCGGATGGCGGCGTCTACCTTGAGCGCTATTTCGAGCTGGCGCGTCACGTGGAGATTCAGCTCCTTGGAGACCGGCACGGCCGGGTGCGGCACCTGTTCGAACGCGACTGCTCACTCCAAAGGCGGCACCAGAAGATCATCGAGGAAGCGCCCGCCCCTCTGTTGCCTCGTGCGGCCGTGGCCGAGATCGCCGAACTCGCGGCGAATGCGTTGCAGCGCCTTGGATATGACAATATCGGCACGGTCGAGATGCTGCTCTCGGCCGATGGAAGTTTCGGATTCCTGGAGGTGAATACGAGGCTCCAGGTCGAGCATGCCGTGACCGAGATGGTGACGGGGGTCGATCTCGTCGCCTCCCAGATTCGCTCCGCTGCCGGCGAGCCGATCGATGCCATCCTGCCCGCCAACCTTCATCCGAAAGGGCATGCGATCGAGGCACGGATCTATGCCGAGGATCCGAAGCGGTTTCTTCCATCGCCGGGACGCCTCGATCGCTTCGACCTTCCTGCCGGCTCCAGTTGGCGGATCGAGACCGGCTTCCGGGAGGGCATGGAAGTCACGCCCTTCTATGATCCCATGATCGCAAAGGTGGTCGCCCATGAATCTACGCGCGGCGACGCAATCAGGAGCCTGAGGGAGTTGCTCTCGGCGACCAGGATCGAAGGGGTGAAGACGAACGTGCCATTCCTCATGGCCGCGCTTGACGATGAGCGCTTCGTTACCGGCAAGGTTCATACGGGACTGTCGTCAGACATCCATATCGGTTGATCCGGTTTCCCTTGCGGGCGTGACCAGCCCCGATCGAGTGGTCCGGGTGGAATCCTACTGGGCGGCTGCGTGGTCCTGTCCCTTCTGTGGTCCGGGAGCCAGGCAACTTCTCGGGCGTGTCGAACCTGCTCGGCGAACGCCCGTGGGGTCAAGTTCCGCAGTGACCCGTGCGGCCGTTCCTCGTTGTACTCGCGTCTCCAAGCGTCCAGCCGTTCCCGCGCGTCGGCGTGTGACAGGACCCAGCAGGCGTTGAGGCATTTGCGTGCCGATTGACACACCTGGAGCGGTCTCCGTTCGCCGCGGCTCACGGACACCGCTCCAGGCCTTTGCTTCTGCGAACATCTTCACTCGATCAGGCGATTCCACCTGATCAGGATCTACTCTAGTTCCGTCGCGCCGGTGGCGCGGCCGGCGCGACGCCGGGCGCGGGCCGTTCCGCATCGCGGGCGCGGGCCTGCACCTCGTTCAGGAAGCGGATCATCACCTCCGGCGTGACCAGCGTCTCGCCGGGCTCCACCACGATCCGCCCGATGCGGCCCGTGAAGTTGAACGGCACCTGGTAGTCGCGATCGTCCACCGGCGTGCCGGTGTCCATGCCGATGTCGAAAGTTTCGTCCCAGGCAAAGGTGATGGGCGTTGTGTGCGGGATCGTGCGCCGCGCCACCTCCTGCCCGTCCACCGAGAAGACGCCGGTGCCGCCATGGCCGAAGGGCGCCTGGCCCTGCGGGTCCAGGGTGAAGTCGAAGACGATCGTATGCCGTCCCGGCGGCAGGGCCTGCGGGCCCTCCCACTTAACCCGCTCGACATCGAGCAGGTTCATGGTGAAGACGGGCCGGCCTTCGCGCAGGTAGAGCCCCCAGCCGGCGAAGCGGCCGCCCTGCGTCACCAGCATCCCGTTCGCCCCACCCTGCGGCACCTCGATCTCGGCCGTGATGCGGTAGGATCGGTTGAGGATGTTCGGCGCCGCATTCGCCTGGGTGCAGCAGGATGGCCCGGTATAGACGAATTGCCGGCGGCCTGCCGCCGGACCCGGGCGCTGTGCGACCATCGCCGCGCCTGAGTTGTTCAGTGGAAAGACCTGGTTGCGCGTGGCCTCCATCGTGAACAGTTCCTGCATCATGCGCAGACGGTCCGGCTGCGCCGAAGCGAGGTCGCGGGCCTGCGTCGGATCCGCGGTCATGTCGTAGAGTTCCCAGCGATACCCGTTCATCACGTCCGAGGGGAGCGGCGCCGTCAGCCCGGCCCAGGGCGGCGAGGCCGGCGTGGTGCTGGCGATCCAGGCATCGTGGTAGATGGCGCGGTTGCCCAGGATCTCGAAATACTGGGTCCGGCGGGTCGACGGCGCGGCCGCATTCGTCGGCGGTAGCGTGTAGGCCATGGACACGCCGTCCATGGGACGCTGCGCGATGCCGTTCATCATGTTGGGCTGCGGCACGCCGACCAGGTCGAGGATGGTCGGCACGATGTCGATCACATGGTGGAACTGGGTGCGGATGCCGCCACGGTCGGCAATGCGCGCAGGCCAGGAGATGGCCATGCCATTGCGCGTGCCGCCGAAATGGGACGCGACCTGCTTGGTCCAGCGATAAGGCGTGCCGAAGGCCCAGGTCCAGGGCACCGCCATGTGGTTGTAGGTGCGGTCGGTGCCCCAGACCGGGATGAAGGGCATCTGCTGGGCGGCGGTCATCGCCACGCCGTTGAAGTACATCACCTCGTTCGGCGTCCCGTTCAGCGAGCCCTCCGCGCTGCTGCCGTTGTCGCCGCTGATGTAGATGACCAGCGTGTTGTCGCGCTGGCCGAGGCGCTCGACCTCGGCGATGACGCGCCCGATCTCGGCGTCCGTATACGCGAGGTAGGCGGCATAGACCGTCACCTGGCGGATGAAGAGGCGCTTTTCATCGGCCGAGAGGCTGTCCCAGCGCGGCAGGAAGTCGGGCCAGGGCGGCAGCACCGCATTGGCCGGGATCACGCCGAGCCGCTTCTGGTTCTCGAAAATGCGCTCGCGCAGCACTTCCCAGCCGTCGTTGAACAGGTTCATCGCCTCGATGCGCTGGATCCATTCCTGCGTCGGGTGGTGCGGCGCATGCGTGCCGCCCGGCGCGTAGTGGATGAACCAGGGGCGGTTCGGCGCGATCTCGGTCTGGGTGCGGATATAGGTGATGGCATCGTCCGCCATCGCGGTGATCAGGTTCCAGCTCCCCGGCTGGGTGCCGAGATAGGGATGGATCGGCGTGGTGTTGCGGAACAGGTTGCCTGGCTGCCACTGCGAGGTGTCGCCGCCGACGAAGCCGTAGAAATAGTCGAACCCCATCCCGACCGGCCAGTTGGCGAAGGGGCCGGCGGCGCTCGCTTCCCACGCCGGGACGTTGTGGTTCTTGCCGAACCAGGCGGTGGCGTATCCGTTCTGCTGCAGTATGGCGGCGACCGTCGCCGTCTCGCGCGGGATCACCGAGTTGTAGCCGGGATAGCCGGTCGCGAGTTCGGAGACGTTGCCGAACCCGACCTGGTGGTGGTTGCGGCCGGTCAGCAGCGCGGCGCGGGTCGGCGAGCACAGCGCGGTCGTGTGGAAGGTGGTGTAGCGCAGCCCCGTGTCGGCGACCGCCTGCAGGGTTGGGGTCGGGATGACCCCACCGAAGGTTGATGGCGCGGCGAAGCCGACATCATCCGTCAGGATCAGCAGCACGTTGGGCGCGCGCTCGGGGGGCATGACCTGGGGCGGCCAGGCGGAGGTGCTGTCCACCGCGTTCGGCAAAATGGCACCTGTGAAGGGCGGCGTGGGCGAAGGCAGTTGCAGCCCCTGCGGCGTCATCACGGCGCTGGGCGCACCGGGCGTGCCACGGACCTGCTGGGCCCCGGCAGTCGATGCCACTCCGATGGCCATGCAGACCAAGGCGACGCTGACCGTCCGATTCAACCAGCAGCGCATGTGCATCGCTCCCGAGCATCTTGGGCCCGGCGCAGGGCCGCGCGGGCCGCAATCGCCGCGACTCTATCTCGGGGACTGGGCGGAAGGTCTATTACAATATCGCAATAACGATCCCGCATGGGCAGGAAGGCGCCATTCCACGGTCATTCGACGCGCAGGCGGCCAGGATCGCCCCGCGGGCGACCCACATCGGCCTCGTCCCGCAGTCACAACCAGACGGTCGAAGCGGCGCCGGCAGGCATCTCAGTACTTTCGCTCGGTGCGGTAGTCGGCCATGCGGGTGAAGTCGTCGGCATCCGCGATGCTGCCGCGCGTCTCGGCCCAGATCCGCGCGACCTCGGCGGAAAGCGGAAGGCGCGCGCCGGTATCGCGGGCCAGATCGGCGGCGAGGCCGACATCCTTGCGCATCAGCCCGGCCGAGAAGCCGCTGTCGAAGGAACCTGGCAGCACCCAGCGCGGATACATCGCCTCACTGATCGCGCTGCGCCCGGTGGCGGCGTTGACGACCTTCAGCACGGCCTCTGCAGGGAGGCCCGCGGCTTCGGATAAGCGCATCGCCTCCCCTGTCGTGACGAGGTGCGCGGCGACCAACATGTTGTTCACGAGCTTCGCGATGTTGCCTGCACCGGATGGCCCGACATGGATCGCCTTCGCCGACATCGCCTCGACCACGGGGTGGGCGGCGGCGAGATCTTCGTCCGCACCGCCGATCATCATCGTCAGCGTGCCGTCCGCGGCACCGGACGGTCCGCCGCTGACCGGGGCGTCGAGCAGGCCATGTCCCGCCTCGGACAGGCGCGCCGCCAGCCGGCGCGAGGTGCCAGGATCCGAGGTCGAGGTATCAATGACGACGACCTTGCGGTCGCGCCGATCCAGCAGCCCGCCCGGCGCGGTCACCACCGCTTCGACATCACGCGCATAGGGCAGCGAGAAGACGAGGCAGTCGGCACCACGCAGCACCTCGGTCAGGGCCTCGTGGAACCGAACGCCGGCCGCTTCGGCGGGGACGCGGCGTGCCACGCTGATATCGGTACCCAACACGACGAAGCCGGCTCGGGCCAGGGTCGCAGCAATTCCCAGGCCCATATTGCCAAGGCCAACGACGCCGACCGTCTGGATTTCCATGCTGCACCCATGTGGAATGAGGGCTTCAGGATTGGCCTTGAAGTCCGTTGCGACAAGAATGGTTTTCAGAACGAGCCGTTGCCCACGAGGCAACATCGGCATCAGACCGCGTGGAAGGCGCTCAGGCCCTCGGCCAGGCGCGAGGCGATCCGCTCCACGGCCTCCGGGAGCCGGCGGCCGGCCCGCACGAGCAGATGCGTGGTGGCCTGGGAGAGCAGCGCATCAGCGAGAGGAACCGCGACCACCTGCTTCGCCTTGAGCTCGACAGCCGCGGCGAAGGCCGGCAGGTAGGCAACGCCCATGCGCGCCTGCACGAAACGCCGCTGCAGTTCGATGGAGCCGGTTTCCAGCCGGACGTTGAGGCGGAAATCCTGGTCCGCCACCTGCCGGCTGACCGCGGAGGCCGCGACGTTCAACGCCTCAGCCGCGGCACGGATTGAACCGGCCCGCACGACGGCGAGGAAGTAGCGAAGGGCGCGGTCGTTCATCATGCCTGAAGGACCCTCTGACAGGGCGCGCGGAGTCAGCATGCGATGACGTTGACCGCCAGACCGCCCAGCGAGGTTTCCTTGTATTTGTGGGACATGTCGAGCCCGGTCTGGCGCATGGTCGCGATCGCCTGATCCAGGGTGACGAGGTGCTCCCCATCGCCATGCAGCGCGAGCCGGGCCGCGTTGATCGCCTTCACCGAAGCGATCGCATTCCGCTCGATGCAGGGGACCTGCACGAGGCCGGCCACCGGATCGCAGGTGAGGCCCAGATTGTGTTCGAGCCCGATCTCGGCAGCGTTCTCCACCTGCCGGTTGCTGCCGCCGAGGGTCGCTGCGAGGCCGGCTGCTGCCATGGCGCAGGCCGATCCGACCTCGCCCTGGCAGCCGACCTCGGCGCCGGAGATCGAAGCGTTGCGCTTGATGATGGAACCGATCGCCGCGGCGGCCAGCAGGAAAGTCTCGACACCCTGCGCGTCGGCGCCGGGAATAAAGTTGGTGTAGTAGAGCAGGACCGCGGGCACGATCCCGGCCGCGCCGTTCGTCGGCGCCGTGACCACGCGGCCACCGGCCGCGTTCTCCTCGTTTACGGCCAGGGCGTAGAGATTGACCCAGTCCATGCCCTGCAACGGATCGGCCGCGTTCGCTCCGCCGCGCTCCAGCAAGCGCTGGTGCAGTCCTGGCGCGCGCCGACGTACGCGCAGGCCACCTGGCAACTCTCCAGCCTGGCGCATGCCACGGGCGATGCAGCCCTGCATGGCGGCCCAGATGCGCGCGATACCCTCCGAGATCTCGGCATCGCTGCGGTAGGCGCGTTCGTTCGCGCGCTGCAATTCCGCTATCGAAAGGCCGGCGGCATCCGCGATGGCCAGCAGCGCGGTCGCGGAATCGAAGAGGTACGGGACGTCGGCCTGCCCTTGCCGCGCGGCTTCGGTCTCGCCTTCCTCCACAACGAAGCCGCCTCCCACCGAATAGAAGACGCGCCGTATCTGCGCCCCGTTCGACGCCACCGCCCGGAAGGCAAGGCCGTTCGGGTGCTGCGGCAGGGTTTCGTGGCGGTGGAAAAGGATGTCGCGGTCAGGATCGAAAGGCAGGCTCGCGGCATCAGAACGTGGAAGCGCCCGTGTTTTGCGAAGGCGGGCGATCAGGCCAGGAACCGCGTCGAGATCGATCGTGTCCGGCCGCTCCCCGAGAAGTCCGAGCATGATAGCCGTGTCCGTCGCATGGCCTTTCCCCGTCAGCGCGAGCGAGCCGTAGAGATCCACGCCGATCGAGGTGAAGTGCTGCGGCGGAAGGGCCGCGACGAAGCGCCCGGCCGCGACCATCGGCCCGACGGTGTGCGAACTCGACGGCCCGATCCCGATGCGGAAAAGGTCAAAGAGCCCTACCCAGGAGGGGGACGGTGTTTCGGCCATGGCGCTGATGACAGCCGCCATGGCCGTGTTGCTCAAGAACAATCTTTTGGCCTGCCGTTGCCGGGACGGGAACGGACCTCAGACGCGCTTGATGTTCCAGAACACCGGGAGCGTCTCGATCCGATCGCGCAGGTTGATTCGCATCGCCGTGACATCGAAGTAGGCGCCAAGCGGGATGATCGGGAGTGACAGGTCAGCGGAAAGCGCGAAAGGCCGAACCGCCGATTGTGGTAGTCCGGCCTGGCGCACAGAAATGCGCAGATGGATTGGGACGTCAGCGGTCTGCGAACTCAGGTTCTGCGAACACTTCCTTCGCCACCCTGAAGGCCTCGCCTGCCGCTGGCACGCCACAGTAGATGCAGGTCTGCAGGAAGATCTCCTGGATCTCGTCCTTGGTGACGCCGTTGGTCAGCGCGCCGCGGACATGGATCTTCAACTCGTTGGGCTTCCCGAGGGCGACGAGCATGCCGAGGTTCACCATGCTACGGATCTTGCGGCTCAACCCGGGACGTCCCCAGACCTCGCCCCAGCAATAGCGCAGGGCCAATTCCTGGAAAGGCAGGTCGAACGGCGTGGCGTTCTTCATGGCTGCGTCATGGCGTTCCTGCCCGATCACTTCGGCGCGGAGTTGCTTGCCGGCTTCGAGGAGATCATCGCTCATCAGTAGTAATTCCCATGGAGTGGCGGGGAAGCGCCGAAGCTATGCGAGGCTCGGGCAGCGACGCCTTCTCGTTCGCCTAACCCATAGCCCCGCAGAGCACACGCGCTGGCGCCTGCCAGCATTCATTCTCGGTCGCTTTTCAACAAGCATCTTGATCCGAACGGTTGTTGCCGTTTCTGCAACGCAGAATTGGACCAGCGCCGCATCTCAGCCAGGGCTGGGCTTCCAGGCCGTAGGCGTGCAGTTCTACGGCACCCGCCGCTTCATCGTTTGCACAGACAGCGTCACCGCCCCGGGATCGAAGCTCGTGGTGGGCGAGATATTCCGTGCCGTGACACGCACGCTGTTGCTGGGCCGCGTCGCGAACCCCGCGGTCATCGAGGCGCAGGCCACCTCTGCCGTGACGCTCGGCCTGTCCGCCGCGCTGCTCGAGGAAGTGCTCTACGAGGGCGGCGTGCCGCAGGCACGCAACTTCGACGGCTATCGGATCCTCCCACAGGATCGAATGCCGCGCGTCCACGTGCGCATCGTCGAGATGTGGCGCGCCGATGGGTGGCGTCGGCAAGCCGGGCCTACCCGGCATGCCCGACCGGCTTCGGACATGCCGGGAGCAGCAAGGCAGCGGCCGTTCAGGGCAGGATCTGATCGAACGAGGCGACCAGACCCTGGATGACGACGTTGTCGCCCGGCCCGCCGTCGAGGATGTCAATCCCGCCTCCGCCGAGCAGCACGTCGTCGCCGTCGCCGCCGAGCATCACGTCGGCGCCCGGCCCCCCGATCAGCACGTCGGCGCCAGCACCGCCATCGGCCGTCAGCTGCATCGGCGCGTTGAAGCCCGAGGCCTCGATCACGTCGTCGCCGCCGAGCCCGTTGATGACCAGGCGGTCACCGGCGTCGAAGCCGAAGACCTGGATCTCCGCCGAGAGGCCCGAGACCATCACCACCCCATCGCCGGAAGTGACGACGATGACATCGTCGCTGTTTGTCGCATTGATGACGATGGTGTCGGGCTGCCCGTCGCCGACGCCACCCGACGCCGCGAGGTTCAGCTTCACGGTTGTGACGTCCGTGCCGCTGAGGTCGTTGACGGTAATGACATCGGCGCCGCCGAGGGCGTTGAAGGTGACCGCCTCGACGTCGTTGAGGTCCATTGCCACGCTGGCGACGTCACGCGTGAACAAGGCGCGATTGCCATTGGCCGAGATGGAGATGTTCTCCGTCACGTTGGCGCCGTTGAACAGCATGGTGTCGAAGCCCGACTGGCCCTCCAGCACGTCGCTGTCGTCACCTGGATTCCAGGCGAAGGAGTCATCACCCGCACCCATGAGGGCGAGGTCGTTGCCGTCCCCGCCATTCATCAGGTCGGCACCGTCCGAGCCGATCAGGACGTCGGCGCCGAGTCCGCCATTCATCGTCAGACGGACCAGGTCGGCATCGAGGCCCGATGCATCGAGCACGTCATCGCCCCCGAGGCCGTTGACTATCAGCGTGTCGAGCGTTCCCTCCACCTGCGTCATCTCGACACGCGCGGTCAGGCCGGTCACTGTGACAGCGCCGCTGCCCGCCACGCCGGTCACCACCACCGTGTCACCGCCCTGGGTGGCGTTGACGGCGACACTGTCCGCCTGGACGTCGCCGCCCCCGACTGCGGCCGCCAGGTTCAGGGCGACCTTGGTCACGTCGGTGCCCGAAAGGTCGCCAACCACGATATTGTCGGCACCGCCCAGCGCGTCGAAGGCGATGGTCTCGACGCCGTTCACGTCCATCGTCACGGCGCCGACGTCACGAACGAACTGCACGCGCCCGCCAACGGCCGCGACATTGATGCTTTCGCTGGCATTGCTGCCGTTGAAGTCCAGCACATCAGCGCCATCCTGGCCCTCGACCGTGTCGCTGCCGTCGCCCGGGTCCCAGGTGAAGGTGTCGTTGCCCGCCCCGAGTTGCGCAACGTCGTCGCCCTGCTGGCCGTCGATGACGTCGTGGCCGCCGCCGCCGTTCAGCACGTCGGCGCCGCGCGAGCCGATGACAGTATCGTCCCCCGCGCCGGCATCGATCATCAGCTTGACGATACCCGCGACCAGCGTGGACGCATTGATCTGGTCGTCACCGCCGAGCGTATGGACCACCAGGCTGTCATTCGCGCCTTCGGCATTGGTGACGGCGAGCATGCTCGGCAACCCCAGCACGGTGACGCTGGTTCCGGCGCCAATGATATCGACGACGTCCGCGACGTTGGTGCCGGCGGCGGTGACGGTGTCGGCCTGGGCATCGCCCATGCTGCCGCCGAAGGCACCGGCCAGGTTGACGTGCACTTCCTGCACATCCGTCCCTGACAGGTCGTTCACCACGATGGAATCAGCGCCGCCGAGGGCATTCACCTCGATCTTCTCGACGTCGTTGAGGTCCATCACGATACTACCGACATTTCGTGCGAACCGGGTGCGCGCCCCATTGGCCGAGGCCTCCATGATCTCCCCGATACCGCTGCCGTTGAACAACATGGTGTCGGTGCCGTCCTGGCCCTCGATCACGTCGTTGCCGTCGCCCGGATCCCATTGGAATACGTCATTGCCCGCACCCATGAACACGACGTCGATGCCCTGGTTGCCGTCGATGAAGTCGTTGCCGTCCCCACCGAGCAACACGTCGTCGCCATTGCCGCCGAGGATGGTGTCGTTGCCGGCGCCGCCATCGACGACGATATCGATCAGCGCGGCGAGGTTGCCGGTCGCACTGAAGCGATCGTCCCCGCCGTTCATGTTGACGACCAGGTTCTCGGTGGTGCCGATGTCGAGGGCGAAGGGCGCGGGGTCGACCCGGTCGAAACGCACCCGCGTTCCGTTGGCGGTGGCGGTGAAGACCTCGGACCCGTTGCCGCCGTTCACCTCGACAGTATCGACGCCGCTGCCGCCCTCGAGGAGGTCGCTGTCGTCACCCGGATTCCAGATCATTCGGTCATCACCGCTTTCGCCGAAGACGGAGTCGTTGCCGTCGCCGCCGGTGAGCACGTCGTTGCCTGAGCCGCCGAACAGCAGGTCGTTGCCGCCTTTGCCGAACAGCACATCGTTGTCGGACTGCCCGAATAGCTGGTCGTTGCCCGAGCCACCGGTGAGCACATCGTTGCCGTTGCCACCGAAGAGGTTGGCGCGCGGCAGGGCGCCGTTCGACTCATTGAGCGTGATGGTATCGTTGCCGCCCTGCCCGAAGACCTGGATCAGGCTGGTGTTCGCGACGGTCGGTGAGCCGCCGAGGACAGCCACCGCGCCACTGTTGACGAGGAGCGCCCCGGCCGCATTGCGGCTGATCGTGATCGTGTTGGACAGGGCGTCCCCAAAGGCGGCGAGCGTCCCTGCGGCGGGAGTGAATGTCGCGATGACGGCCATGATGACGTTTCTCCTTGTTGGGTGGGTTGGTCGAGCGCCTACGGCGGCATGTGTCGCCTGGGCGGCAACCGCGCCTCGTCGTTTCCGGGCGCGTCGCCCGTTGACTTCGTCGTTTTCGCTTCCGCGTCGTTGTGTTCCGCCGGCTTCACTCGTGGGCCAACGATGCTGCCCTGGCGGTTCGGCCTGTGATGATCCGGCCTTGACGATCCGTATCGCCTTCGCCCGTTCTCTCGGCACGGCGCTGGAGCGTCACGAGCGCCGACTGACCGACGACGACACCGATGGTGAGAAGCAGTGCGGGCCATTGAAGGGCGGCACTTCCTTCTTCGTCTTCGGGGCGGTTGTCTAGGCAGTGGCGGTCAGGGCGTTCATGACGGGTGTCCTCCGGCTAGCCTTGCGGTGGCGCGACCGCGCAGCGGGTTGCGGTGGGTGGTCGTGCCCCGCGCGGGGGCGCCTCGGCGCGGTGCCGAGGCTGTCCGTGGGACGTGCGGGGACCCTAGGCCCGGGCAACTACCGAGGCTTGAAGATTGCCTTGCGGAACTCTGGTGAAGTCGTTGTTTCGGCGCCATCGATGCCGTGGTTCGCTGCCGGAGCGGTCGTGTGTCCGGTAGTGGCGTAGGAGGCGGCCACCACGACCAGGGCATGACCCGCAACTGCGCCTCAACGCCGGCCCGGCTGGCCAAGTCTGGCTACAACTACGGTGTGATGAGGATCGCACCTGCCGAGCGGCGCACATCTGCCGCACGGTGTGCTTCGGCGATTTCGTCGAGCCTGAATCGCTGGCCGATAAGCGTGACTCTTGAAGGCCGTGCAGCACCAGCACTCCGCCGAATGACCAGCCCCTATCGAGTGATCCAGGCGGAATGTTTAGCGGGCCTTCGCAGCCGCGCCTGCTCCTGAGCTGATCTGCGACCTGGCCATTGGCACCGTCTCCGGGGCGGGCGGGCGGACCTCCTCAGCGGCGACGATGCGCCTCTGGGCGATGGCCGCTGCTTTGTCGGAAGCCTCCGGCGTGGCGCCCCAACCGCGCATGCCGATATCGGCATCGTGCGGGCGGTCCCCCCCCCCCCGCCCCGCCTGCGCGATAGGTGCGGCACGTCCCCGCCAGTCTCGCGGAAGTGTCTGCATGGCGTGCGTTTGCCGGCTCAATTCAGACTGAAATCGTCTCTTCGGCTCCGGCGCAGGTTGACGCCCCTCAAGGCGGCGGTGAACCGGATGCACTACGAAGCGCATCGCAGGCGCTGCGCGCAGCTCGCAGGTCGGCGCCGCTTCGGGCGGGGAGTGCTCGCATGGATCCTGTCCCAGATTCCGAACACGTGCGCGAGGAGGCGATGGCCATCCCGCCTGCGGGCCTCGAGGCAATCCTTGCCCTGCCGCCCGCGCCGGCCGGGCTCGTCGTCTTCGCCCATGGCAGCGGCTCCAGCCGGTTCAGCCCCCGCAATCGCCTGGTCGCGGCGGCCCTGCACGAAGCCGGTTTCGCGACCCTGCTCTTCGATCTGCTTGCCGAGGCGGAGGCGCGCGACAGGCGGAACGTCTTCGACATCGGGTTGCTTGCGCGAAGGCTCGGGATGGCGATCGATCATGCCGCCGTGCATTACGCCGTTTCCGGGCTCCCGCTTGGGCTGTTCGGGGCCAGCACCGGCGCGGCCGCAGCCCTGACGGCAGCCGCGGCACGGCCCGCGCGCGTCGGCGCCGTGGTTTCGCGCGGCGGCCGGCCCGACCTTGCCACGGAGCCGCTGCTGGCGCGCATCGTCGCGCCGACCCTGCTGATCGTCGGGGGCGAGGATCGCGAAGTGCTCGCCCTCAACCGCCTGGCCCGCGCGCGGATGGCCTGCCCGACCGAACTCGCCGTCGTCCCGGGCGCAACGCATCTCTTCGAGGAGCCCGGGGCCCTCGAGGAGGTTGCGCGCCGCGCCGCCGCCTGGTTCAGCCGCTTTCTCGGCCCGAAGGCGCTCCATACGGCACGCTGAGCCCTTCTTCGCCGACCGTGCGTAGGCAGGGGCCTGTTGGCGACACCGATCCGTGGAATGACGCTGGACCGCCGGTAGTCTGCGACCTGCTGCGCGACGGCGTGCCGGTCGCGGCGGCGACTCAGTGGTGGGCCCGTCGGAACCTGGCGCAAGGCGGGCGGCCAGCTCGTCCAGTCCGACTTGACCCGGATCCAACTCGCTGCGCCCGAAGGGTCTTTGATCAGGATCATGATTCGAGATCCCCGTCCGTGCAGTAGATTGCCACTACGAGCACTGGAGGAGGACGCCGTGGAGGCGACCCGCCCGGCGCAGACAGAGGGAGGCTTGGCCTCGGGTTACGCGCGGATCGCGAAGCCGCGGGACCGGCTCGCGGTGGTGCCGAACCTCGCCGACTACGCGGCAGTGTGCCGCGGATTCAGCTGGGATCGGGCGACGACGCTGCTCGACGGTCTCCCCGCGGACGGTGGCCTGAACATCGCCCACGAGGCCGACCTCTCGACCCTTCCCGGCGACGCCGGACTGCGGGAGGCGCTGGACCTGGATTCGATGGACTTTCTCAACCTCGTCGCTGCCTTGCATGAGCGTACCGGCCGGCCGATCCCGGAAGCGGACTACCCGAAGCTCTTCACCCTCGATGGCATCGCCTCGTATCTCGAGGACGCGCGGGCCTGACGATGGGAAGCGCCGAGCCGGACCCGCTCGCGACGGCGTGGGGCCCACCCGAAGTTCAGCTGTGATGGCGCATGACATGGGGGGCGCAATCGAACCCGAATATTCGTTTCCGTAACGGAGAGAAGGCGAGCATGGCATCTTCCGCGGGCCGCAACGCATGGCGAAGGGGCCGAAAGCAGCGGGCTCTCGCCGCACTCCAGAGAACTTCGCTCCCCCCTGAACAAATACCGCCGTGCCACCGGAGGCTCAGCGACCGAAGTCCAACAGCCGTCGCGACTGCACCGATGCCGGCAGACCGATAAGACCGCCCTTCCATCACGCAGGCGCAACTCTCACGCCTTGGCGGGAGATTCGCGCATAATGCCATCACACGGGCGTCATGCTGCAGGCCGCGGCCAATGTATTGGCGTGGCCGCGTTGTGGCATGTTCCTTGCTGCTTTTTCCCGGCATCTCCTGGCATGACAAGGGGGAGCGGGAGTGGGATGCCGCGCGCGGCATGACGCAGAACCACAGGGAGACGGACATGGTCAGTCGCAGAAACGTGCTTCTCTCGGCCGTCGGCGTGCTGACCACCTCCGGTGGCGCTTTCGGGCAGGGCCGCGCGCGGGAGATCCGCGTCGGCGTCTCGCAGGATGCCCTGACCCTCGACCCGGCCAACCACCGCAATCGCGAAACGCAGACCGTCATCCGCAACATCCATGATGGGCTGCTGACGCGCGATGCCGACATGCGCATCCAGCCCGAAATCGCGGAATCCTGGCGCCAGATCGACGCCAGGACCTACGAGTTCCGCCTCCGCTCCGGCGTCCGCTTCCACTCCGGCGACGTGCTCACCGCCGACGACATCAAGTTCACCTTCGACCGGCTGGCGAAGAACAATGCGATGAGCGGGCAGACCAGCCCGCGCAAGGGCCTGCTTGGCCCGCTCGAAGACACCGTCGTCGTGGATGAACGTACGGTGCGCATGGTGCTGGGCGAACCCTGGCCCATCCTGCCCGCCATGATCCCCTTCCAGGAGGTGGTGAACCGCCGCCAGTTGGAGCGCGTCGGGCAAGACGGCATGCAGACCCGACCCGATGGGTGCGGCCCCTTCAGGCTCACCGAGTGGCGCCGCGGGGAGGCGGTCATCCTGGAACGCTTCGCCGAATACTACGGCGGCAGCACCGAAATTCCCGTCGCCGGCCCGGCGCAGATCGATCGCGCCATCTTCCGCATCGTGCCGGAGAACAGCGCCCGCATCGCCGCGCTGCTGGCTGGCGAACTCGACATCATCAGCGAATTGCCCGCCTCCGCCATGCGGCAGGTCGAGGCGTCCCGCAACGCGCAGGTGATGAAGGTGAATGGCACGCGCAGCTTCTTCGTCGCGCTGAACCTGGCGAAGAAGCCGCTCGACGACGTGCGCGTGCGGCGCGCACTGAACCATGCGCTCGACAAGGGTGCGATCATCTCCCGCATCCTCAACAACACCGCGACCCCGCTGCGCGGCGTGATGAGCCCGGATGCCCTGGGCTTCAACGCCGACCTGCCGGAATACGGGCATGACCTCGCCCGCGCCCGCGCCCTGCTGGCGGAGGCCGGTGTCGCGCCGGGCACGGAACTGGTCATCGACACCACCGCCGCGCTGAAGGAGATCGCGGAGGCCATCGCCGCCCTGCTCTCACGCACCGGCCTGCGCGTACGCGCCCAGGTCTGGGAAGGCGCCGTGCTCAACCCGATGTGGCAGAACGCCGAACGCCGGCGCGACCGCGACATGTACCTGACATCCTGGGGCAACGGCGCGCTGGATCCCTCCGACATCATGGTGCCCACGCTTCGCACCGGCGGCCGCGGCAATGCCGCCGGCTTCAGCAATGCCGAGGTGGACCGCCTGCTCGATGCCGCGGAGACCGAGGCCGAACAGGCGAAGCGCGCCGACATGTACAAGCGCGCACAGGCCATCGTGACCGAGCAGGCGCCCTGGATCTTCCTCTGGCTGCCGCAGGATATCTATGGCGTCGCCCGACGCGTGCAGAACTGGCGCCCGCAGGCCGACAGCCGCATCAACCTGCATCGCGTGCGGGTGGCTTGACCGCCTCCCGCCTGCTGGAGCGCCTGCTCCAGACCCTGCCGGTGCTCTTCGGCGTCAGCCTGATCGTCTTCCTGATGATCACGCTGACGCCCGGCGACCCGGTGGAAATCATGCTGGCGGACAGCCGCGCGACACCGGAACAGGCAGCGCAGTTGCGGGCCGACCTCGGCCTCGACCGGCCGCTGCCGCAGCGCTTCCTGGTCTTCCTCGGCAATGCGCTGACCGGGGATTTCGGCATATCCTTCTTCCATCGCCGCCCGGTCCGGGACGTGATCGCGGAACGGCTGCCGGCGACCATCGAATTGACGCTGGCGGCCATCCTGCTGGCCATCGCGGTCGCCATCCCGCTCGGTGTCATCGCGGCGGTGAAGCGGGATACTTGGCTCGACCGCGCGCTGACGGCGCTGTCGCTGTTCGGCGTCTCGCTGCCGGGATTCTGGTTCGGCCTCCTGCTGATCCTGCTGTTCGCCGTGCAGCTCGGCGTCTTCCCGGTGGGTGGGCGCACGGATTTCGACCTCGAGGTCGCGCGCGTCACCGGCTTCCTGCTGATCGACAGCGTGATCGCGGGGCGGCCGGATGCCTTCCTCGCGGCGCTGCGCCACCTGGCGCTGCCCGCCATCACCCTCGGGCTGCCGACGGCGGCGCTGCTGACGCGCGTGGTGCGCAGCGCGATGGCGGAGGTGCTGACCTCCGACTACGTGCTGTTCGCCGAGGCCAAGGGCCTGTCGCGCCGCCGCGTGCTGCTGCGCCACGCGCTCAAGAACGCGCTGATCCCGGTGGTGACGGTCGCGGCCATCGAGACCGGCTCGCTGCTCGGCGGCAACATGATCGTGGAGACGGTGTTCGGCTGGCCAGGCCTCGGCCGGCTGGTGGTCGAGAGCATCTTCGCGCGCAACTACCCGCTCGTGCAGGCGGCGGTGCTGCTCTACGCCGTCACCTATGTGATGCTGAACTTCACGGCGGATCTGCTCTACACCGCGCTCAACCCCAAGGTGCGGCTGTGAGCGCGACGGTGGCCGAGGAGGTCCCCGTCTCCCCGCTGCGGCTCGGGCTGGAGCGCTTTGCACGCAACCGCACGGCCGTCGTCGCCTCCGGGCTGATCCTGCTGTTCATCCTCGGCGCGCTCGCCGCGCCGCTCATTGCGCCACACGACCCGGCGGATGCGGACCTGTTTCGCCGCCTGCAGCCACCGGCCTGGCAGGAGGGAGGCGAATGGGCCTTCCCGCTCGGCTGCGATTCCCTCGGGCGAGACATACTCTCGCGCCTGCTCCATGGCGCGCGCGTCTCGCTGCTGGTCGCCGCACTCGTCATCGGCATCGCCGCGGTGATCGGCACGCTGGCGGGGCTGACTGCCGGCTACCTGCGCGGCTGGGCCGATACGCTGATCTCGCGGCTGGTGGATACGCTGCTGGGCTTCCCCTACCTCGTCTTCGCGATCGGGCTGATGGCGATGATGGGGCCGGGATTGCACAACATCATCCTGGTGCTGATCTACAAGGAGTGGGTCTTCTCCTGCCGCGTGGTGCGCGGGGAGACGCTCGCGGCACGCGAGCAGGACTATGTGGAAGCCGCCCGCGCCCTCGGCTGCGGCACGCGCCATATCATGCTGCGGGAGATCCTGCCGAATGTGCTTTCTCCCGTGCTGGTCGTGGCCACCTTCCGCATGGCCTATGTCATCATCATGGAGGCTTCGCTCTCCTTCCTCGGCCTCGGCGTGCAGCCGCCGACGCCGTCCTGGGGATCGATGGTGGCGGATGGGCGGGACTTCCTGGTCGATGCGTGGTGGGTTTCGACGCTGCCGGGGCTGGCCATCCTCGCGCTCGTGCTCTCCATCAACCTGGCGAGCCAGGGGTTGCGTGATGCCTTCGATCCGCGGCTACACCACGCATGAGCGCGCCCGATGATCGGAGCGCCGGAGGGCGCGGAGATCTGAATCGGCCGCGCCCGGGAAGCGCGCCCGATGATCGGAGCGCCGGAGGGCGTGGAGATCTGAATCGGTCACGCCCGGCAAGCACGCCGCTGCTCAGCGTACGCGGATTGCGCACGGTCTTCCCGACACGCCGCGGCCCGGTTGCGGCGGCCGATGGCGTGGACCTCGATATCGCCGCCGGCGAGGCGCTCGGCGTCGTGGGCGAGAGCGGCTCCGGCAAGAGCGTGACCTTTCTTTCCGTCCTCGGCCTGCTGCGGCCACCGGGGCGGATCGAGGCGGGCGAGATCCTGTTCGATGGGCGCGACCTGCGCCGCGTTTCCCGCGCTGAACTGCGCGCGCTGCGTGGCCGGCACATGGCGCTCGCCATGCAGGATGCGCTGTCCGCGCTCAACCCGGCCTTCACCATCGGCCAGCAGCTGATCGAGACACTTGAAGCCCATGGGTTGGCGGCGAATACGCGCGAACAGGCCGCGGCGGCGCTCTCGCGCGTGGGCATCCCCTCCGCCGCCGAGCGGCTGGACGACTACCCGCACCAATTCTCCGGCGGTATGCGCCAGCGGGCGATGATCGCCATTTCGCTCGCCGCACGTCCACGGCTGCTGGTGGCGGACGAGCCGACGACCGCGCTCGACGTGACGCTGCGCGCGCAGGTGCTGGACCTGCTGGACGAGTTGCGGGAGCAGGACGGGCTGGCCCTGGCGCTGATCACCCATGACCTTGCCGTCGTGGCGGAACGCTGCCCGCGCGTGATGGTGATGTATGCCGGCCAGGTGGTGGAAAGCGGGCCGACCGCCCAGGTCGTCGCTCGCCCGCTCCACCCCTACACGCGCGGCCTGCTGGAAAGCCTGCCGAGGCTGGAAGACCCGGATCGCCCGCTGCACCCCATTCCGGGCCAGGTGCCGGACCTCGCACGGCTCGATGGTGGCTGCCGGTTCCGCAATCGCTGTTCCATGGCCATTTCCGCCTGCGCGGGACCGACGCCGCTGGCAGACCTCGGCGGCGGGCGCGCCTCGCGCTGCCTGCGCGCGGCGGAGGTATCGCCATGACGCTGCTGGTGGAGGCCCGCGCGGTCGAGCGTCGCTTCGACATTCCGCCGTCGCTGCTCGACCGTCTTCGCAACCGCCCCGGGCGCGTGCTGCACGCCGTCTCCGGCGTGGACCTCACGCTGGCGCGCGGTGAGACGCTCGGCCTGATCGGCGAAAGCGGCTGCGGCAAATCGACCCTCGGCCGACTGCTGCTTCGCCTGCATGCGCCGACCGGCGGGCAGGTGGTGTTCGACGGGCAGGACATCACGCGCCTGCCGGAAGCCGCGCTCCGTCCCTTGCGCCGGCGCATGCAGATCATCTTCCAGGACCCCTACGCCTCACTGAACCCGCGGCGGACGGTGCGGGAGATCCTCGCCTTGCCGATCGCGCTGCACGGGGGGCTGAAGGGCGCGGCGGCGGAATCGCGCATACTGCCGATGCTCGACCGCGTCGGGCTCGCGCGGCAGCACCTCGACCGCTACCCGCACCAGTTCTCGGGCGGGCAACGCCAGCGCATCGGCATCGCCCGCGCACTGATCCTGAAGCCGGACTTCGTGGTGTGCGATGAACCTGTCTCGGCACTCGACGTCTCCGTGCAGGCGCAGGTGCTGGCGCTGCTGCGGGAATTGCGCGACGAACTCGGCCTGACGCTGCTCTTCATCTCGCACGACCTCGCGGTGGTGGCGCATCTCGCGAGGCGCATCGCGGTGATGTATCTCGGCCGGGTGGTGGAGGAAGGGGCGCGTGATGCGGTCACGACCCGCCCTGCCCATCCCTACACCCGCGCGCTGCTGGCCGCCGTGCCGCGCATCGGCGCACCGGGGGAGAAAGGGGCGCGCGCGCCGATGGGCGACCTGCCCTCTCCGCTCGCGCCGCCACCGGGCTGCGCCTTCCATCCGCGTTGCCCACTGGCCGGGCCGCGTTGTTCGCGGGAGGCGCCACGGATCGTGAGCCTCGGGGATGGACATCGCGCAGCGTGCCACCTTCATGATGGAGGCGTCGCGTGAGCGCATTGCTCGTGACCCTGCGCGGCGATGCGCGCGCGCGTGGTCGCGGCCAGGCGACCGCCTGCCCTGACCAGGCCGACGCCGTCCGGTCCGCCATCCGCGGCCGATTGGCCGAGGCGCCGGCGCGGACGCCGCGCATGGCGCGCTTCCTCGACGCACAATGGGACGCGACGCTGCGCCACACCCCCGAGGCGCTGGAGGAGATCACCGGCATTGCCGAAGGCTTCTCCCTTGCCCCGGAGGTGGTGTTCGACTTCCTGCATCTCGGCTGCCTCGCGGATATCGCCGCGGCGCCGGCCGACACGGATGGCTGTTCGGCCCTTGCGCTGCGTGGCGTCGTCGCGAAGAACCGCGACTTCCGGCCCGAGCATGCCGGGCTGCAGCGCGTCTTCCAGCACGAGGACCCGGCCTGGGGCGGTAGGCGCGTACTCTGCCTCGGTTCGCTCGGCGCGCCGGGGGCCTGGTCCTCGGGGTTGAACAGTGACGGGCTCGCGCTGGCCGACACGCAGATCCCCACGGCCGACCACGGGCCGGGAGTGCTGCGCTATTTCCTGATGACGCGACTTCTGTTCGCCTGCGCGACGGTGGAGGAAGCCCTGTCCACCATCAGGGACCTGCCGCATGCGGGTGGCGGCAGCCTGGTGCTGGGCGACGCATCCGGCGCCGCGGCGGCTGTGGAGCTGCGGCACGGGCGCGTGGATGTCGCGCGCGGCGCGTGGGTGGCACGCACCAACCACTACACCGCCGCGCCGGATCCGCTGTCGCCCGTGGCCCATTCGGAAGGGCGCCTCGCCGTGCTGAGGGCGGCGCTGGAGCAGGACCCGGCACGCGACCCGAGGCCGCTGCTCGCGACCCATGCCCCCGTCGCGCTCTGTCGCCATGCGCCAGACCCGTCGCCCACCCTGGCCGGCGCGGTGTGGGACTGCGGGGCGCGCCTCGCCACCATCGCAGCCGGACCGCCCTGCAGCGCCGCATGGGTGCGATTCGAGCCGGATGAGCAGGGATGGCGCGAAATTCACGCGCCGGCGTAAACTCCACGCCAGTGGAGGGGCGCGCGCCCATGGCCTACGACGACCTTCTCGGCGAACACGAAAGCATCCGCGCGGTGCGCGACCTGGTGGCGCGCATCGCCGTGAGCCCCGCCCGCACCGTGCTCCTGTATGGGGAGACGGGGACCGGCAAGGGCCTCGTCGCGCGCATGCTGCACCGCCTTTCCGCGCGGCGGGACCAGCCCTTCGTCGACGTGAACTGCGCCGCGATCCCCGCCAGCCTCATGGAAAGCGAGTTGTTCGGGCATGAGCGCGGCGCATTCACCGGCGCCGCCGGCGCGAAGCCCGGGCTGATCGAGGCCGCCAGCGGCGGCACGCTCTTCCTCGATGAGATCCGGGAGATGGACCTGCAACTGCAGGCGAAGCTGCTGACCATGCTGGACACCCAGCGTTTCCGCCGCCTCGGGGCGGTGAAGCAGACCGCCGCGGATGTGCGTTTCGTCACCTCGACCAACCGCATCCTGCTGTCGGAGGTGAAGGCAGGCCGCTTCCGTGACGACCTGTACTGGCGGCTACAGGTGGTGCCGGTGAACATCCCGCCGCTGCGTGCGCGCGGCGACGACGTGCTGCTGCTGGCCGAATCCTTCCTGCGCCACCACGGGGGGCGCTGCGGGCGGGTGATCCGCGGCCTGGAGCCGCGCGTGGCCGAGGTGTTCCGTCGCTATTCCTGGCCTGGCAACGTCCGCGAGCTGGAGAACCTGATCGAGCGCATCGCCATCCTCGAGACCGAGGACCATGTGCTGGTGCGCCACCTGCCGGACCGCATCCTGCGTGAGGTCGAAGGCCGCGCGGCGCCATCCCTGCCCGGGGGGGCGGAGGTGCCGTCGCTGGACCTCGGCTTCCACGGCGCCACCGACCGCTACCAGAAGGCGCTGATCGAGACGGCGCTGCGCGAGGCCGGCGGCAGGCATGGCCGGGCGGCGGTGCGGCTCGGCCTGTCCCGCCACGCCTTGCGGCACCGGATGCAGAAGCTCGGCATGGCGGTGCCCGCCTGAACTGGCACGGGGCGTGCAATGCCATGGGCGACGCGCCAGCAAAGGCCAGAAAACATGACCGAGGTCACCATCCTCTGCCCGACCGGGCATCTCGGCTTCACGCCGCTCGAGAAGGATTCCTTCCTCGCGGGCTGCGAACTGAAGCCGGATTTCATCATCGCCGATTCCGGCTCCTGCGATATCGGACCCTATCCGCTCGGTGCCGACGGGCAGGCGAGCCCGGCGGCTTGGCAGAAGCACGACCTCGAGGTGATGCTGCTCGCCGCGCGCCGGCTCGGGGTGCCGATGATCATCGGCTCGGCTTCCGACACCGGGACGGATCGCGGCGTCGCGCAGTATGTCGCGCTGATGCAGGAGATCGCGGCCGAGCACGGCCTCGCCCCCTTTCGCCTCGCGGCCATCGAGTCCGAGCTGAAGCCGGCGGCCGTGCGCGAGATGCTGCGTGCCGGTACGCCGATCCATGGCCTCGACGGCCGGCCGGAGGCGGATGACGCGCTGCTCGCGCGGACCGACCGCATCGTGGCCGTGATGGGTGGCGAGCCGATCGCCGCGGCACTGGCGGGCGGCGCGGATGTGGTGATCGCCGGGCGTGCCAGCGACTGCGCGCTGTTCGCGGCGCCGCTGCTCAATGCCGGCATGTCGCCGGCCACCGCGTACTACGCCGGCAAGCTGATGGAATGCGCCTCCTTCTGCTGCGAGCCCTTCATGGGCAAGGAGAGCATCTACGGCCAGATCCGCGAGGACGACATCCGCGTCACCGCCATGCATCCCGGCCAGCGCTGCACGCCCGCCTCGCTGGCGAGCCACGCCATGTACGAGCGCCGCGACCCGTTCCGCGAATACGTCGTCAGCGGCCACGTGGACATGAGCGAGTGCCGCTACGAGCAGGTGGCGGAGAAGACGACACGCGCCACCGGGCCTCGCTTCGTGCCCTCCGCGACGCCGATGGTGAAGCTGGAAGGCGCGGGCAAGGTCGGCGAGCGGCGCCTCGCCGTCGTCGGCATGCGCGACCCGTACATGATCCAGAACATCGACAAGGCGATCGCCTGGGCGCGCGCGCGCCTCGCCGAGCGCTTCGGGAAGCCCGAGGAAGCCGGGTGGCAGGTCTTCTACCACCTCTATGGTCGCGACGGCGTCATGGGGCCGATGGATCCGACACCGCCGGCCCAGCCGCACGAGATCGGCGTCGTGGTGGAAACGCTGTGCCAGGATGGCAAGCGTGCCGAGGAGATCTGCGCGCTCGCCGCCCGCAACCTGTTCTACGCCCGCCTGCCCGAGGTGAAGGGCACCGCGGGCGCCGCCGCGCTGATGTCGGACGAAGTGCTAACCGGCAAGCCCGGCTACGAATGGACGCTGAACCACGTCATGCCGGTGAAGGATCCCATGGAGCTGTTCCGCACGCGCTTCCTGACCGTGGACGGCACCGCCCGGAGGGCCGCGTGATGGAACGCCGCAACATGCTGACGCTGCGCGACCTGGCCTCGACCATCCGCAGCAAGAATGCGGGCGTGGACCACATCACCTTCGACATCATCTTCAAGGAGCGGGTGAATTTCGAGAAGGTGCGCGACGCGAAGGTGCTGTCCCCCGCCATCGTGGCGGAGCTGCTGCGCATCCCTGAAAGCCGCGTGACGGACTTCGTGGTGTTCGAACCGGCCAATGCGATCAAGTTCACGATCCGACGCGAACGCCCATCCGGCAGTCCGGGGGAACGGGACGTCTTCGGGTCGCAGCAATACGCACCGCTGTTCGACGTCGAGGTTCCATAGGACCGGATGCACCCGGTTGCGCTGTGCACGCGGACCCGAGGTTGTCGTGTTGCCCGCATGCTCCTCGCGGCGACCGGCAAAGGAGGTGCCGGCGCGCGTCATTGTGATGGGCGTTCACCGCGTGGCGACCGGGCTTCCCACGCTGGAGGAGCGTAGCAATCCCAGGCTCACAGAGCCGATCAGGATCAGCGGCACCTCACTGCAACGGCCGGACGGGAGGTGGATGCCTCCCGGTGAGCCAGCCTCCATCGACCGCGACGACCTCGCCGGAAACGAAGGACGCATCGGTGGAGGCGAGGAATGCGATGACCGCCGCGACTTCCTCCGGCTGGCCAGCGCGCCGCAATGGCGTCGCATGCAGCATGGCGCTTTGATAGTAGCTGTCATGATGCAGTCGATCGCGCGTCATGGCGGTCTCGATAAGCCCGGGTGCCACGGCGTTGACGAGTATGCCCTCGGGCGCGAGATCGGCGGCGAGTTGTCGCGTCAGCTGCGCAACGCCCGCCTTCGCCACGGCATAGGGCGTGGAACCCGGGTAGCCCGCAATGCCAAAGACCGAGGCGACATTGACGATCCGCCCGCCGGGACGTGTCAGATGCGGCATGGCGGCGCGCGTCATCTTCAGCACTGCCGTCAGATTTGTGTCGATGATGCGTGAAAGCAGCGCATCGTCACACTCCGCAAGCGGCCGAGAACCGCTGATGCCGGCATTGTTCACGAGGATGTCGAGACGCCCGAAGCGGTCGAGCGCTTCCTGCACCGATCGCTCGCCCGCATCCTGAGCCGTGATGTCGAGGCGAAGGGCGGCGGCACCGAGTTCCGCAGCGCGCGCGACAACCTCTTCATCCCGATCCACAAGGAGCACGGAGGCACCTTCCCGCGCGAGGCGCGCCGCGGTCGCCGCGCCAATGCCCCGGGCCGCGCCCGTCACAATCGCCGCCCGCCCCGTGAAGCGTCCTGCGGTCATGCATCCTCCAGAGTAAGGTGGCGCCGGACCATATCGGTCGCATTGCCGAGCGCTTCCGTGTCGCCGGTCCAGACGATCCGTCCTTCGTCGATGACGGCGTGCCGATCCGCAACGGCCCGGCAGACCTCGAGGCTCTGCTCGACCAGGAGCATCGGCAGGCCATTGGCCTTCAGCTCCTTCAGCAGCCCCACCAGGCGCTCCACGATGACGGGCGCCAGCCCTTCGGTCGGCTCGTCCAGCAACAGCAGCTTCGGTCCCGGCATCAATGCGCGGGCAATGGCGAGCATCTGCTGCTCGCCACCGGACAGCTTCCCGCCCGGCGTGCGCCGACGCGCCGCCAGCGCGGGAAACATGGTCATGGCCGTGTCGAAGGTCCAAGGCGAACCCCGCCGCGCCGCCAGGCGGAGATTCTCCTCCACGCTCAGCGCAGCGAAGATTCCGCGATGCTCCGGCACGAGTGAAAGGCCGAGACGCGCCACCGCATGTGGCGGCATGCCGCGCAGATCCCGCCCGGCGAAGGTGATGCGTCCCTGCGCGGGGGCAAGGAGCCCGGCGATGCAACGCATCGTGGTCGTCTTGCCCGCGCCGTTGCGCCCAAGCAGGGCGACGGTCTCGCCATCCGCGACTGAGAGGGAGACACCGTGCAGGACGCGGCTCTTCCCGTAGCCTGCCTCCACGGCGTCCAGTTCCAGGAGCGCGCTCACATTCCCGATCCCAGATAGGCTTCTCGCACCGCCGCGTCGCTCCGGATCATGGCGGGTGCCCCCTCGGCAATCGGCCGTCCCTGCGCGAGCACGGTGATACGATCGGAGATATCGAGCACGACACGCATGTTGTGCTCGATCAGCACGACGGTCCGCGCGGGAACGAGGTCGTGTATCATTTCCTTGGTGCGGTGGATGTCGTCGATACCCATGCCAGCCAGCGGTTCGTCGAGGAAGATGATGCGCGGATCGGCGGCGAGCGCCATGCCGATCTCGAGAGCCCGCTGGCCACCGTGCGAGAGGTCCCCTGCGCGCCAGTCCGCGCGCGCGGCGAGGCCGGCCTCATCGAGAAGCGCCGCGACCTTCTCCCGCGACGGGGTGCGGGCCCGCCAGAACACCCAGGGCTCGGCGCCCGACACCGCCTGCACGGCCAGCCGCAGGTTCTCGGCCACCGTCAGGTCGGCAAAGATGTTGGTCACCTGGAAGGACCGCGCCATGCCGAGGTGAACGCGCCGATGCGCCGGCAGCCGCGTCACGTCCCGGCCGGCCAGGACGATGCGGCCCTCGCTTGGCGCAATGCGTCCGGTCAGAACGTTGAACAGCGTGGTCTTGCCGGCTCCGTTCGGCCCGATGACGGCATGAAGCGATCCGGCCGCGACGTCCAGGACCACCTCCGACAACGCACGGAAGTCGCCGAAGCGGACGCCGAGCCCGCGGGCCTCGAGCAGCGTCTCAGCCATGACCCCGTCCCCGCAGGCGGTGCAGCGCAGCGGCCGCTCCCCCCCACAACCCGTCGCGCAGGAACAGCACGATGGCGATCAGCAGGAAGCCGATCAGCATCAACCAGCGCGGCCAGAGGGTCGAGAGCCAGTCCGCCATCACGACATAGAAGCCGGCGCCGACGAAGGCGGCGCCCGGCGCGCCCGCGCCGCCGATGATCGCCATGATCAGCAACCGCTCGCTCATCTCGAGTTCGATGACGTTGGGCGGCGCGAAGCCAAGGAACACCGTGTGCATCGCACCTGCCAGTCCGGCCAGCAGGCCGGCGAGCGCGAAGGCCGCGACCTTGAAGCGGCGAACGTCGTAGCCAAGCGCCTCGGCGCGCGGCTCGTTCTGGCGGATGGCGCGCAGCACCGAGCCGAAGGGCGATGCGCCGACGCGCTGCACCAGCAGGTAGGCGGCGAAGGCGAGCACGGCGAGGAAGGCGTAGATCGCCTCCGACCCCGACAGCGCGCCCATGCCGGCAAGGAGCGGCGGTCGCGGCACGCCGGTCAGCCCGTTCTCACCCCCCGTCACGTGGTTCAGGGCGAGCATGGCAAAGTAGCCCATCTGCGCGAAGGCGAGGGTCAGCATGACGAAGTAGACGCCGTGCCGCCGCACGGCGAGCAGGGCGATGAGCCCCGCCCCGATGGCGGAAGCGCCAGCCGCGATTGCCACGGCTGGCAGCGTCGCAAGGCCGTGATCCTTCAGCAGCACGGCCGAGACATAGGCACCGATCCCGAAGAACAGCCCTTGCCCGAAGGAGAGCAGTCCGACCATGCCGAGCAGGAAGGCACAGGACAATGCCGCCACCGAGAAGACCAGGACTTCCGAGGCCAGTGTGACGGACGGCAGGACGAACGGAAGCGCGACGAGCGTCGCGGCGATGCCGACCGTGCTGGCGTCAGGGAAGCGTCCCCCTTCGCGAAAGGCACTCATGCACGCCCCATGAGGCCAGCCGGGCGCACCAGCAGAACCAGAGCCATGGCGCCGTAGATCATCAGCCTTGCGCCTTCGGGCCAGAGGCTGCTCATGACACTCTGAACGACGCCGATCAGCAGACCGCCGAGCAGCGCGCCCGTGAAGGAGCCGATGCCGCCCACCACCACGACGACGAAGGCGATGCCCAGGGCTTCCAGGCCCATGAAGGGCTCCACGCCGCGCAGCGGCGCGGCCAGCGCGCCGGCCAGGCCGGCCAGCGCGCCGCCGAGGGCGAAGGCCCCGAGGAACACACGATGCACGTCGATGCCGAGCAGGCTGACCATCTCCGTGCTTTCCGATCC
Organism: Neoroseomonas soli; assembly: GCF_018129065.1. Taxonomy (GTDB): domain Bacteria; phylum Pseudomonadota; class Alphaproteobacteria; order Acetobacterales; family Acetobacteraceae; genus Neoroseomonas; species Neoroseomonas soli. The sequence goes on along the minus strand of NZ_JAAEDM010000007.1, from coordinate 75,935 downwards.
TGCGCGCAGGATCGCGCCGAAACGCGTGCGCTCCAGCGCGAACCAGAGCAGCACCGCCACGGCGGCAGAGACGGCGACGACCGCCAGCCGGTAGGCCGGATAGACGAACGGCCCGAGGAAGACGATGCCGGAGAGGAAGTCTGGCACCGGCACGTTCTTGGCGAGTGGATCGAAGACCAGGATCACCCCTTCCTGCACGATCAGCGCGACCGCGAAGGTGATGAGGATCTGCGCCTCATGCGGCATGGCGTAGGTGTGGCGGAGCAGTAGCCGCTCCGCGACCACCGCCAGCAGCGCCGCCGCCAGTGGCCCGAACAGCAGGGCCCAGAGCATGGACCCCGTCGCCTGGCTGACGACGTAGGCCGCGTATGCCGCGACGAGGTACAGCGCCCCGTGCGCGAAGTTCACGAAGCGCATCAGGCCGAAGATCATCGTCAGCCCGACCGACAACAGGAAGTAGATCATCCCGATGCCGATGCCGTTCAGCAGCTGGAAGACGAGAACCTGACCCGACACGCCCGCGCTTCCCCTTCAGGTCATCCGGCAGCCGGTGCGCTCCGGCGGCTGGAACGCCTTGGTTCCGGCAACCACCTCGGCGAAGTCGGCCGGGTCGCGCATTGCGGAGCGCGCCTTGCCCAGCATCAGGTAGTAGTCCTTGATCACCTGATGGTCCTCGGCGCGGATCAGTTCCGTGCCGGTCGGGCCCTCATAGGAAAGTCCCTCGAGCGCGCGGATCAGCGCCGGGATCTCCGTGGAACCTGCCTTGTTGGCGCCTTCCACCAGCATCTGCGCCACCGCCCAGCCGCAGGCCTGCAGGTAATTGGTCGTGCCGTTGGTCTTCTGGCGCACCACCTGCTGCACCACGCGGTTCCCCGGCGCTTCCACGCCGTGCCAGTAGTTCACGCCGAAGTAGACACCTTCGCAGATGTCCGGTCCCCAGGCCTGGAACTGGTCGAGCCCGGTCGACCACGGTACGACGATCTTCACGTTGCGCTTCATGCCGAAGGACACGGCCTGGCGCAGCACGTCGAGCGTCTGGTTGCCGAAGTTGCAGATGGCCAGCACGTCCGGCCGCGCCGAGATGGCGGCGGTGATGTAGCCGGAATACTCGCGCTCGCTCAGCGAGTGGTACGAATTCCCGATGTGCTGGTGGCCGGCGTCCTGCAGCACGGACTTCAGGTTGGTCAGCAGGCTCTCACCGAACACATACTGGCCGGTGATGGTGTACCAGCGCTTCGCGTTGGCGTTGCGTTCGATGAAGGGGCGCACCGTCGCGTTGATGGCGGTGAAGCTCGCACCAGGCCAGCGGAAGGATGCGCGGTTGCACTCCGATCCCGTGGCCTCGTCGGCCCCGGCCATGTGGATGTAGACGCCACCGCGGGCGTGCACTTCCTTCGCGACCGCGAGCGCGATGGCCGAGGTCGTGCAGCCGACGATGTGCTTCACGCCCTGGCCCATCGCTTCCTGCACGCGGCGCACGGCGCGGCCCGGATCGCCCTGGTCGTCCAGCAGCGTGTAGTTGATGCGTTGCCCCGCGGCGTTGCCGTAGTGCTCGAAGGCCCACTGGGTGCCCTTGTTGAGCAGGTCGCCGACATTGGCGAAGGTGCCGGACAGCGAGTAGACGCCCGCCACCTGCAATTGTCCGCCCTGCGCCCGCGCCAGGGAGGGAACTGCCAGCATCCCCGCGCTGGCCCCGAACAACGTCCTGCGTCGCATCATCGTTCCACTCTCCCTTTTTATGCCGCGGGGGCGCGCGCGGCGCGGGCCCGCTTTTCCAGCCACCAGCCCCAGGCCGGCGGCCATCCCCCGAAGCCCGGATCGGCTCCGAGCGCCTGGGCCGCGTGCAATGCCCAGTGCGGATTGAACAGCACCTCGCGCCCGAGTGCCACGATGTCCGCGCGGCCTTCCCGGATCACGCTCTCGGCGTAGGCGGGCGTGCGGATCAGCCCGACGGCGATCGTCCTGACGTCGGCCTCGCGCCGGATGCGCTCGGCGAAGGGCACCTGATAGCCTTCCTCGCGCCGGACCATCTTCGTCGTCGTGCGTTCCCCGAGACCGCCGGAGGAGCAGTCGACGAGGTCGACGCCGCGCGCCTTCAACTCGATCGCGGCCGCCACGCTGTCGTCGAGGGTCCACCCGCCCGGCTGGTCATCGACGCAGGACAGGCGGACCGACAGCGGCAGCCCGGACGGCCAGGCCGCACGCACAGCCTCCGTGATCGCCAGCAGGAAGCGCATCCTTCCCGCCAGGTCGCCACCCCAGCGGTCGTCCCGCCGGTTGCCGATCGGCGAGAGGAAGGAGTGGATGAGATAGCCGTGCGCCGCATGAATCTCGAGAAAGCGGAAGCCCGCGGCCACCGCGCGCCGCGTCGCCGCATGGTAGGCGTCGATGGTCTGCGCGATCGTGTCCTCATCCATCGCCGCGGGCGTGTGCCAGCCCGCATTGGCGGGAACCGCGCTGGCGGCAAGCGTCGTCCAGGGCGGGGATCCGCGCGCGGCATCCTCCGCCGTCAACGGATTGTAGCCTTCCCACGGGCGCCCGACACTGCCCTTGCGGCCGGCATGAATGAGTTGCGTCGCCGGCACCGCGCCGGCCGCCGCCAGCTTCGCCACAATGGGCTTCAGGGCCTCGCCCTGGGCGTCGTTCCACAGGCCGAGGTCGTGCCAGGTGACCCGCCCCTCGGGCGAGACGGCGAGCGCCTCGGTCATCACCGTGCCGGCGCCGCCGATCCCCTGCCGGCCGTAATGCTGCGCGTGGAAGGCGTTCGGCAGGCCGTCGGTACCCGCCATGTACTGCTGCATCGGCGAGATCATGATGCGGTTGCGCAGCGTGACCTCGCCCAGCTTGATCGGGCTGAACAGGGCGCTCTCCGTCATCCGGCAAATCCCATCTTGTCGCGGGCCCAGGCCCAGGTAATGCCGAGCGCGATGGCTGGCTTGCGCAGCGCATGCCAGGGTATCGGCGAAACGTCGGTGCGCGGAAGCGGGGTCTCGGTGCCGGCATGGACGCGCCGCGCCAGCCATTCGCCCATCAGCGTTCCCATGGCGACGCCGCGGCCGTTGTAGCCGATGCCGATGAAGAGCCCGGGCTGCGGTTCGTGCACGCGTGGAAGGCCGTCGAGCGTCAGCGCCACCTGGCCCGACCAGCGATGGGTGATCGGCAGCGACGCGGCTTCCGGGTAGAGCCGCGCGAGGGCCCCGTGCAGGGCATTGAACAGGCTCTCGCGTTCCTCATCCCCCGCCGCACCGCGCCCGCCGAGGACGAGCCGTCCGTCCGGCGAGCGCCGGAAGTAGAAGGCCAGCCGCCGCGTTTCCGAGACGCATTCCCCATGCGGTAGGATTCGCGCGGCCATGTCCTCGGGCAGCGGCGCGGTCGCGATCAGGATGCTCTGCACCGTCAGCAGCGTCTGCGCGAGGCCGGGCACGAGGGCGTCGCTGTAGGCATTGGTGCCGATGATGACGCTGCGGGCGCGCAGCACGCCGCCCGGCGTCTCGATCCGCCAGCCCGTGCCTTCCCGGCGCAGCGACGTGGCGGGACTGTCCGCGTGCAGCACGGCCCCGGCGGCAATGGCCGCGCGGGCCAACCCGCGCGCATAGGCCAAGGGGTTGATCGTGCCGGCGCGGCCATCGCGCCAGCCGCCGACATATTCCCGCGTGCCGATCTGCCTCGCCAAAGCGGCGGCGTCGAACATCGTCACGGGCGCGCCAGCCTGCTGCCATTCCGCGCCGCGCCGCATCACGCGCGCCAGCGCCGGCGTGGCGTGCGCCGCCTGGATCCAGCCGTTGCGCTGTGGCGAACAGCGGATGCCGTGCCTGTCGATGCGCGCAAAGACCGCATCGGCGGAAGCCCCCACAGCGCGCGCCAGGGCGGCCCCGCGCTCCTCGCCCCACTGCGCCCGCATCTCGGAAGGGTCGAGCTTGAGCCCAGGGATGACCTGCCCGCCATTGCGGCCCGAGCCGCCGAAGCCGACCTCCCGCGCCTCGAGCAGGACGACGCGCGCGCCCGCTTCCGCGAGGTTCAGCGCCGAGGACAAGCCGGTGTAGCCGCCGCCGATGACGGCGACATCGGCCGTCGCCTCACCCGCCAGCGGCGGTGCCGCGATGGCGGGCTCCTCCGCCGTCGCAGCCCAGAGCGATGAGCGGAAGCTGTCGGCGGAGCGTGCCATCGCCTCAGGCCGCGCCCGCTGCCGTCGTGACCAGCCCATCCTCGAAGTCGCGGGCCGCCGCGGCGGCATCGCGCCGGGCCGGGTCCCCGTATCCGGCGCCGCCGCCGAGCGCGAGGGTCACGATGTCGCCCCGGCGCAGCTCCATCTGGTCCTTGGAGCGCATGTCGATGCGCTGCCCGTCCCGCTGCACCTCGCACCAGCCGGTCGCACCCGGCCCGCCGCCGAACAGGCCTTCCGGGGCGCGGCGGAAACGGTCGGAATAGAGGGCGAGCTTGGTGCCGTCCTCGAGGATCTCGAAGCGGCGCACGAACCCTGCCCCGCCACGGTGCGCGCCGCCGCCCGCGCTGTCGGGGCGCAGCGCGTAGTCGGTGACGCGGAAGAACGAGAAGTCCTGGTCCATCGCCTCGACCGGCGTGTTGGAACAGTTGGACAGCGGGTTGTCCACGCCATCGCAGCCGTCGCTTTCCGCGGTCGCCCCGAAGCCGCCGCCGTAGACCTCGAGATAGACCGACCACCCGTGTTGCCGGAGATGCGACAGGCAGAAGGACGTGGTGGTGTCGAAGCCGGGGGCGATGACGCGTTCAGGGACCGCCTTGGCGAGCGCCTTCATGACCGCGTTCCAGGCACGCGAGCAGGCTTCCATGCGGGCCCGCACCGGCGCCGGGTGGCGCGGGTTCAGCAGGGAGCCGTGCGGCGCCTCGACGTCGATCGGGCGCATGGCGCCGTCGTTGAACGGAATGTCCGGGCTGGTCAGCGCCGCCTTGATGGCCGACACCGTGGCCGAGACCGTCGAGGCGAAGGGCGCGTTGAGGTTGGTCCGCACCTGCGGCGAGGTGCCGGTGAAGTCCACCGAGATGGATTCGCCCTTCACCGTGACGGTGGCACGCACCGGCAGCGGCGTATCGCTGATGCCGTCGTCATCCACTGCGTCCTCGCCGACGTAGACGCCGTCAGGAACCGCGGCGATGGCGGCGCGCATGCGCGTCTCGGAATAGTCCTGCAGCGCGGCCATCGTGGCGCGCACCTTGTCCACGCCGTAACGCTTCGCGAGTTCCTGCACCCGCAGCACGCCGATGGCGTTCGCGGCCATCTGCGCGTCGAAGTCGCCCATGGTCTGGTGCGGCACGCGGACATTCGCGCGCAGCAACCGCTCGAAGCCGCCGCCGTGCCAGTCGCGTTCGAGCTCGATCTTCATCGGCGGGATGATCAGCCCCTCCGAGTAGACGTCCATCGCCGCCGGGTTCAGGCCCGGGCTGCCGCCGCCGAGGTCGAGGTGGTGCGCCACCGACGCGGCGAAGCCGATCACCTCCCCGTCCACATGGATGGGATGGAAGATGAAGACGTCCTGCAGGTGCTGGCCGCCGGAATAGGGGTCGTTGATGAAGAGCACCTCGCCCGGCTTCAGCGTCTGGGGCGGGAACATCGCGGCGCAGGGGCCGAAGATCCGGCCGATGGTGCCGAGCTGCATCGGGATGAGCTCCGCCTGCGCCACCGTCTGGCCACGCGCGTCGAGCAGCGCGGCGGAGCCGTCCCGCGCCTCGCGCAGGATGGTGGAATAGGCGGACCGGATCAGCTTCGCGCCCATCTCCCGCGCGGCGGCGATGAGCGACTGGCTGAGGATGGCGTATTCGACGGGGTCGAGGCGCATCACGCGGTCCTCCGCAGGATCAGGTTGCCGGCCTCATCGCGCCGTGCGCTCCATCCCTCGGGCACCCAGGCGGTCGAGGAATAGCCTTCGATCAGTGCCGGCCCGGCAATGGCGCCGGAGAAGGTCGCGGCCGGCACCAGCTTCGCTTCGAGCGTGCGCCCGTCGGCGGCGCGGATCGGCGCGGTGCCGGTGCGGTCCGCACCGTCGCGTTCACGGACCTCGGGCAGCGTGTCGAGCCGCCGCCGCACGCTGTAGCGCAGGGAGACGATCTCCGCCTTGCGGCCGGGCTCGCCGCCATGGAGGTAGACGCGGCGATGCGCAGCCGTGAAGCGCTCGGCCAGGTCGGCGGCTGTCAGCCCCTGCAGCGCGGCCTCCTCGATCGCCACCGGGATCTCGAAGGCCTGGCCGACGAAACGCATGTCGGCCTCCAGCGCGTATTCGAGCCCGCCGTCGAGACCGAGGTCACGGAATTCCGCTTCCGCCGCGCTGCGCAGCGCGGCCTCAGAGGTGCGCAGCGCGTCCGGCGCCGCCCCGTCGAGCATCATGCGCCGCGTGACGCCGTAGACCTTCACGTAGTCCGCCGACAGCAGGCCAAGCGCGGATATGACGCCCGGATTGGGCGGCACCAGGATTTCGGAAATGCCGAGTTCGTCCGCGATCTCGGCCGCCAGGAGGGGCCCGGCGCCGCCGAAGGGCACCAGCGCGTAGTCGCGCGGATCGCGCCCGCGTTCGGTGGAGACCAACTGGATGGCGCGCACGATGTTCGCGACCGCCAGGCGGATCGCCGCCGCCGCCGCGCCTCGCACATCGGTGCCGAGTTTCGCCGCGACCTCCTGGAAGGCGCGGTGCGCCGCATCGGCATCGAGGCTCATCGTGCCGCCGAGGAAGCTCTCTGGCCGGATGGTGCCGCGCACCACATGCGCATCCGTCACGGTCGGCAGCGTGCCGCCACGGCCGTAGCAGGCAGGGCCCGGATCCGCACCGGCGCTGCGCGGGCCGACGCGCAGCATGCCGCCTTCGTCGATCCAGACGAGGCTGCCGCCACCCGCGCCCACCGAGACGATGTCGAGCACCGGCGTGCGGATCGGCAGGCCGTCAACCTCCGTCTCCGGCGCCAGCGCGGCCTCACCGCCCTGCACCAGGGAAACGTCCGTGGAGGTGCCGCCCATGTCGAAGGTGATGAGGTCGCCGCGCCCCGAGCGCCCGGCCTGGCGGATGGCGCCGACCACGCCCGCGGCCGGGCCACTGAAAAGGGCGGTGATGGCGTTGCGCCGCATGGCAACCGCCGGCAGACGCCCGCCATTCGACTGCATGACGCTGAACCGCCCGGCGAAGCCGGCGCCCGCGAGTTTGTCGCCGAAGCGATCGAGGTAGCCGTCGATCACCGGCTGCACATAGGCGGAAAGCACGGTGGTCGAAGCGCGCTCGAACTCGCGGAATTCCGGGGCGATGGCGTAGCTCGGCGCGATGCGCACATCCGGCAGCGCGGCGCCGATCAGCTCCGCCAGTCGCATCTCGTGGGCCGGCGATGCGTAGGAGGACAGCAGGCAGATCGCGACCGCCGCATAGCCACCTGCGGCGAGCGCGGGGATCAGGTCCCGCACGATCCCGCCCTCGTCGAGCGGCAGCACCACGTTGCCCTGCGCATCAAGGCGTTCCGTCACCTCGAAGCAGTCGCGCCGGCGCACCGGCGGCGCCGGCTTGGCGTAGCGCAGGTCATAGATGCTGCGGCGGTCGTGGCGCTGCAGGAAGAGGATGTCGCGGAAGCCGCGGGTCGTGACGAACGCGATCTTCGCGCCGCGGCGCTCCAGGATGGCGTTCGTCGCGACTGTCGAACCGTGCACCAGGTCGGTGACAGCCGCCGGCGGGATGCCGCCCGCGACCAGCGCATTGAAAGCGCCGACATCGGGGCTGCGCGGCGTGCTCGGCACCTTGGTGACGATCGCCCGGCTGCCATCCAGGGCAACCAGATCGGTGAAGGTTCCGCCCACCTCAATGCCGACCCGCATGGTTTTCCTTCCGCACCTCCGATTTTCGACGCTATGGTAGTCATGGGACGGTCACATTCAGCAAGAGTGAAAATTGGACCCTGGAATTTTCAATGAATGAGGTGACCCGGCCCGGCCTCGGCGAGGATGCCCAGGCGCTGGCCGACATCGGCCGGCGGCTGCGTGACCTCCGACGACGGCGAGCCCTGACGCTTCAGGCGCTGTCGGAGGAAAGCGGCGTGTCCACCGGGATGCTCAGCCAGATGGAGCGCGGCGTCTCCGCGCCTTCCATCCGCACGCTGCAGCGCGTGGCCGAGGCACTGGAAGTGCCGATCAGCTGGTTCTTTTCCGATGGGCCAAGTTCGTCCGGCGCGCCCGCCTGGGTCCTCCGGCGCTCCGATCGTCGAACGCTGTCGCTCGGCACCAACGGTGTGACGAAGGAACTGCTGGTGCCGGCGGGCGAGGGCAGCATCGAGTTGCTCTATGTCACGATCGAACCCGGCGGCTCGTCCGGTCCCACCCCCTACACGCATGTCGGGGAGGATGCGGGCATGGTCCTCGAAGGCAGCGTGAAGCTCGAGGTGGATGGCGAGACCTGCCTGCTCGGTGCCGGCGACGCCTTCCGCTTCAAGAGCACGCTGCCACATCGCTTCGAAAATTCGGGGCCGCTGCGCGCGGTCGTGCTCTGGGCCGTGACGCCGCCGTTCTACTGAGTGCCCGTGCGTCTTTGACAGGTCTCGCGCGCGGGACCTACCGTTCGCTTGATGTCTTCGTGCAATGGAGCGGCTTCCACGCGGAAGCGCCAGCGACTGTCGGAGGACGAGGCCGTGACGGATGGAGCGCAATTCGCCGGGCGCGTCGGCCTGGTGACCGGAGCCGCATCGGGCCTCGGTCGCAGCGTCGCGACGGGCCTCGCCGCATCGGGTGCACGCCTTGTCCTGATGGACCGCGACGCGGACGGGCTGAAGGACACGGCGATGCACTGCCCCGGCGCGATGGTCGTCGCCGGCGACGTCTCACGAGGCGCCGACATGGAACGGGCGGCGGATGCGCTGGATGCGCTCGGCCCTGTCTCCCTGCTCGTCACCGCTGCCGGAATTCTCGGGCCCACCGTCCCCCTCGCGGATGTCACGGAGGAGGCGTGGGATCGCCTCTTCGCGGTCAACGTCAAGGGAACCTGGCTGGCGCTGAAGCACGTCCTGCCGCGCATGATCGCTGGCAGCGGCGGGGCGGTGGTGACGCTGGCCTCCGGCGCGGGGCTCGCGGGCAATGCCACCTTTCCCGCCTATTCCGCGAGCAAAGGCGCCGTGGTGCTGATGACGCGCAGCGTTGCCGCCAGCCACACCGCGCAGGGCATCCGTGCCAATTGCGTATGCCCCGGCCCGATCGAGACGCCGATGCTGCGCGAAACCTTCGCCTCCGCCGGCGACTGCGCCGCGGATCGCGAGGTCTTCTTCCGCGCGCGCAATCCGATGGGGCGCTTCGGCACGCCGGAGGAGGTGCGCGCGGCCGTGCTGTTCCTGCTCGGCGACGCTGCCTCCTACATCAATGGTGTCGCGTTGCCGGTGGATGGCGGCCGACTTGCATGAACGTCCAGCGAGCCATGAAGGGGATCATCGAATGACCGGAACCGGCGTGAAGTGGCCGGGCGGCGCGCGCGTCGCCGTCACCCTGACCTTCGATTTCGACGCCGAGACGCTGTGGCTCTCGCGTGACCCGGCGAATGCGCAGCGCCCGGGAACGCTGAGCCAGGGGACCTACGGCGCGCGTGTCGGCGTGCCGAAGATCCTCGAGACCCTGAAGGATGCCGGCGTGCCGGCCACCTTCTTCATCCCCGGCTGGACGGTCGAGAACCACGCCGACCGTGCGGAGATGGTGCTCAAGGCCGGCCACGAGATCGGCCACCATTCCTACTCCCACGCCTGGGTCGACCCCGCCTTCCCGGACCAGGAAGTAGAGGAGATGGAGCGCGGCCTCGACGCGCTGAAGCGCGTGCTCGGCGTGGTGCCGAAGGGCTATCGCTCGCCGGCCGGCGAGACCAGCGACAGCACCATCCGCCTGCTCGCCAAGCATGGCTTTCTCTACGACAGCTCGATGATGGCGGACATCAACCCGTATCGCATCGCGGCACCCGGCGGCGCGTCCATCATCGAACTGCCCTGGCACTGGAGCCTGGACGACGCTCCCTTCCTGCTGTTTTCGATCAAGACGCCGCGGCCCATCTTCACCAACAGCCACATCCGCGAAGTCTGGCAGGACGAGTTCCGCGAGATCCATCGCTGGGGCGGCTACTACAACCTGGTGATGCATCCGCAGTTCAGCGGACGCCCCAGCCGCATCGCATTGCTGCGCGAAATGATCGAGTTCATGCGCGGCTTCGAGGGCCTATGGTTCGCCACGTGCAGCCAGGTCGCGGAGGCTTGGGCCACGACCCAGTCCTGACCGTGCGAAGAGGAGACCGACGATGATGCTGACCCGCAGACAGGGCCTCGCCGTCGCTGGCGTGGCGTTGGGGGCGCCGCGCCTCGCCCTCGCGCAATCCCGCGAGCGGCCCTTCCGCTTCGTGGTGAATGTGGGGCTGCAGAACCTCGATCCGATCAGCAGCCCGTCCTTCGTCACGCGCAACTTCGCCTACCTCGTGTTCGACACGCTGGTCGCGATGGACAGCCAGGGCCGCTACAGGCCGCAGATGCTGCAGGGCTGGGAGACCAGCGCCGATCGCCTGACCTGGACCTTCCGGCTGCGTCCCGGCCTCACCTTCCACGACGGCACGCCGGTGACGTCGGAAGATGTGGTCGCGTCGCTACGTCGCTGGGGCAACCGCGATTCCATCGGCCGGCGCCTGATGGCCGCGACGGCCGAGTTGACGACGGCCGGCGCGGACGGCTTCATGCTGAGGCTCTCGCGCCCCTATGGCGGCGTGATCGAGGCGCTGGGCAAGCCCTCCGTCCACGTGCCCTTCATCATGCCGGCGCGCATTGCCTCGGGCACGACGCCAACGCAGCAGGCGCGCGAGATCATCGGTTCGGGCCCCTTCGTCTTCCTGCGCGACGAATGGGTGCCGGGCGAACGCACCGTCTTCCGTCGCAACGAGCGCTACGTGCCGCGCGACGAGCCTGCCGACGGCCTCGCCGGGGGCAAGGTCGCGAAGGTCGATCGCGTCGAGATGATCACCATGCCCGACATCGCGCTGCGCGCGGCGTCGCTGCAGCAGGGGGAGGTCGACTATCTCGAGTATGCGCCCGTCGACAACCTGCCGCTCATGCGCGCCAACCGGAACATCGTCATCTCCCAGGCCAGCGGCCAGGCGGAGATGATGTACGCCGTCAGCATCAACCACTACCAGCCACCCTTCGACAACGTGCTGGTCCGCCGCGCGGTTCAGCAGTGCCTCGACCGCACGGAGATCCTGGCTGGAACGGGCTTTGGCGAAGTCGGCCGGCCGAATTGCGCGGCGATGTTCATGTGCGGCACGACCTATACCAGCGACCGCGGCAGCGACGCGATCGCCCAGCCGAGCCTTGAGCGTGCGCAGGCCCTGCTGCGGGAATCCGGCTACCGCAACGAGCGTGTTGTGCTGCTTCATCCGCTCGATTCCGCTCTGCTCAACCCCTTCGGCCTGGTGCTGATCGACCGCATGAAGCGGGCGGGCTTCAACCTGGACATCCAGGGTTCCGACTGGTCGTCCATCGCCCAGCGCTGGGTGCAGCGCCAGCCGCTGGACCGGGGCGGCTGGAGCGTGGTGCCCGTGGTCTACACCGGGTTCGACATGGCCGACCCGTTGTCGAACCTCGGCGTCGGCTTCAATTGCACCGACAACCAGCCCTGGGGGTATTGCGAGGCGGCGATGACGCCGATCATCGAACGCTTCGAGGCCGAGAGCGACCCAGCGCGGCGCCGCGAACTGGCGGCGGAACTGAATCGCGTGGCGATCGAGCGCGCCACCTTCCCCATCGCAGGGCAGTTCCGCGCCCCCGCCGCCTGGCGTACCGAATTGCGCGGCGTAATCGATTTCGGCTTTCCGGTGATCTGGAACATCGAGCGAGGAGGACGCTGATCCCGGACTTCGTCCCGCGCCATCGAATGGTTGGCGCGGGGCTCCTTGCCATCACCACCCGCGACGACAAGACCGCTCGCAACTTTGTCGCCGCCCTCGAATTCGCCGCGCTTGGCGATCGCCGAACAAGCCCTGCCCATGCTCGCCGCTGCCGATGATTGATTCGCCCTCCGCCATCACACGCCGCGCGCTGCTGCGCGACGACACCTTCCCGGAGCGAGCAGAGGCGCTTGGCTTTTCCTTCCACTCCCCGGATGGGCGCGAGTACTGGGCGCGCGATGCCTGCTACGCGCTGACGCCCGAGGCCATCGCCGCACTGGAAGCGGCAGCGCGCGAGCTGAATGGCATGATCGGCGCCGCCGTCGAACGCGTCGTCGCGCGCGGCGACTACCATGCCTTCGGCTTCACCCCGCGCCTCGCCGCCCTGGTCGAGGAATCGCACCGCCTCGGGGAACCCTCGCTCTACGGCCGCTTCGACTTCCGCCTCGATCCGGATGGCTCCATCAAGCTCTACGAGTTCAATGCCGAGACGCCTGCTGCCCTGCTGGAGGCCGCGACGGTCCAGCTCGCCTGGTTCGAGGAGACCCCACCCGGTCCCCTGACGCGCCCCGGCACCGACCAATGGAACGCCATCGACAATGCGCTCGTCGCGCGCTGGCCGCAGATGGGCCTGCCGCCGGTGATCCACTTCGCCGCCGAGCGCGACCGCGAGGACGAGATCGCCCAGGTCGCCTACCTGATGGCCACGGCGCGCGCGGCGGGGCACGAGGCCGTCTTCCTCCCGGTGGACGACATCTCCTGGCAGGAAGGCGCCGGCTTCGTGACGCCCGAAGGCGTGCCGCTCGCCGCCTGCTTCAAGCTCTATCCCTGGGACTGGCTGGACATGGAGGAAGGCGGGCGGCTGCTGCCGCTCGGCCGCACGCGCTGGATCGAGCCCGCGCGACGCATGCTGCACGCCAGCAAGGCGATCCTCGTCACACTCTGGGAGATGTTCCCGCGCCATCCTCTGCTGCTGCCGGCGTCGCTCGACCGCGCGGCGATCGATGGGCCGGCCATCGGCAAGCCGGCGCTGGGGCTCGAAGGATGGGGCATGACCGTGGACGGCACCGGCGCGGATGAATCCACCGAGGCCGCGGAAGGTTTGCCCCCCTCCCCCACGATCTGGCAACAATGGGCGCCACTGCCGGGACATGCGACGCCGAAAGGTGTCGCCTACCCCGTCATGGGCGTGTGGATGGTCGGCGACGAACCGGCCGGACTCGGGATCCGGGAGGGGGACGACAGGGTGACGACCTTCGAAGACTGCTTCGTGCCCCACGTGATCCTGTAGCGGCCGCGGCCATGGCTCATCCGCCCTTCCGGCGCGAGCCGGTGCAGACGCCGTCGCTGTTCCTCGCGCGGCTGCGCGAACTCGGCCTCGACGTGCCGAACCCCGACGGGGAGCCCTGGTGGGTGACCGACGCGGCCTACGTCATCGACGCCGCCGCATCCGAGGCGCTTCTCGAAGCGGCGAAGGGCGTGCAGAAGCGCTGCTACCAGGCGGTGGAGGAACTCGTCGCCAGCGGCGACTATGCCTATTTCGGCATCCACAACCCGGCGATGCGGGACGCCATCGGGCAGTCCTGGCGGGACAAGGACGCGCCGCTCCACGGGCGGATGGATTTCTCCTTCGCACCCGACGGCACGCCCATGCTGACGGACTACGAGGCGGATTCACCCTTCGGCCTCGCCGAAGCGTCCTTCGTGCAGTGGGAATGGTTCGAATCCTGGCAGTCGGTGTCGGGCCAGAGCGGGGATTCGCAGGAGAACCTTCTCTACGAGAAGCTGTCCGAGCACATCCCGCAGATCGGCCTGCCCGCGCGCTTCGCCATCGCCTGCGGCGGCGCGACGGAGCCGGACGGCCGCCCCGCCGACACCACCGAACGCTTCGACGCCGAGTACCTCGCCGAGATCGCGGCGAAGACGAACCGCGCCGCGCGCATCTGCTCGATCGGGCAGGTCGGCTGGGATCTCGATGCGCAGCGCTTCACGGACGACCGCGACGAACCACACGACGCGATGATCAAGATCTATCCATGGGACTGGATGGAGGACGAGCCGAATGTCGAGGTCCTGCCCCGATCCCGGACGCGCATCTACCCTGGTGCCTGGGTTCGGCTGCTCGCCGACAAGACCATGATGGCGCTGCTCTGGCACATGTTCCCGGGCGCACCGAACCTGCTGCCGACCTTCCTCGACCGCCCGCCGCAGGGCGAGATGGTGGCCAAGCCGCGCCGCGGCTGGGACGGCGAGCACGTGTACCTGCCCGGCCAGCCCATCGGCACGGTACCGGAGGACGAGGTCGGCCCCCTGCTCTACCAGGCGCATTGCCCGCTGCCCGTATTTCCATCCGCCCGCGGGCAGGTGCACTGCGCCGCCTCGGTCTGGATGGTCGGCGGGCAGCCGGCCGGCCTGTCCTTCCGCGAATCGCGCGGGCCGGTGACCGGCCCCACCGCGCGCTTCGTGCCCCACATCCTGCGCGGCTGACGCGCCAAGACGGAACGACCGGGATGACCGCCGCCGAGATCCTCGCCTATTTCCCTTCGACCTTCCTGAGCTTCCTCGTCGCCTTCTCGCTCGGCGTAGTGTTCTGGGTGGCAGGGCTCGTCCTCGTCTCGCTGATCACGCCGCATTCCGAACTCGCGCTGTTGCGCGCGGGCAACCTGCCCTGCGCGCTGGCGCTCGGCGGCAAGGCGATCGGCATGGTGCTGCCCATCGCGGCGGTGGCGCGCTCGGCGGCAGGACCGCTCGACCAGATCATCTGGTGCGTCGTCGCCGTCGCCGTGCAGCTCGTCGTCCATCTCGTGCTGACAACGCTGCTCGAAGGGCGGCTCAAGCAGGAGATCGAGGCCGACGAGGTGGGCGGCGCCGCGGTCTTCATCGCCTTCATGCAGGTCGGCGCCGGGATCCTGAACAATGCCGTCATGTCGGGCTGAGGCGGGCTGATGCCGCACGACGGCGACGCCACCGTGCCGCCGCGCCGCCGGTCCCGCACCGTGCGGGCGGCGGCGCTGGTCACGCTCGGCCTCGGCGCGGCGGGCTGCGACGAGACGCCGCCGCCCGACCTGCCCGGGCAGACCGAGGCGCGGCTCGATGCCTGCCGCGCGGCGCATCGCCGGCTTGGCGAGGACCCCGCGCGTTGCGACGTGCTGGAGCAGGTGGTCGCGCGCGAACACGGCGCCGCGCGCCCGCACTTCGTGACCATCGCCGCCTGCGAGGCGACCTTCGGCCGCGATGCCTGCGAGGGCGAGACGCTCGCGGCCACCGGCCCGAACTGGCGCCCGGTCCTCGCCGGCTGGTCGCGCGCGCCCGAGGACCAGCGCCTGCTGCATCCGGTGGTGCAGGACCGTTCGGCCCGTTACTGGGCGCTGCGGGAACCGGCCTTGCCCGCCGGCAGCGGCATTGCGACGCAGCCGGCACCACGCAACGTCGAGACCCCGGACCTCTCGGCCGCCACGCGCACACCCATCGCCGCCACCTATGCCTATTACCGCCTCGCCCCGATCTATCCGGACGAGGCGACCTGCGCCGTGGAATGGCAGGCCTGCGAGCGCTCCGACCTGCCGCTGCCCAACCGTTTCGCGACGCGCGACTCCTGCCGTGCGACCTGGACCCAATGCGTCGAGGTCGAACTGCCCGAAAGCGCCCTGACCATGACGGTGGCGGACAGCACGCCACCGCAGGAAATGTCCGGCGCAAGGACGTCCGGCACCGCATCGCGGGCCGGTTGGTGGATCGGCTACAATTCCGGCTACCGCCAGGGTTACTCGAGCGGGATCGGGCCGCGCTACCAGGGCTGGACCTGGACCGCGGACCGCACACCCACCGCCGCCTATCGCCCGGCAGTCGGCACCGGCCCGCTGCAGGCCTGGGACAGCGGCACGCGTCGCCTCGCCGCAGCGAACCGCATGGGCGTCTATTCCAGCGGCTCGGGGTCGCGGGTGTCAGGCACGACGATTTCCCGCCCCACCTCCACGATCTCTCGCGCAGGCTTCGGCTCGACCGGCCGCGCCTATTCCTCGGGAGGCTGAGCCATGGCCTCTGACAAGCGCGCCAGGCGGACGGGACGGCGGGTGCAGGCACGCGCCGGAGCCGCCCCGGCGGCATCCGCGCAGGTCCTGCTCGGGGATTGGCAGCGCCGCGTGGTGTTCATGCTGCTGTTCTCCGGCCTGGCATTCGCCGCGGTTGGTGCCTTCGTGGCGCCGCGCGGCGCCGGCTACTGGTTCGCCGTTGCCGCCGCGCCCGTGATCGGCACGCTGATGGGCTTCGTCGTTGGCGGCGCGCCCGGCCGCGCCCTCGATGCCCGGCTGATGGGTGGCGGCGCGCCCAAGGACGGCCCGCGCCCCATCCTGCCCGCTGCGCTTCCCGCAGCGCAGCGCCTCGCTCTGCAGACCGCGCTGCTCCCGGTGCTGCTGTCCGAACTCGCCGGCGCGGCGGAGCGGATGGCCCCGCGCGAGCGGGCGGCGGCCCACGCGCTGGTCGAGGCCGGTGCGACAGCACCCGAGGGCGAGCCGCGCCAGGCCCTGGCGCGCGACCTGCCTCGGCTGATCGTGGAACTCACCGCGGGGAACGCGGTGGCGGCCGGCGAGGCGGAGGATCTCGCGCGGCGCCTGGCGCTGCCTGCGCCGCGGATGGGGGTGACGCCATGACGGCCGCGCTGCCCCGCGTGCGCCTCTACCTGCTCGGCGGCGCCGTGCTCGTCTTCCTTGGAGGGTTGCTGGTCGCGATCGGCCAATGGAACCGCGTGGAGACCGACCGCGCCTTCGTCGAAGCCGCGGCCCTGGCAGCACGCGCGCCACCGCCGCCCGGCGGCGTGCGCTATTGGGCGCCGGCCGATAGCGGATTGCCAGACCCGTCGGTGCGCGTGAGGATCGAGGCGGCCGAGCGCCTGCGCCAGGCACCTGTGCTGCCCGCGCTGCCACCCATCCAGGTGCCGGCCCTGACGTCCCGGCCGTTCCAGCCTCCGCGATCAGCTCCCCTGCCCACCGAGAAGCCGCCGGCGGCACCGCGATGATCCTCGGCATCCTCTTCCTGCTGGGCGGTGCTGCCTTCTTCGTCATGGCCCTTCGCCACCTGCGCGCGGCCGGGGATCCGAACTGGGTACGGTCTGGCACCACGCGCCTTGTCGTCGGTCCAGTGGCCGGGCAGGACGAACCGCGCGTCGCCCTTTGGCGTGGTGATGGCGTGGCCTTCGGCCCCTGCCGGTCCACCTGGGATCCGACGCCGGCCATGGGTGGCGTGCCCACGCCGGTATCCGGCAGCGGCGAGTATCGCGTCGCCGGCGCGGTGGACCTCAGCGCGGAGGACGCGCTCGGCACCGGGGACGTGCGGCTCGCGAAGACGCTGCGGCGCGAGCTTGGGTCGAGCGCGCTCCTGCTCCTGCCGATCACCGGGGACCGGCCGGTGCTGCTGCATGGCACGGTACGCGGTGCGCGCGGCAGCGCCGGCGGGATCGGCATCGAGCAAGGGCAACTTGACGCGCTGATCGGCATCCTCGGCGACCCCGCCGGGCTGAGGGTGGAAGTGGTGCGCCGACGCGTGCAACGCGCAGGCTGGGGCGGTGCGCAGGATAAGCGGCACCGCGGGCGCGAGTGAGGATCGGCCTCGCCGGCCTCGCGAATTACATCCGGCGCCACGTCTGGCTGAGCGCCGTTGCCGCTCCGGCGTAGGGCCCACATCCGCAATTCGCGCGGTTGCCGGCACCGCGCCGACCATTCCTCGGCATCGACATGATCCCGCCCGTGCTTCGGCGCCAGCATCACTCAATGATGAGTGATACCAGTACCCGTGGCCTGCGGTTCACACGGGAGATTCCCTGAGCCGGACATCGATCCGGGCAAGGTGAAGGTCTGCCTCGACGAACTGCGCGAGCAACAGGTCTCCGGTGTCGTCGATGCCGAGGATCAGGAGTGCTACGTCGACCCTGATGAAACCGCCGCAGTGAACATCAGCCTGGCCGCGGGCCGCCCCGCGGGACCCTGCAGAGCCGGGGCGCGGTAGCGGCACCACCAGGACGGCGTGAGCCAATGGCGACTGACAGGCTGCAGCGGAGCGCGGACGCGTATTCGGCCGGAGTGGGCCGTAGACTGGCCGGGCCGCCGGAGCGGAAGTCGCGCGCCGGGCATGTTACGAAATCCGCGATGGCCGTGGCGCGGACCAGGCCGCGGGACGTTGCCTGGTCTGCTCCCGCGACATGTTGCGCCTTGAGGAGTGCGCGCCATCCGTGGTCGACAGGCGTAACGTTCGATCGGCACCGCTGCGTGATGCGCGCCACGCGGCGGAGGCCGCGTCCGGTGCAAGCGGCCATCGTGAACGTGGCCTCCAGGTTCGACGCCCAGGGGGGGTGGCACTTCGCATCCCTGGCGTCGCGGTATCTGCGAAAAAATTCCTATTCTTTCCGCCTGCCGAAAATGCGTGGGACCCCGGATTTCCTGGGTTCTCCGCGGGAGGCCTTAAGAGTTTGCGACGCAACGAAGGCTGGAATTCCTCTCCGAAGGGCCAAACCCCTCCGAACCTTGAGGGTAGGCCAATTTTTCCCTCAAGCTTGACCGGATGATTTCATGCTAGGTTTCTCCGGGTATTCCCCGAGAATTCCAGGCGTTTGATTGCTTGGGCAATCCTTCATTGATGCAAACCGTTGATCGAGCCCCAACCTTCGACATGGCGGCATCCCGCTGCCGCACGCCTTTCCACAGATCTGGAAGTCCATGGACGACAAAGACCACGTCTTCGCCCGCTTCAAAGACAATAAGCCCGCGGCTTCTGACCGGCGCGAATTGCTGACCATCCCGCGACGCGCCGGCGCTCCTGGAAGCAGGGTCGTCGAAGTGGTGCATGTGCGGTCGGGCGCAGCCATCAAGAACGGGCCGCGACGCATTGAAACGCATGTCCGTGCCGCATCCTGGGACGCCGGCTTACCTGCCAGGCAAACGGCCCAAGCTGTCATGCCGACCGAACCGGTGGTGGCCGAGGCCACGCAGCCCATCACCCACCTGATGCCGGCATGGGCGCCGGCGTCAGTCGAGGCGGAGGGCGCTCCGCTGGTCCATTCGGAAGACCCGTCCGCCGCGACGGTGCAGGCTGCGGCTCCGCGCAGCCCGAAGGCACGCAACTCGGCACGGCGCGTTGCCGATCCGTTCAACGCCGATGACGACGGCGCGAACTGCATGCGCTGCGGCTATGCAGTCGAGCCGGCACGGGAGAGGCGCGGTCTTCTGACATGTGCGAGTTGCGGCTAACGCGCCGAAAGCGCGAACTCGTTGCTGGGGGCGACCCGCGGTATCATGCCGTGCCGCATTCTTTGCGCGTCGGGCATGGCCGCGCGCGAATACCAGCGTCGAGATGCCTCCCCCAAGCTGAGTGAGCCCTCGCCTTTCGGAGGCGAGAGCACGTGGTGCCGTCGCCCCGAGGGGCCGGACATGGCTGAAAAGGCTGCCGTATATCGTAGCGGCAGCGTCGCGACCCGACAGGATCGGCAGCGGACGATAGGCGCTTGATGTCCCCGTGTGTCGGCGGCATCCTGCTTACGCTGGCGTTTCGTCGGCACTTATCGGAGGAAGCGACCATGGCCTGGAAGACGCCCAAGATCGTCGAAATCTCCCTCGCGCTTGAGATCAACAGCTACGCCTGCGCCGAGATCGACTGAGACCGCTGCCCGGAGCGGCTAGGATGCTCCGGGCCATCGTGCTTGGTGCCGCTGCCGGCGGCGGGTTCCCGCAATGGAATTCCGCCGGTGAGGGATGCTTGCGTTCCCGTGCCGGTGACCCTGCCGCGCCACCCCGGACGCAGGCGAGCATCGCCGTCTCGGCGGATGGCGAGCGCTGGCTGGTGGTGAATGCCAGCCCCGATCTCCGGCAGCAGATCGGTGCAACTCCGGCGCTGCACCCGCGCCCTGGCCGGCTGCGGAATTCGCCGATCCAGGCCGTGTTGCTGACCGGTGCGGAGGTGGACGCCATTGCGGGCCTGCTCCACCTACGGGAGCGGCAGGCATTCACCCTGTTCGGCGCACCGCCGACCCTCGCCGTGCTGGACGCGAACCCGATCTTCCGCGCGCTGAACCCTGATTTCGTGCTGCGCCGGGCCATCCTGCCCGAGGAGACCTTCGAGGCATTGGGTATCACCATCACCACCTACGCCGTGCCAGGCAAGGTGCCGCTCTTCGCCGAGAGCGCCGGCGACCCGGGCGTGGCGATCGATGGGGAGGCCGTGGGTGTCGCGCTCTCCGCTGGTGGCGGTACGCTGCACTACATCCCTGGCTGCGCAGTGATGACGGATTCGCTCCGCGGACGCCTCGCAGACGCCGATTGCGTCATGTTCGACGGCACCCTGTACATGGACGACGAGATGATCCGCCTGGGCGCCGGCCCCAAGACCGGCCGCCGCATGGGCCACATGCCGATGACGGGGCCGGGCTCGACGCTCGAGGCCTTCGCCTCCATCCCCGTCGGGCGCCGCATCTTCGTTCACATCAACAACACCAACCCCGCCCTTCTTGCCGACAGCCCAGAGCGCGCGCATCTCAGTGCCGCCGGCTGGGAGGTGGCCGAGGACGGGATGGAGATCCGCCTGTGAGCATCCTGTCGCCCGATGGTCTCGAGGCCGCGCTGCGCGCGATCGGGGAAGAGCGCTACCACATCCACCATCCATTCCATCACATGCTGCATGGCGGCAAGCTGACGAAGGGCCAGGTCCAGGCCTGGGCGCTGAACCGCTACTACTACCAGGCCTCCATTCCGGCGAAGGATGCCTCCCTGCTGGCGCGGCTTCCCACGCCGGAACTGCGCCGCGAATGGCGCCGCCGGCTGGTGGACCATGACGGGGACGGCGTGCATCCGGGTGGTGTCGAGCGCTGGCTCGCGCTGACGGATGGTCTCGGGCTCGATCGCTACCATGTCGTCTCGCTCGAGGGTCTTCTGCCCGCGACGCGCTTCGCCGTGGACGCCTATGTGCGCTTCGTGCGGGAGAAGACGCTGCTCGAGGCGATCGCCTCCTCGCTGACCGAGATGTTTTCGCCCAACATCATCTCCCAGCGCGTTTCGGGCATGCTGCGGAACTACGATTTCGTGACCGAGCAGACACTCGCCTACTTCACGCCGCGGCTGACGCAGGCGCCGCAGGACGTCGCCTTCGCGCTCTCCTACGTGAAGGAGCACGCCGACACGGCGGAACGGCAGGAACAGGTCCTCGCGGCGTTGCGCTTCAAGTGCGACCTGCTCTGGGCGCAGCTCGACGCGCTGCACTTCGCCTATGTGGCGCCCGGCCTTCCGCCGCCGGGTGCCTTCCGGCCATGACGCCGCGCTTCGCCCCCGGCGTGCGCCTGCATCATGACCAGGCGCGCGCGCGTTGGATCGTCATGGCGCCGGAGCGGATGTTCGTGCCGGATGAGACGGCGCTGGAAGTGCTGCGCCTGGTCGACGGGGCGCGCGATGTCGATGCCATCGTGGATGCTCTCGCAGCGAAGTTCGACGCACCGCGCGACATCATTGCGACTGATGTCCGCGCGATGCTCGACGACCTGGTGGCGCGCGGGGCGCTGGCGGGATGAAGCCCCCGCTCGCACTGCTGGCCGAGCTCACGCATCGCTGTCCGCTGCGGTGTCCCTACTGCTCGAATCCGGTCGAGCTCACGCGCGCCTCCGCCGAACTGACGACGGAGGAATGGGCCCGAGTCTTCGATGAAGCCGCCGCGATCGGGTGCCTCCAGGTGCATCTCTCCGGCGGGGAGCCCACCGCGCGCCGCGACATCGTCGAAATTACCGCCGCGGCTCACAGCGCCGGCCTCTACACCAACCTGATCACCGCGGGCGTGCTGCTCGACGCGCCGCTTCTGGCTCGGCTCAAGGCGGCGGGCCTCGACCACGTCCAGCTCTCCGTGCAGGACGCCGAACCTGCGGGCGCCGAGCGCATCGGCGGCATGAAGGGCGCCCATGCGCGGAAGGAGGCCGCGGCGCGCGTCGTGGTGGAGGCCGGACTGCCGCTGACGCTCAATGCTGTCGTCCATCGGCAGAACCTGCACAACCTTCCGCTGCTGATCGAGACGGCACTGGCCTGGGGCGCCGCGCGGCTCGAGGTCGCGCATGTGCAGTACTACGGATGGGCGCTGATCAACCGGGACGCGCTGCTGCCGACGCGTGGGCAACTCGACGAAGCGACGCGGGTCGTGGTCGCGGCGCGCGAGGCACATCGCGGCCGGCTGGTCATCGACTACGTCGTGCCCGACTACCACGCCGCACGTCCCAAGGCCTGCATGGGTGGCTGGGGCAATGCATTCCTTGCCGTCTCACCGGCCGGGCGCGTGCTGCCCTGTCACGCGGCGGAATCCATCAGCGGCATGGTGTTCCCGAACGTGCGCGACACCTCGCTCCGTGCTGCCTGGGAGGAGAGCGAGGCCTTCAACCGCTTCCGCGGCACCGATTGGATGCCCGAACCATGCCGCGGCTGCGAGCGCGCCGAACGCGATTGGGGCGGCTGCCGCTGCCAGGCCTTCGCCCTGACCGGCGATGCCGCGGCGACGGATCCCGCCTGCGCCCTGTCGCCGCACCATGCGCTCCTCGCCGCGGCACTGGCCGAAGCCGGCACGGCCGGCTTCCGCTACCGGGAGTTCGGCTGAACCGCGCTGCGGCCTCGCGGCTCAGTCCCGATGCGCGAGGTAATGCGCGAGCGCGGCGATATCGGCATCCGACAGGCCGACCATGGCGCCGTTCATCTGCGCATCGGCGCCGACGCGCCGGCCATCGCGGTATTCGGTCATCGCCCGCGCCAGATAATCCTCATGCTGGGCGACGATGCGCGGGATCTGGTCGCGCCCGGTGAGGCTGGGCAGGTGGCACACGCCACATAGGCGCGGCCCGATCAGTGCCTCCCCGGCGGAAGCGAGTGCGGCGTCGCGCGGCCGGCGATCCTCGGGCGGAGCGGGAGGCAGGCTCGCGAAATAGGCCGCGAGGTCCTCGATGTCCCTGTCCGGCATGCCCTGCGCGACGGCGGCCATCGCGGGCACGTGGCGAATCCCCTCCCGGATCAGGATCATCTGCAGGGTGATGAAGCCGGCCTGCTGACCGGCGAGCGAGGGGATGTCCGGGATCTGGCTGCGCCCGTCGGCGCCATGGCAGGCGGAGCATCGGTCCGCCGCGAGTCCGGCGCCGCGCGCGGCATCCTGCGCAGGGGCCGTGTGCGGAAGGGCGGCGGCCAGGACGGCCGCCGCCAGCAGGTGACCTGGCCTCACCGGCGATAGGTGATGCGATAGATTGCCCCCATCTGCTCGCCGGAGACGAGCAGCGAACCGTCGCGCATCACGTGCACATCCACCGGCCGATCGAGGAAGCGCTGGTTGGCGTCGTCACGCAGGCCGGTCATGAATTCCTCGAGCCGCGTCACGTTACCCTGTGCGTCGAGATGCGCGACGACCACGTCGTAGCCGGTCAGCCTCTCACGGTTCCAGGACCCGCGGCGGGCGATGAAGATCTGGTTCCGGTAGGCCTCGGGGAACATGGTGCCGGTGTAGAAGCGCATGCCGAGCGAGGCGACGTGCGGCCCGAGCAGAGCGGCCGGCTGCACGAACTCGCTGCAATTGCGTCCCGCGTTGAACTGCGGATCCGCCGAGCCGCTGGAGCAGAACGGGAAGCCGTGATCCTCGCCCATGCGCCGCACGCGGTGCAGAGTGTCGTTCGGCCAGTCATTGCCGGCCCAGTCGCGACCGTTATTGGTGGCCCAGAGTTCGCGCGTCACCGGGTGGTGCGCCATGCCGACGCTGTTGCGCACGCCACGGGCCTCGATGCGCCGGTCGCTGCCGTCGGGATTGAAGGAGACGAGCAGCGCGAAGCGGTCGCGGTCTGTCTCGCAGATATTGCAGTTCATGCCGACATTCGTATAGATCCGCCCGTCGGGTCCCAGCGCCGCAAACTTCCAGGAATGGTTGCCGCCGTGGTCGGCGTCGGTCGGCAATCCGAAGGCCTGCGTCAGTTCGACCGGCGCCGGCACGTTGTCGAGGTTCGCCTCGATATTGTCGTAGCGCAGCACCCGGTTGACCGCGAGCACGTAGAGGCTGTTGCCGATCATCACCAGGCCGTTCGGTTGCGCCAGGCCCTGAGCGATGATCCGCGTGCGCGTCGTGCCGTCCGGGTTCCGGGAAATCGCGTAGACGCGGCCGATCGCGCGCGTGCCGGCGAAGATCGTGCCGTTCGGGCCTTCGGCCATCATGCGCGCGCCGGGAATGCCATGCGCGAAGACTTCCGCCTGGAAGCCCGGCGGCAGGCGCAGCGCGCCGACCGGCACCTGATCCGGGGGCGTCACCGTCAGGCGCGGTGCGTGGGGGGCAAGGGTAGAGCCCTCAGGGCGACCGACTGCCCAACCGGGCACCGCCGGCTGCTGAGCGAGAGCCGGACCCGCGGCGAGCGCCACGGCCAGGCCAAGCAGAAGACGTCTCATTGTCATGGCGTTCTCTCCCTGCTGCCCGTTCCGGGCGTTGGCGATGAATGGAATGACGAAACGTCGGGCGCGGCAAGGCCGGACTGCGTGGACAGATCGTCAATCACAGCATTGCGCGCTGCTGCACCGCACATGCGCGGATTGCGATCTGTTCCCTTGCACCTGCGGTCTCCATTGCGGGCGCGGCGCTTCAGTTTGCATCGTGCTGGCACAGAGGTCGGTCGGCGCCACGAGCAATGGCAAAGTCCCTATCCAGGCCTATAGATAGGTCTGTGCCAGTCGGTGGGTGTTGTATTCGGCACGCGGTGTATTCGATACTGCAATTACCCTGTATCAGCGGATGGTTGTCGGGTAGGGATCCATCCGTCACGGCCATGTCCGTCGCTTCGTATTCGATGGGCGGGACGTAGCCCTGGGACGAGTGCCGCCTGGCCGGATTGTCGAAGCTCCCGATGCATTGGAAGACGGCCATGCGGGCCGCGGCCTGGGAGCAAAAGCGGCGCCGGTCGAACAACTCGCATTCGAGGGTGGCGAAGAATGCCCCGGCCATCGCGTTGATGCTCCTGTGTCGGTCAAGGGACTTCACGGCCGGCAAGACGCGCCAGCGGATGAGCGCGACGGCATCGCGCGCGACGTATCGCTTGGCCGGGATCTCGCCTATGGATCCAGACCATTGCCAGGAACCGCGCCCCTATTGTCGACAATCTTCGGTTCTGGCAGTCTATATCCGACATTTTTCGTGTGATGGTCACAGAACTGTCGACACTATGAACAAAATCCTTGCATTGCCGATCGACGCTGCGGCCGAGGGCGAGACGCTCTCCGAGCACGCCTTCCGGCAGATCCAGTCAGCCATCGTCAAGGGCGACATCGCGCCGGGCAGCAAGATCTCCGAGCCTGAACTGGCCCGCGCCTACGGCATCAGCCGCGGCCCGCTGCGGGAAGCCCTGCACCGGCTCGAGGGCCAGAAGCTGCTCGTGCGCGTGCCCCATGTGGGCGCGCGCGTCGTCTCGCTGAGCCGGCAGGAACTGAGCGAACTCTACGAGATCCGCGAAGCGCTCGAGGGCACCGCCTGCCGCCTGGCGGCGGAACGCATGCGGCCCGAGCAGGTCGAGGAATTGCGCCGCGTGCTGCTGGCGCATGAGCGCGACGAGGCCTTCCAGGCCGGGCGCGGCTACTACCAGCAGGAAGGCGACTACGACTTCCACTACCGCATCGTGCAGGGCAGTGGGAACCAGATGCTGTTCCGCCTGCTCTGCGACGAGCTTTACCAACTCGCGCGCATGTACCGCATCCAGTACTCGGCCTCTCCGCATCGTCCGCGGCAGGCCTATGCCGAGCATCACCGCATTCTCGACGCCATCGCCGATGGCGACGGCGAACTGGCGGAACTGCTGATGCGCCGGCACATCCGTGCATCCCGCCTCAACATCGAACGACAGATCGCCGGGGCCAACCCGGCGCGGAGCGAGCCATGAATACGCAATACCGCAAGCCCCTGCCCGGCACCGGGCTCGACTATTTCGATGCGCGCGCCGCGGTCGAGGCGATTGCGCCCGGCGCCTATGAGGGCCTGCCCTACACCTCCCGCGTGCTGGCCGAGAACCTGGTGCGCCGCTGTGATCCTGCGCTGCTGACGGATGCGCTGAAGCAGCTGATCGAGCGCAAGCGGGACGTCGATTTTCCGTGGTATCCGGCGCGCGTCGTCTGCCACGACATCCTCGGCCAGACCGCGCTGGTCGACCTCGCCGGCCTGCGCGACGCCATCGCGGAGAAGGGCGGCGACCCGTCCAAGGTGAACCCGGTCGTGCCGGTGCAGCTCATCGTCGACCACTCGCTGGCGGTGGAGCACGCAGGCTTCGAGAAGGACGCCTTCGCGAAGAACCGCGCCATCGAGGACCGCCGCAACGAGGACCGCTTCCACTTCATCGAGTGGACGCGCCATGCCTTCGAGAACATGGAGATCGTGCCGCCCGGCAACGGCATCATGCACCAGATCAACCTGGAGCGGATGTCGCCGGTCATCTACACGCAGGATGGTGTGGCCTTCCCCGACACGCTGGTCGGCACGGACAGCCACACGCCGCATGTCGATGCGCTCGGCGTGATCGCGATCGGCGTCGGCGGGCTCGAGGCCGAGAACGTCATGCTCGGCCGCGCGTCCTGGATGCGGCTGCCGGACATCGTGGGCGTGGAACTAACGGGCAAGGCGCAGCCCGGCATCACCGCGACCGACATCGTGCTGACACTGACCGAGTTCCTGCGGAAGGAAAGGGTCGTCGGCGCCTATCTCGAATTCTACGGCCCGGGGGCGTCGAGCCTGACGCTCGGCGACCGCGCGACCATCTCCAACATGGCGCCGGAGTACGGCGCGACCGCCGCGATGTTCTCCATCGACCGGCAGACCATCGACTACCTGCGCCTGACAGGCCGCGAGGATGCGCAGGTGAGGTTGGTCGAGACCTACGCCAAGAGCACCGGGCTGTGGTCGGATACGCTGGCAAAGGTGCAGTACGAGCGCGTGCTGCGCTTCGACCTGTCCACCGTGGTGCGCACGCTCGCGGGCCCGTCCAACCCGCATCGCCGGCTGCCGGTCTCGGACCTCGCCGCGCGCGGCATCGCGGCGCCGGTGGCGCAGGAAGGCAGCCTGATGCCGGATGGCGCCGTGATCATTGCCGCGATCACCAGTTGCACCAACACGTCCAACCCACGCAACGTGATCGCCGCCGGCCTTCTGGCGCGCAACGCGAACCGCGCCGGCCTGGCGCGCAAGCCCTGGGTGAAGTCCTCGCTCGCGCCTGGGTCCAAGGCCGTGGCGCTGTATCTCGATGAGGCCGGGCTGACCTCGGATCTCGAGAAACTCGGCTTCGGCATCGTCGCCTTCGCCTGCACCACCTGCAACGGCATGTCCGGCGCGCTCGATCCGAAGATCCAGCAGGAGATCATCGACCGCGATCTCTACGCAACGGCGGTGCTCTCGGGGAACCGCAACTTCGACGGCCGCATCCACCCTTACGCGAAGCAGGCCTTCCTCGCATCGCCGCCGCTGGTCGTCGCCTACGCCATCGCCGGCACCATCCGCTTCGACATCGAGCGCGACGTGCTCGGCGTGGATGCCAGCGGCAAGGAGATCCGCCTCAAGGACATCTGGCCGAGCGACGAGGAGATCGACGCCGTCGTCGCCGCGGCGGTGAAGCCCGAGCAGTTCCGCAAGGTCTATGCCCCGATGTTCGGCAACAAGGGCGCGCGGAAGAAGGTCAGCCCGCTTTACGACTGGCGTCCGCAGAGCACCTACATCCGCCGCCCGCCCTACTGGGAAGGTGCACTCGCCGGGGAGCGCGCGCTGCGCGGCATGCGACCGCTCGCGGTGCTCGGCGACAACATCACCACCGACCACCTCTCGCCGTCCAATGCCATCATGCTCGACAGCGCGGCGGGCGAGTACCTCGCGAAGATGGGTTTGCCGGAGGAGGACTTTAACTCCTATGCCACCCATCGCGGCGACCACCTGACGGCGCAGCGCGCGACCTTCGCGAACCCGAAGCTCTTCAACGAGATGGTCCGTAAGGAGGACGGCAGCGTGAAGCAGGGCTCGCTCGCGCGCGTCGAGCCCGAGGGCAAGGTCATGCGCATGTGGGAAGCGATCGAGACCTACATGGCGCGCAAGCAGTCGCTGATCATCGTGGCTGGCGCCGATTACGGCCAGGGCTCCTCCCGCGATTGGGCCGCGAAGGGCGTGCGTCTCGCAGGCGTCGAGGCCATCGTCGCCGAGGGCTTCGAGCGCATCCACCGCACCAACCTGATCGGCATGGGCGTGTTGCCGCTCGAGTTCAAGCCGGGCACCAGCCGGCTGACGCTCGGTCTCGACGGCACCGAGACCTATGACGTCATCGGCGCGCGCACGCCGCGCGCGGACCTGACGCTGGTCATCCATCGCCGCGACGGCAAGACCGAGCAGGTGCCGGTGACCTGCCGCCTCGACACCGCGGAGGAAGTCTCGATCTACGAGGCCGGCGGCGTGCTGCAGCGCTTCGCGCAGGACTTCCTCGAAGCCGAGGCCGCGCCGCAGGGCCGCCAGGTGAGCTGACCCCGCTGCACCGGCGCCTTCGCGGGCGCCGGCGCGCGGCCTTCCCCGTTCATCGCCATCCCCAGGAAGCAATCATGGCGCACGCACCGCAGATCAAGATCCCCGCCACCTACATGCGCGGCGGCACCAGCAAGGGCGTCTTCTTCGTGCTGGACGACCTGCCGGAAGCGGCGCGGGTCCCCGGCCCTGCCCGAGACAGGCTGTTGCTGCGCGTGATCGGCAGCCCCGATCCCTACGGCAAGCAGACCGACGGCATGGGCGCGGCCACATCCAGCACCAGCAAGACCGTGATCCTCAGCCGCAGCACGCGACCGGACCACGATGTGGACTACCTCTTCGGCCAGGTCTCGATCGACAAGCCCTTCGTCGACTGGAGCGGCAATTGCGGCAATCTCTCCGCAGCGGTGGGCCCCTTCGCGATCCGCAATGGCCTGGTCGATCCCGCCCGCGTGCCGCGCGACGGCATCGCCATCGTGCGGATCTGGCAGGCCAATATCGGCAAGACCATCATCTCCCACGTGCCGATGACCGCCGGCGAGGTGCAGGAGACCGGCGACTTCGAACTGGATGGCGTGACCTTCCCGGCCGCCGAGGTTCGGCTGGAGTTCATGGACCCGGCCGATGACAGCGACGGCGGCTCCATGTTTCCCACCGGCAAGCTGGTGGACACGCTGGAGGTGCCCGGCATCGGCACCTTCAAGGCAACCATGATCAATTCCGGCATCCCGACGATCTTCCTCGAGGCCGACGCGCTCGGCTATCGCGGCACCGAGTTGCAGGATGACATCAACGGCGATCCGGCGGCACTCGCGCGCCTCGAGACGATCCGCGCGCATGGCGCGGTGCGCATGGGCCTGATCAAGAAGGTCGAAGAGGCGGCCGGGCGCCAGCACACGCCCAAGATCGCCTTCGTCGCGGGGCCGAAGGACTACGTGGCCTCCAGCGGCAAGCGGATCGGCACCGGAGACATCGACCTGCTGGTGCGTGCGGTCTCCATGGGCAAGCTGCACCACGCCATGATGGGCACCGCCTCGGTCGCCATCGCCACGGCAGCGGCCGTCCCGGGCACGCTCGTGAACCTGGCGGCCGGCGGCGGCGCGCGGGAGACGGTGTGCTTCGGGCACCCCTCGGGCACGTTGCGCGTCGGCTCCCAGGCGAAGCGGGTGGACGGCCAGTGGACGGTGACCAAGGCCATCATGAGCCGCAGCGCCCGCGTGCTGATGCAGGGCTGGGTACACGTGCCGTTCGTCGGCTAGACGACGGCGACCGGCCTGCCCGTGTGCATGAGAGATCGCGTGGCGCGCTTCGCCGAGGCCGGGTACGCACTGCGCGGCCCGGCGATCGCCCTTCGCGCGCGCCGCGCGCCGGATGCGCTCGACATGGCGGCCATCGCGACACGGAGGATCGACGACGACACCACGCGCCCACACGCGCGCCTCGATGCGTTCACCCGCGCCGCCGTCGCGGCCTGCCTTGCATCGGGTCGGATCGAAAGCAGGCTTTGCGCAGGCAGGCTTCAACAGCTACGGCGCTGAATGACCTGGAATACGCCAAATGACGAGATCCCCGCCAACGGGGTGGCGGTGCTGCCGGACGGGCTGAGCGCCTTCGCCGCCCGGGTCGCAGCCGCGCGCGGGGCGCGTACGAGGCTCGACCTGCAGTACTACATCTGGCGCGGCGACCTGACCGGCGGGATGCTGGCGCGGGAGGCGCTGCGCGTTGCCGAGCGCGGGGTGCGCGTGCGCATGCTGCTGGACGACATGTACGCCGTGGGCGCGGACCGCGTGCTCACCGCGCTCGATACCCATCCACACATCGAGGTCCGGCTGTTCAACGCGACGCGCTGGCGCCGCTTCGGTCCGCCCGGCCTGGTGCTGGAGATGCTCTTCGGGGGCTGGCATCTGAACCGGCGCATGCACAACAAGGCGTGGATCGCGGACGGGCAGCTCGCCATCCTCGGCGGGCGCAACATCGGCGACGAGTACTTCGACACCTCGGGCACCATCAATTTCCGCGACCTCGATCTTGCCATCACCGGGGATGCCGCCGCGCAGGCGCAGGCGATCTTCGAACGCTACTGGCACCACTCCCTCGCGATGCCGCTGCGGCGGATCAGCCGCGTGGCCTATCGCCGCAGGGCCCTGCGGCGGTTGATGCGGCATCTGGATTCGGCCGCCAGATCACCCGAGGCGTCCCCTTTCTTCAGCCGGCTTGCAGCCGAACCGGCGGTTGGGTCGCTCCTGTCGGGGGACCGCAATTCGCATTTCCTGCCGGTGGCGCCCGAGGACGTCGAAGTGATGGCCGACCAGCCAGAGAAGGCCAAGGGGCACGCACCGGCCGGACACGGGCTGGCGCACGCGATCCTTTCCGCGCTGCGCTCCGCACGTCACGAGGCATTACTGATCTCGCCCTATTTCGTGCCGGGCCCGGCCGGGGCGGCGTTGCTCGAGGACATGGCACGCAATGGCGTGCGTGTGTCGGTCGTGACCAATTCCCTCGCCGCCACCGATGTCGTGGCGGTGCACGGTGGCTACAGCCGATACCGCGAGCGGCTGTTGGCGGCAGGGATTGCGTTGCATGAGCTGAAGCCGACGCGGTGGGACAGCGCCAGCGTCTTCGGCTCGCGCGGCGCGAGCCTGCACACCAAGGCGCTAGTGATCGACGGGGAACGCAGCTTCGTCGGCTCCTTCAACCTTGATCCGCGTTCCGTCGCGCTGAACACCGAGATGGGCGCCTTCGTCCGGAACGACGAGGTGGCGAAGCAATTGTTGTTGGAGCATGCGCGCCTGACGGCCCCCGCCTGCAGCTGGCGCGTCACCCGCCAGGCGCCAGGGCGCCTGCGATGGACCGCAGAGGTGGACGGTGCACCGCAGACCTTGGAAAGCGAGCCTGACGCCTCGCTCGCACGCCGCGCGCTGGCGCGCCTCATACGCTGGCTGCCTGTCGAATCGCAACTCTGAGCGCCTCGGGCGCTCCGCATCGCGACTCTGCCTGTCGCCCCTCGCCAACCTTCCCATATCCGGGCAACAGGAAGATCGGTCCTTCTCATGAATGTGGGCGTCAGGGCGGCGAAATCGGCGGCGGCACCGCCAGGATGTCGCATTCCAGCGTGCGCAGCGCTTCGTCTGCCACACTGCCCAGGATCAGGCGCCCGAGCGGCCCATGCCCGCGCGTGCCCAGGACCACCAGGTCGGGCGACAGCCGCTCCACGCAGCGCCGAAGCGCCTCCCCCGGCGCGCCTTCCTCGAGGGTGATCGGCGGAAGCCGCGAGCCGGGGCCGAGGTCGATGCCGCCGAGGAAGCGGATCAGTTCGCCCCGTGTCTCTGTTGCCGTTACCGCGACGTGGGCGGCGATCGATGCGTTCGGC
The DNA here is from genome assembly GCF_018129065.1 of Neoroseomonas soli. Taxonomy (GTDB): domain Bacteria; phylum Pseudomonadota; class Alphaproteobacteria; order Acetobacterales; family Acetobacteraceae; genus Neoroseomonas; species Neoroseomonas soli. Next base: position 44,162 of record NZ_JAAEDM010000007.1, on the reverse strand, counting down.
AGGTCGGCCAGGACCAGATTGCCCTTTCCCGGCTGCTGGAAGGCGTGGAAGACCGTCACCTCGCCCCGCTGGAGAAATCTGAGAACCGCCGCCGTCCGCAGCGCATGGGCCGAGGCCTCCGACATGTCGATCGCCGCGAGTATCTTCCGGTAGGGTCTTTCGGCCGGCCTGTTGACCATCAGCACCGGGCGGTGGCCGCGACGCATGACGCGTTCGATCGTCGTCCCCACGAACATGTCGCGCAGCAGGCGCTTGCGATGCTCGCCCATGACGATCAGGTGCACCGCCTCGGCTTCCGCGATGCGGATGATCGCATCGAACGCATCGCCGGACTCCACGCGCAGGCGTGGCTCCAGGCCTTGCAGTTCGTGCACGCTGCGGCTCTGCTCGGCCAGCAGCATGGCGACCTCCCGCCGCTCGCTTGCGACGAGGATATCCGGCTGGTCGTCATCGACCACGGACAGCAGCACCAGTTCGGCACCCGCTTCGCGCGCGAGCAGCCCGGCCCGCCGAAGCGCGCGATCCGATCGCGACGACAGATCCGTGGCGCAAAGCAGCCGCATCATCGCCTCCTGGATGAGCAAGTCGTCGCGAAATCTGACCATCCGAATGCTGGCCGGCAAGAGCCGCACCGGCGGCGCTGCCCACGGCGAAGGCTGGCGGGCCTCATGTGCGCGCCATCACGAGATAGAAGAGGTAGGCGACATAGGCCCCGACGAAGCACGCCCCCTCCAGGCGCGAGACCTCTCGCCCCGAGACGAACACCGGCACGCAGACGACTGCCACCACGGCCATGACAGGGATGTCCACCCTCACCAGATACGGCGTCACGGGCAGCCCGCCGCTGGGAACGAGGCAGGTCACGCCGAGGATGATGAAGATGTTGTAGACGCTGCTGCCGAGCAGATTCCCGATCGCGATGTCGCGCGAGTTCTTCAGCGTCGAGAGCACCGTCGTCACGAGTTCCGGCGCGGACGTCCCGATGGCGACGATCGTCAGGCCGATGAAGGCGTCGGACACGCCCCAGATCCTTGCGAGCGACACCGCGCCGTCCACGAACCAGTCGGCCGCCACGACGACAATGACGATGCCTGCGGCGAGAAGGGTCGCACTCGAGACGGTCTCCCGCCTTTTCCTCTCCGTGCGCTTCGGCCCGCGATACTCCTTCGCGAATTCGACGCGGACAGCCCTGCTCTCGTGCTGGGCCGTCCACACGACCATGACCGTGTAGACGATCCCGGCGAGCACCAGGATCGCCCCGTCGAGACGGGAGAGCGTGCCATCCAGCGTCATGAGCAGCATCAGCACTGCAGCGACGATCATGACGGGAAGATCCATCCGGATCGTCTGCACGTGCAGGGCGAGCGGACGGATCATCGCGCTGAGGCCGAGGATCAGAAGCACGTTGACCGTGTTCGTGCCGGCGATGTTGCCGACGGCAAGGGCGCCGTTCCCCGTCAGGGCGGCATCGATCCCGACGGCGAGTTCCGGCGTGCTCGTGCCCAGGGCGACCACCGTCAGGCCGATGATGATGGGCGGAATGCCGAACTGCCGCGCCAGCATCGTGCCGCCGCGCGTGAGGAACTCCGCCCCCAGGATCAGGACGAGCAGGCCGCCGGCGCATTGGCCAATCGCTGAAATCATTCCGCGTTCCTGACGGTCCTCTCATCCGTCCTGCCAGGTGGCTGCACGGCGGCAACCCCCCGCCGCATCGGCATCCCGCAGCGGGCGCCCGACGATACGCGCCGCGCGACCGGCACCTGGCGAGAATGCCCGATGCGACCGCCCAGGGATTCATGCGGCCAAGGACGGCCACCGATCGCGATGATGGAGAACCGGATGCAGCGCGACCCTGTCCGAACCTGCCGGGTCAAACCCCCGGTCGCTCGTTCTGCGCGGCGTCCACGGGAAGGGTCGGCACCTCCGTGCTGCCCTCGCTCCTGTCGCGGTAGAGCGCGGCGCGCGCCAGCAGCATCAAGGTCACGGGCGTCGTGATCACCATGAAGACCGCGATCAGGATCTCGTGCAGGACGAAGCGGGTCTGCAGCACCGAGAAGAACGCCATCGAGGCCAACAGCACACAGCCGATGCCGAGCGTCGTGCCGAGGGTGGGCGCATGGATCCGGTCATAGAAGCTGCGCAGCCGCAGCAGGCCGATCGAACCGATCAGCGCCAGGCCGGATCCGACCAGCAGCAGGAGCGAGACGAGGACTGCCGCCCAGAGGGGAAGATCCGCAGCGTGCGTCATTCGATCACCTCCCCCCGCATCAGGAACTTCGAGAGCGCGGCCGTCGCGACGAAACCGAACAAGGTGATGAGCAGCGCCACCTCGAAGTAGTGCGTGACGCCGGTGCGGATGCCGAACACCAGGACCAGTATCGCCGCATTCACGTAGAGCGTGTCGAGCGCCAGCACGCGGTCCTGCGCGCGCGGACCGCGCAGCACGCGGAAGACGGCGCAGCCCATGGCCGCCACGAGGAAGAACTGCGCCACCAGGACCGACCAGGAGAGCAGCGTCGCGCTCATTCGAAGATCTCCATCAGCCGCCGCTCCCACTTGTCCTTGACGATGCGGACCCACGCCTCCTCGTCGATGAGATCGAGCACGTGCAGCAGGAACGTGCTCCTGGCGGCGTCGTAGTCCACCCAGACCGTGCCGGGCGTCGCCGTCAGGATGCAGGTGAGCGCGGCCAGCCCGTAAGGGTTCTTCATGTCCAGCGGGATCAGGACGAAACCGGACCGCCGCCCCTGCGCCCTCCCCGGCTGGAGGATGATGCGGGCGACGGCGTTGTTCGACCTCACCACCTCCACCAGCACGTCGCGCAGCAGCCGGAGCACCGCCGCCAGGCGCCGCACCCGCGGCCTGGGCGGGGTCAGCGCCGCGAAGGCGCCGGCGCCGCCGAGGGCGAGCATCCCGCCGAGCAGGAAGGCACCCGGGGAGACGCTCTCGTTCAGGAGCAGCCACAGCCCCAGCAGGGCCAGCGTCAGCAGGGGATAGCGAAGCCAGCGCCTCATTCGCCGCCCCTTGGGGCGCGCGCCGGCGCCCCCGTCACCGCGCCAAGGTAGTCCTGCGGGGCATGCAGCGATTGCGCCGTCGCCTGCATGTAGCCCATCACCGGGCCCGCCCCGACCGTCAGCGCGACGCAGAGCGCGAGCAGCAAGCCGACGGGCGCGATCTCGACCAGCCCGACGCGCGGCGCCTTGGCCGCGGGGGAGGCCCAGAAGACCTCGATCCCGGCGCGCAGCAGGGCGATCACGGTCGCGAGGCCGGAGAGCACCAGCGCCGCCAGCAGCGCCCAGTTCGCCGCCGGCAGGCCCGCATCACCATGGCCGAGCAGTGGAGCAAGGATCGCGAACTTCGCCAGGAAGCCGGACAGCGGCGGCAGCCCGGCCAGCAGCACGGCGCAGGCCATGAAGGCTGACCCGAGGATCGCCACGGTGCCGGGAATGGCGACGCCGACCTCCTCATGGGCGTCGGCCTCGTCTTCCTCCGCGCCTGCGCCGAAGGCCTCGCGCGTCACCGCGAGGACGTCGGCGCCTACCTCGCGGCCGCGCTCGACAAGTTCGATGAGCAGGAAGAAGGCGCCGATCGCGAGCACGGAACTCGCCAGGTAGAACAGCGCGCCGCCAGTCACCGACACCTGCCCTGCCCCGATCGCCGCGAGCAGGGTGCCGGAGGACACCAGCACGCTCGCCCCCGCGAGGCGCGAGAGGTTCTGCGTCGCCAGCACGGCGACCGAGCCGAAGGCGATGGTGAGCAATCCGCCCACCAGCAGCCAGCCACCGCCGAAACCCGCCGAGGCGCCCGCTTCCGCCCCGAACAGCAGCAGCCAGACGCGCAGGATCGCATAGACCCCAACCTTGCTGAGGATGGACAGGATCGCCGCGGCGGGCGCGGAGGCCGCGGAATAGGTGCCGGGCAGCCAGAAGCCGAGCGGCCACATCGCCGCCTTGACCAGGAAGGCGATGCCGAGCACCGCGAGGCCGGCCTCGAGCACCGCCCGGTCACCGGCCGCGATGTCGCGCATGCGCATCGCGAGGTCCGCGATGTTGAGCGTCCCTGCGATGCCGTAGACCGCGCTCACCCCGATGAGGAACAGCAGCGAGGCGAGCAGGTTGATCACGATGTAATGCAGCCCTGCGCGCACCCTCGCCGTGCCGGAACCATGCAGCGCCATGCCGTAGGACGCGGCCAGCATCACCTCGAAGAACACGAAGAGGTTGAACAGGTCGCCGGTCAGGAAGGCGCCGTTCAGCCCCATGAGCTGGAACTGGAACAGAGGATGGAAATGCGCGCCGGCGCGATGCCAGCGCGCGAGCGAGAAGACGAAGGCGGACAGCCCGAGCACGGCAGCCAGCACGAGCATCAGCGCCGAGAGCCGGTCGAGCACCAGCACGATGCCGAACAGCGTGGGCCAGTCGCCGAGCCGGTAGATCCGCACCACCGGCTCATCCGCAACGGCGAGCATCGTCACGGCGAGCACGACGAGCGCCAGGGTCGAGACGAGCCCGAGCGCCACCGCCAGGCCACGCCAGCGGTCGCCGGCGAGGATCATCAAGCTGCCCGCCAGCATGGGCACCACGATCGGCGCCATCACGAGGTGGTTCATCCAGCCGGTCATCGCCCGCGCTCCCGGCCGTCCACATGGTCGGTCCCGGTCAGGCCGCGCGCGGCCAGCAGCAGTACGAGCAGCAGCGCCGTGGTCGCGAACCCGATCACGATGGCCGTCAGAACCAGGGCCTGGGGCACCGGGTCGGCGTATTGCGCGAGGCTGCCCGCCTCCCCGGGCGCGAGGATCGCCGCCGCGCCGCTGCGCAGCCCGCCGGTCGAGAAGATGAAGAGGTTCACGGCGTAGGACAGCAGGCAAAGGCCGATGACCACCTGGAAGGTCCGCGGCCGCAACAGCAGCCACACCCCCGAGCCGACCAGCACGCCGATCCCGATGGAGACGACAAGTTCCATCAATCTTCTCCCGCCGCTGCGGCGCGCGCTGCCTCTCGCGTCGCCGGAGCGGCCGGCGGGCGCGGCGTGGCGCGGTGACCGCGCACCGACTGGTGCGCCAGCGCGACCAGCATCAGCAGCGTGGCGCCGACCACCAGGGCGAAGACGCCGATATCGAACAGCAGCGCGCTCGCGGTCGGGATCCTTCCGATGACGGGCAGCTCGGCATAGGCGAAATACGTGGTCAGGAAGGGGCGGCCGAAGAACCAGGCGGCAAGGCCCGTGCCCGTTGCAAGCAGCAGCCCGACCCCGACCCAGAGCTGCGGGAGCAGCCGAAGCCGGCGCTCCGTCCAGTCCGTGCCGCCGATCATGTACTGCAGGATGATGGCGATCGCGACGACCATGCCGGCCGAGAAGCCGCCGCCCGGCAGGTCGTGCCCGCGCAGCAGCAGGAACACCGCGACGGTGAGCATGACCGGGAAGATCAGCCGGGTCAGGGTGAAGGGCACGATCAGCCAGTCGGCGAGGCGCCCGGCCTCGCCATCACGCATCCGGGCGGCGTCGGCCTCGAGCTGGTCGCGCTGCGGCTCGGGCAGTTCCACGCTGTCGGGGGCGGGGCGGAAACGTCGCAGCAGCGCGTAGGTCACGAGAGCCACGGTCGCCACCACGAAGATCTCGCCCAGGGTGTCGAAGCCGCGGAAATCCACGAGGATCACGTTGACCACATTGGTGCCGCCGCCCTCCGTGTAGGCGCGCCGGAGGAAATCCTGCGCCAGCAACTCGGGCGGCGTGCGCGTCATGACCGCGTAGGCGAACAGGGCCATGCCGCCGCCGGCCGCCACCGCCAGCGTTAGATCGCGGATGCGGCGCGTGCGCGTGAGAACCTCCGGCCCGCGCTCATCGGCGACCTGGAGCCGCTTCGGCAGCCAGCGCAGGCCGAGCAGCAGCAGCACCGTGGTCACGACCTCCACCGTCAGCTGCGTCAGCGCGAGGTCGGGAGCCGAGAACCAGACGAAGGTGATGCAGACCACCAGCCCGACCCCGCCGAGCAGGATCAGCGCGGCGAGGCGATGGAACTTGGCCTGCCAGGCCGCGCCCAGGGCGCAGGCCGCGCCGACCATCCAGATCAGCGCCAGCACCGGATCCACCGGCGAGGGCTTCAGGTTGCCCGGCCCGAGGCCGCGCAGCCATACGGCCGCCACGGCCGCGAGGATTGCCGCGCCGACGATCAGGCGCAGTTGCGGCTGCAGCCGCCGCGTGCCGGTCAGCCCCTCGACCCGTCGCGCGAGGCGCCAGGAGAGGAAGACCATCGTGCGCTCGAAGATTCGGCGCCCGTCGATCCGGCGGATCAGCGGCGGACCGTCCTCGCCGCTCTGCAGGCGCCGCTGCAGGAGCAGGTAGAGCAGGACGCCGCCGGCCAGCGCGACGAAACTCATCACCAGCGGGCGATTGAAGCCGTGCCAGACCGCCAGGCTGTAGTACGGCACATCGTCGCCGAGCACCGAGCGGACCGCTACGTCCAGGAATGGCCCGATCGTCGCGGCCGGGAGGACGCCGACCATGATGCAGCCGAGCACCAGGATCTCCACCGGGAAGCGCATCCAGGCGACGGGCTCATGCGGCTGGCGCGGCAGGTCCACGGGATCCGGCCCGAAGAAGGCGCCGTGGATGAAGCGCAGGGAGTAGGTGACGGCGAAGGCGCTCGCCAGCATGGCGGCCAGGGGCAGGATGTTCAGCACGCCAGGCAGCGCCGCCTCGGCCGAGAGGGCCTCGGCGAAGAACATCTCCTTGGAGAGGAAGCCGTTCAGCAGCGGGACGCCCGCCATCGCGGCCGCCGCGACCAGCGCGAGCCGCGAGGTGAAGGGCATGGATCGGTTCAGGCCGGACAGACGCCTGATGTCGCGCGTGCCGGTCTCATGGTCGATGATCCCGGCGGCCATGAACAGGGATGCCTTGAAGGCCGCGTGGTTCAGCGTGTGGAACACCGCCGCGACCAGGGCGAGCTTGCTGTTCAGCCCGAGCAGCAGCGTGATGAGGCCCAGGTGGCTGATGGTCGAATAGGCCAGCAGCCCCTTCAGGTCGTTCTGGAAGATGGCGATGAAGGCGCCGATCACCAGGGTGATCAGCCCCGCCGTTCCGACGATGAGGATCCAGGCATCGGTGCCCGACAGCACCGGCCAGAGCCGAGCCATCAGGAACACCCCCGCCTTCACCAGCGTCGCCGAGTGCAGGTAGGCGGACACCGGCGTCGGCGCCGACATGGCGTGCGGAAGCCAGAAGTGGAAGGGGAATTGCGCGCTCTTGGTCAGGGCGCCGAGCAGGATGAGGATCAGCGCCGACAGGTAGAGCGGGTGCTCGCGGATCCGGTCGCCAGCGGCCAGCACGGCGTCGAGGTCGTAGCTGCCGACGATGTGGCCGAGCACCAGGACGCCCGCGAACAGCGCGAGCCCGCCCGCGCCCGTGATGGTCAGCGCCATGCGCGCCCCGTCGCGCGCGGCGGCGGTATGGTGCCAGTACCCGATCAGCAGGAAGGAAAAGAGGCTCGTCAGTTCCCAGAAGAAGACCAGCTGGATGAGGTTGCCCGAGACCACGACACCGGTCATCGCCCCCATGAAGGCGAGCAGGAAGGAGAAGAAGCGCGGCACCGGATCGTCCGACGACATGTAGTACCGCGCATAGAGCACCACGAGCGCGCCGATCCCCGTCACCATGCCGGCGAAGATCAGGGCGAAGCCATCCATCCGAAGCACGAGGTTCAGCCCAAGCGTCGGCATCCACGCGAATTCGGCGCGCAGCACGCCGCCCTCGGAGACCACGGGATAGGCCGCCCCGACCAGGCCGAGGCCGGCGAGCGCGACGGCGCCGGCGAGGATGGATGCGGCGTTGCGGGCGCCCGTCGGCATCAGGCCGGCCACGGCTGCGCCGGCGAAGGGCAGGCCCACGAGGATCAGCAGGAGCGTGGCGTCAGCCATCCTGGCGGCCGGCCGTGCTGTGCGTCAGGATCGGCCGTGCCGGCATGGCTGGGTACATCACTCGTCCTCCGCCGATCCGGCGTCCGCACCGCCGTAGCGTTCGAACAGGGCTCGCACTTCCTCGGCCGAGGCCGCTGCCCTCAGCCGCCGCAACGCCTGTGGCTCACGCAGCGCCCGGCAGGTGTCGGACAGTGCGGGCAGGAAGCCCTCGGGCGACGCGTCGGGCCAGAGCACGAGGATCACGAGATCCACCGGCTCCTCGTCGCGCGATTCATAGTCGATCGGGCGGCGGAGGCGGGCAACGAGCATCAGCGGCGGGTGATCGCCGACCAACCGGGCATGCGGCAGGGCCACGCCCCGACCGAGCGCGGTCGACCCCAGCGCCTCGCGGTCCTGCAGAGCGCCGAGAATCTCCGACTTGGGGCGGTCGAGCCGTCGCGCGGCCTCGCCCGCCAGCGTCTCCAGCAGGTCGCGCTTGTCGGTCGCTTCAAGGTTGAGGATGACGTCATCTGCCGAGACGCGATCCGCGATGCTCATCCCTTCCTCCACGGCGCGCGGGCGGCCCGTCCTTCGGACGCGGCAACCCCGTTTTCTGTCGCCCGGCGCCGAGGAGGGGCCGGAGGTGAGTGTCGAAAGGCCCACACTTCCCTGCGCAGGAAGTGGCCATTCATGTCGTATTACGGAACCCGCGCCGCATACCAAAGGGATTACGCGAATGCAATCCGAAGCGCCTGTGTTCGGCGCGAAGGACCCAGGGCGTGGCTGCGCGACGGCGGCGAGATCGCGCCGCGTGACCGCGGCCCGGAATGCCGGTCCCGCGGACTATCGCGGCAGCGCCTCCACCAGGAAGTCGATGAAGGCGCGGAGCTTCGCCGGCGGGCGGCGGTTGGCCGGATAGACGGCATGGATGCCGGGCAGCTCGATCGGCGGCACATCGAGTGTCAGCGGAACAAGCCGCCCGTTGTGCACCTCCTCCGCCACCAGGAAGTCCGGCTGGTAGATGATGCCGAGCCCCTCCAGCGCCGCGGCCAGCAGCGCGTCGCCGTTGCTCGCGCGGAGCGTGCCGCGCACCGGAACGGAGACATCCCCCGCGAAGTGCCAGCGCTCCGCCCCCACCGCGCGGGAGAGGGTGTAGCCGAGGCAATTATGCCCCGGCAGGTCATGCACCGAGCCGGGCACGCCGTGCGCCGCGAGGTAGGCCGGCGCGGCGCAGACCATCATCGGGCAGGGCGCGATGCGGCGGGCGATGAGCGCACCGTCCGTCAGCGTGCCGATCCGGATGGCGACGTCCCAGCCTTCCTCCACCAGGTCCACCACGCGGTCGTTCAGGCCGAGATCCACCGTGAGCGCCGGATGCCGCCCCGAGAAGCCCGCCAGCAGCGGCGCCAGCCGCCGCATGCCGAAGGAGACCGGCGCATTCACCCGCAGCGTCCCGCTCACCTCGATGCGCTCGGCCGCGACCAGCGCCTCGGCTTCCGCGAGGTCGGGCAGGATGCGGTCCACCAACTCGAGGTAGCGGCGGCCTGCCTCGGTCGGCGTGACGCGCCGCGTACTTCGATGCAGCAGCTTGACCCCAAGGCGCTCCTCGAGCGCCGCCATGTGCTTGGTGACCATGGTCTGGGACATGCCGAGCGCGCGCCCCGCCGCGGATAGGCTGCCGAGCGCCGCGACGCGGGAGAAGACCTCCATGCCGGTGACGCGGTCGAGCATTCTCATTTCACCCCATGAGTGTGAAATGTTATCATAATTTGTCGAATTATCGAAAGCATCGAGTGGGCCGATAACCGTCGCACCGCAACCGATGTGGAAGACCTCTCCCATGATCGACACCCGCACCGCCCCCGTTGCCGCGCTGCTGCTGCGCCTTGGCCTCGGTGGGCTGTTCCTGGCCCATGCGGGGCTGAAGATCTTCGTCTTCACCCCCGCAGGCACCGCGCAGTTCTTCAGCAGCCTCGGCCTGCCGCCGGCGCTGGCCTACCTCACCATCCTCGCGGAAGTGGCAGGCGGCCTGGCGCTGATCCTCGGCGTCTGGGCGCGGCTGGCCGCGCTGGCGCTGATCCCGGTCCTGCTCGGCGCCATCTTCACGGTGCACGGCGCGGCCGGCTTCTTCTTCGACAACGCCAATGGCGGCTGGGAATACCCTGCCTTCTGGATCCTCGGCCTGCTGGTCCTGGCGCTGCTCGGCGACGGCGCCTGCGCGCTGCGCCGCACGCCCTTCGGCACCGACCAGGGCCGCTGACCGATGCCGCCGGACTATTCGAAGACAGGAGACGCCCCATGCTTGTGAAGGGAAAGTGGTCGGCCGACTGGCATCCGGTGCAGGCCAAGGACGAGCAGGGGCGCTTCCTCCGCCAGACCTCAAGCTTCCGCAACTGGGTGACGCCGGACGGTGCCCCAGGGCCGACCGGCGAAGGCGGCTTCAAGGCCGAGCCCGGGCGCTACCACCTCTATGTCGCTCTGATCTGCCCCTGGGCGTCGCGCACGCTGATCGCACGCAGGCTGAAGCGGCTGGAGGACATCGTCTCGCTTTCCGTCGTCGAGCCGGCGCTGACGGATCAAGGCTGGCGCTTCGGCGACTACCCCGGCTCCACGCCGGATGCCATCAACGGCGCGACCTACATGCACGAGCTCTACAGCCGCGCCGACCCGGACTTCACCGGCCGCGCGACGGTGCCGGTGCTGTGGGACCGGCAGCGCGGCACCATCGTGAACAACGAATCCGCCGACATCGTGCGCATGTTCAACAGCGGCTTCGGCACGCTCGCATCCGGCGCATTCGACCTCTATCCGAAGGCGCTGGCGCCGGAGATCGACCGCATCAACGACAGCGTCTATCCGGCGCTGAACAACGGCGTGTACCGGGCCGGCTTCGCCACGACGCAGAAGGCGTATGAGGAGGCCTTCCGCGGCGTCTTCGCGATGCTGGGCGAACTGGAACGCCACCTCGCGGACCGCGCCTTCCTGGTCGGCGGGCAACTGACCGAGGCGGATATCCGCCTCTTCGTGACGCTGGTGCGCTTCGATGCGGCCTATCACGGCCTGTTCAAGTGCAACCTGCGCCGGATCGCCGACCACCCGCGCCTGCAGGCCTATGTGGAACGCGTACTCGCCATTCCCGGCGTGCGCGAGACGGTGAACATGGACCACGTCAAGCGCGGCTACTACTCCATCAAGGCGCTCAACCCCACCGGGATCGTCCCGGTCGGCCCTGAACTGCCGTGGCTGAAGGATGCGGCGTGAGAGTGGGCCTCGGCTGTGAACAAGCCGAGGCCAGTCTCCGGCGCCCTCACTCCCAGCGCTGCTGGTAGGAGAAGGTCGGCAGCTTCCAGCCGCCCCAGATCGCCACCAGGCGCAGCAACAGCCCGGCGGCGAAGCTGACCGCGGTGTTCAGGTCGGCATCGACGCCGAACGCCCGCAGGGTCAGGAACATCCCGCAGACGGCGAGCGAGACGCTCGCGTAGAGCTCGCGGCGGAACACCACCGGCACCTGGTTGCACAGCACGTCGCGCAGGATGCCGCCGCAGATGCCCGTGATCATGCCGGCCATGATGGCGACGACGGTCGGATATTCCATCTCCACCGCGACACTGCAACCGATCAGCGAGAAGGCGATCAGCCCCATCGCGTCGAGCACGAGGAACACGCGCTTCAGATTGTGCATGAAGGGCGCGATCACCGTGGTCAGCAGACCGGCGGAGATCACCAGGTAGACGTATTCCGGATGTTGGGTCCAGCCGATGGGAAAGCGGCCGAGGATCAGGTCGCGGATGGTGCCGCCGCCCAGCGCGGTGACGAAGGCGATCACGGCGACGCCGAAGATGTCCATGTTGCGGCGCCCGGCGGCGAGCGCGCCGGACATGGCCTCGGCCGCGATGGCCACCGGGTAGATGACGGTCAGCACGGAGATCGAGGGCAGAAGCGAATTCATCGGGAAAACGGCTCCGGACAGAGGCAGGACGCGCTCGCAAGCGGATCCCGGTGCGCCTCTCCCCCTGTCCTTTTACCTGAGAGTTTCGGCTCCTCGCGGAGCCGGCCCCTTCGGTGGGCCGCGGCGCGCCGTCCGGCGTCGCGACCTCTCTCCAGACGGCAACACGATCCCGCGGTTCGGTATGCCTGAGCGATTATGGGAGCTTGCGCCTTCGGCGGAGGCGCAGACCGCCTCTCTCTCCCGCAGGATCAGGCGGCTTATCGGCCGGCTCTTCGCGGCATGTCAATCACGGTGCAAGGCCGGAGGACGGGAAGAGCATCCCAGGCTGCCGATGGCGAGCCGCGTGCCCGGACCCATGCGCCGCGAACACGCATCGCAGGCGTGACGCCGGGCCTGCCGCCGACAGGTCGCGATGATCCGGGCGAAGCAGCCCTCAGATGCCAATCCCGAGCGCGGGCAGTTTCATCCCCATCCGCTTCGCATGCTCGATGGCGATGTCGTAGCCGGCATCGGCATGGCGCATCACGCCGGTGCCGGGGTCATTCCACAACACGCGGGCAAGGCGCTTCGCCGCGGCTTCCGTCCCGTCCGCCACGATCACCATGCCGGCGTGCTGGGAAAAGCCCATGCCGACGCCCCCGCCATGGTGCAGCGACACCCAGGTGGCGCCCGAGGCCGTATTCAGCAGCGCATTCAGCAGCGGCCAGTCGGAGACGGCGTCCGAGCCGTCCTTCATCGCCTCGGTCTCGCGATTGGGTGAAGCGACGGAGCCGGAATCCAAATGGTCGCGCCCGATCACGATCGGCGCCTTGAGCTCACCCTTCGCCACCATCTCGTTGAAGGCGAGGCCAAGCCGGTGCCGGTCGCCGAGGCCGACCCAGCAGATGCGCGCCGGCAGGCCCTGGAAGGAGATGCGCTTGCCCGCCATGTCGAGCCAATTGTGCAGGTGCGCGTCATCCGGCAGCAATTCCCGCACCTTGGCGTCGGTCCGCGCGATGTCCTCCGGATCGCCCGACAGCGCGGCCCAGCGGAAGGGCCCGATGCCGCGGCAGAAGAGCGGGCGGATATAGGCGGGCACGAAGCCCGGGAAGTCGAAGGCGTGCTCGACGCCCATCTCCAGCGCCATCTGCCGGATGTTGTTGCCGTAGTCGAGCACCGGGATGCCGGCGCGATGGAAGCCGAGCATGGCTTCGACATGCACCGCCATCGAGCGCTTGGCGGCGAGGATGGTGCCAGCCGGGTCGCGTTCGCGCCGGTCCTCCCATTCCGCGAGCGTCCAGCCGGCGGGGAGGTAGCCGTTCAGCGGGTCATGCGCGCTGGTCTGGTCGGTGACGGCGTCGGGGCGGATGCCGCGGCGGAGGATCTCCGGAAAGATCTCCGCCGCATTGCCGAGCAGGCCGACGGAGACGGCGCGGCCTTCCTTCCTCGCCGCGTCGATCATCGCGAGCGCATGGTCGAGCGTCTCGGCGCGCGCATCGAGGTAGCGCGTGCGCAGGCGCATCTCGATGCGACTGGGCTGGCATTCCACCGCGATCATCGAGGCACCGGCCATCGTCGCCGCCAGCGGCTGCGCGCCGCCCATGCCGCCGAGGCCGCCCGTCAGGATCCACTTGCCTGCGAGATTGCCGCGGTAGTGCTGGCGGCCGACCTCGGCGAAGGTCTCGTAGGTGCCCTGCACGATGCCCTGGCTGCCGATGTAGATCCAGGAACCGGCCGTCATCTGGCCGTACATCATCAGGCCCTTGCGATCGAGCTCGTGGAATTTCTCCCAGGTCGCCCAATGCGGCACCAGGTTGGAGTTCGCGATCAGCACGCGCGGCGAATCCGCCGTGGTGCGGAAGATGCCGACCGGCTTGCCGGATTGGACGAGCAGCGTGTCCTCGGGCTCGAGCCCCTTCAGCGAGGAGACGATGCGGTCGAAGGCGTCCCAGTCGCGCGCCGCGCGGCCGATGCCGCCATAAACGACGAGCTCGTCGGGCTTCTCCGCGACCTCGGGGTCCAGGTTGTTCATCAGCATGCGCATCGCTGCCTCGGCGCCCCAGGTCTGGCAGATGGGGACAGGACCGCGAGGGGCGGTGACGATGCGGGAATTGGCGATGCGGTTCATGCGGGCGGGACCTTCCTCATGGTGGGGCGTTGGAGGGGCGCCGCCCCTCCAAACCACCCCGCCAAAGGCCGAAAGGCCTTTGGGAACCTTGACCTGGCGTTGGGCGAGAAAGGCAGCGCCCGGGTCTTGCCAAGCAGTTCAGGGGAACTCACCCGCGAATGCCTGGCTGCGATCGCGGCCAGTGTCGCCACGCCGGTTGGAAAACGCCGATCATCCCCGGCGCCAAAGCCATGGTTTCCATAGGCCTTTCGGCCTTTGGCGGGAGAGCGCGAGAGGGCGGGGCCCTCTCGCATCACGGCGCGACCCCTGGCAGCGCCAGCCCCGTGGCCCCGGCGAGCGCCCCCTCCCCCACCATCGCCGTTGCAGTGGCGATATCGGGCGCCAGGAACCTGTCCGCCAGCAGCGGCGCGATGCGCGCGCGCACCGCTGCATGCGCAGCTTCGAGCGGCGCGGACGAAGCCAGTGGCCGCCGATGCTCCAGCGCCTCTGCTGCGGCGAGCGCCTCGATGCCGATGATCGATGCCGCGTTCGCCGCCATGTCGAGAAGCCGGTACGCAGCATGCGTCGCCATGGAGACATGGTCCTCCTGATTGGCGGAGGTGGGCAGGGAATCCACGCTCGCCGGCGTTGCGCGCTGCTTGTTCTCGGATGCGAGCGCCGCAGCCGTGACCTGGGCGATCATCAGCCCGGAATTCAACCCGGCATCGCGCGCGAGGAAGGCTGGCAGCCCGCTCATCACCGGGTCCACCAGCAGGGCGATGCGGCGCTCGGAAAGACTGCCGATCTCGGCGAGCGCGATGGCGATCTGGTCGGCGGCGAAGGCGACGGGCTCGGCGTGGAAATTGCCGCCGGAGACGATGCTCCCGTCTTCCAGCACCAGCGGATTGTCGGTGACGGCGTTGGCCTCGGTTTCCAGCGTGCGCGCGGCGAAACGCAGAAGGTCCAGCACGGCGCCCATGACCTGCGGCTGACAGCGCAGCGAATACGGGTCCTGCACGCGGTCGTCGCCGAGGCGATGGCTCTCGCGGATCGCGCTGCCGGCCAGCAGTGCGCGCAGCGCGTCGGCGACCTCCGATTGGCCGGCGTGGCCGCGCAGCGCATGGATGCGCGCGTCGAAGGGGGTGTCGGAACCGCGCAGCGCATCGACCGTCAGCGCGCCCGTCACCAGGGCAGCGCGAAAGACGCGCTCCGCGGCGAAGAGGCCGGCCAGCGCGATCGCCGTCGAAACCTGCGTCCCGTTGATCAGCCCGAGCCCTTCCTTCGGCCCGAGCGTGACCGGCGCGAGCCCGGCCGCGCGCAGCGCATCGGCGGCCGGCGCGTTGGGCAGTGTGGTGCCCTCGCCCAGCATGGCCGCCGTCAGATGCGCGAGCGGCGCCAGGTCGCCCGAGGCACCGACCGAGCCCTTGGCCGGGATCACCGGCAGCACGCCTTTCGCGCGCATGGCCTCGATCAACGCGACGACTGCCCACCGCACGCCTGAGGCGCCGCGGCCGAGGCTCGCCGCCTTCATCGCCATGATCAGCCGCACGACGCCGGCCGGCAGCGGCGCGCCGACCCCGCAGGCATGCGACAGGATGAGGTTCCGCTGCAGCGTGGCGAGGTCGCCGTCGCCGATGCGCACGGAGGCCAGCTTGCCGAAGCCGGTGTTCACGCCATAGACGGTCTCCCCGGCCGCGATGACGCGCGCGACGGCCGCCGCGCCGCGGTCCACCGCCTCCCGCGCGCGCGGGTCGAGCGGGATCGCCGCGCCATCCAGGATGGCGCCCCAGGCGGCCAGCGGCACGGCGCCCGGCGTCAGCATCGCGGTCATGCGCGCACCCCCTGGTGAAATCGCGCGAAGAGCGGCGACGGGCCGATCTGCGCGACGAGTTCCGACAGTGTTTCGACCGACCAGATAGCGAGGTCCGCGTCCTTGCCGGCCTCGATGCTGCCGATGCGATCGCCGCGGCCGAGGGCGTGCGCGGCTTCGATGGTGAAGCCGCGCAGCACTTCCTCCACGGTCATGCCGAACAGCACGCAGGCCAGCGTCCCGCAGACGCGGGGCGAGGCGATGGGCGAAGAGCCGGGATTGAGGTCCGTCGCCACTGCCATGCGCGTGCCGGCGGCGCGGAAGGCGGCGATGGGGGGCCTGCGCGTCTCGTTCAGCATCAGGAAGGCGCCGGGCAGCAACACGGCGACGGTGCCCGCGCGTGCCATGGCCACCGCACCGGCATCGTTCGTGTATTCGAGATGATCGGCGGACAGCGCGCCGTGCTCCGCCGCCAGCGCCGCGCCGTTGCCGTCGCTGAGCTGGTCGGCATGCGACTTCACCTTCAGCCCGGCGGCGCGCGTGGCCGCGAAGACGCGGGCGCATTCCTCCGCGCTGAAGGCGATGCCCTCCTGGAAGACGTCCACGGCATCGGCCAGACCCTCGGACGCAATGCGCGGGATCATGTGGTCGCAGACCAGGTCAAGATAGGCAGCGCGGTCCCCGCCCGGCGGCACCGCGTGGGCGCCCAGGTATGTCGGGGCAATCGACACCCGCCGATGCCGAGCCAGCGCGCGGGCGACGCGCAGTTGGCGCAACTCCGTCTCTTCGTCCAGCCCGTAGCCGGACTTGACCTCGACGGTGGTCAAGCCCTCGGCGAGCAGCGCATCGAGGCGCTTCAGCGAGGCCGCCAGCAGCGCGCCCTCATCCGCCGCCCGCGTCGCGCGCACCGTCGCGGCGATGCCACCGCCGGAGCGCGCGATGTCGGCATAGGATTCGCCGGCAAGCCGCCGCGCGAATTCGTCCGCACGGTTGCCCGCGAAGACCAGGTGCGTATGGCAATCGACGAGGCCCGGCGTCACCCAGCGCCCCTTGCAATCGAGGCGCTCCGCCGCATCGATCGCGGGCGCTTCCGCCCGTGGCCCCGCCCAGGCGATGCGCCCGTCCCGGATCGCCGCCGCCCCGTCTTCCACCACGCCGAGACCGGACGCGCCCGCCATCGTGGCGAGCCGCGCCCCGGTCAGCAGCAGATCGGCCTTCGGTGCCGCCACGCGCCGCGTCTCCCATTTTCCGCGCTGGCCAGGCTGGATCAGCGGAGTTATTGTATAGACATTATTCTGCTCCGGAGCCGTGCCGATGCGCAAGATGGTTTTTGCCGAGGCCCTGCTGCCCGAAGGCTGGCGGCGGAACGTGCGGGTGGAGATCGACGCCGAAGGCCGCATCGGCGCGGTGGTGCCAGACGCCGAACCCGGCCGCCTGGTGGCGATCCCGGGCCTGCCGAACCTGCATTCCCACGCCTTCCAGCGCGGCATGGCGGGCCTGACGGAACACGCCGGCGACAGCGAGGATTCCTTCTGGACCTGGCGTGAACTGATGTACCGCTTCCTCGCCCACCTCACCCCCGAGGATGTCGAGGCGATCGCGATACTGGCCTATGCGGAGATGCTGGAGGCCGGTTTCACCCGCGTCGGCGAGTTCCACTACCTGCATCACGCGCCGGGCGGCGCGCCATATGCCGACCGCGCCGAGATGGCCGTGCGCATCGCTGCCGCCGCGCATGCGACCGGCATCAACCTGACGCTGCTGCCCTGCTTCTACGCGCATGGGGAGATCGGCGGCGCACCGCCAGTGGCGGGGCAGCGACGCTTCCTGAACGGCCTCGACGGCTTCGCCGCGCTGGTCGAGGGCAGCCGCCGCGCCATCGCGGGCCTGCCGGGTTCAAATCTTGGCCTGGCGCCGCATTCCCTGCGTGCCGCGACGATCGCGGAGATCGGCGCCGTCGCCACCATGGCGCAGCCCGGCGAACCCCTGCACATCCATGCCGCGGAACAGGCGAAGGAGGTCGAGGCCTCGCTGCGCATCCTCGGCCTGCCGCCGATCGCCGCGCTGCTCGAAGCCGGGCTCGTCGATGCACGCTGGTGCCTGATCCACGCGACGCACGGAACGGCGGCCGAACTCACGC
Source organism: Neoroseomonas soli (assembly GCF_018129065.1). Lineage (GTDB taxonomy): Bacteria > Pseudomonadota > Alphaproteobacteria > Acetobacterales > Acetobacteraceae > Neoroseomonas > Neoroseomonas soli. The sequence goes on along the minus strand of NZ_JAAEDM010000007.1, from coordinate 26,285 downwards.
GTGTCGCGCAAGCCGGCGCGGTGGTGGGGCTCTGCCCGGTCACCGAGAGCAACCTCGGCGACGGCATCTTCCCTGCCGTGGCCTACCGCGCCGCGGGCGGACGGTTCGGCGTGGGCACGGATTCCAACGTGCTTGTCTCGGCAGCGATGGAACTGCGCACCCTCGAGTATTCCCAGCGCCTCGCGCAGCGGACGCGCAACGCGCTGGCGCCGCGCGGCGGCTCGACCGCGCGCGCGCTGTGGCAGGCGGCGGTCGCAGGCGGAACGCAGGCGCTTGCCGCCGGTCCCGCGGGCATCGTGCCGGGTGCCCATGCCGACCTGGTGCTGCTCGATCCGGATCACCCCGCCTTCGCCGCACGGGACGGCGACCGGCGCCTCGACACCCTGCTCTTCGCCTCGCGCGAGGGTGCGATCCGCGAGGTCTGGGTACGCGGTGCGCGCGTCGTCGAGGACGGCACGCATTCCGCGCGCGCGGCGGCCGAGCGCCGCGTCGCCGCCACCCTCGCGCGCATCCTCACGACATGAGCGCCTTCGTCCTCGACGGCGAAGGCCCGATGCACGCGCAGATCCGTCGCGCGCTCAGCTCCGCCATCCTCACCGGCCGCATCCCGCCCGGCGGCCGCATCCCGCCCGAGAGCGAACTGATGGCACTGTTCGGCGCATCGCGCATGACGGTGCATCGGGCCGTCGCCGCGCTGGCCGCCGAAGGCCTCGTGCGCCGCAACCGCCGCGCCGGCACGGTGGCGAGCCCGGAGGCGCGCGGCCGTGCGGTGTTCGAGATCTGGGACATCGGCGCCGAGATCCGCGCTGCGGGCCACGAGCACCGCTTCGAGATTCTCTCCCGCGCGGTGCGTCCGGCGAAGAGGGACGAGATGGACATTCCCGCCGGCAGGCTGCTGCTCGACATCACGACGCGCCACCTCTCGGACGGCAAGCCCGCGCAGGTGGAGGAACGCCTCGTCAATCTCGACGCCGCGCCGGGTGCTGCGGAGGAGCCGTTCACGGCCGCGCCGCCCGGCCGCTGGCTGCTCGACCACGTGCCATGGACCGAGGCGGAGCACGCCATCCACGCCGCCGCTGCGCCCGCCGGCGTCGCGAAACTGCTCGGCATGAACGCGGGCGACGCGGCGCTTGTGGTCGAACGTCGCACCTGGAACGGCGCCACGCCCGTCACCTTCGCGCGGCTCTGGCATGCCGGGGACCGGCACCGTCTGGTCGGGCGCTTTTCCGCCGGCGGCTGACGCCATCACCGCGCAGGAAGCCGTGAACGCGCTGTGCCGGATGCCGATGGCCGGCACGCGACCGCGCATTCCTTCGCCGTGAGGCTGCCGGCCCATCCCGGGCCAGGATCCCACGGCTGAACGAAGCCCCGGAGCGCCAGCCCCCGGGGCCGGAAAGGCCCGCTCGGGATCGGGCCCTGACCCGCGGACCTCCCTGCCGTCAGCGGCCCGGAGGCGCCAATGCCCCGCGCAGGAAGACCTCCACGGCCTCGCCGACGACCCGTTCCATCTCCGCCTCCGTGGGCGGGCCCTGCAGGCCGAGCAGCAGCGCCATGTGCGCCGCGCCGATGGCCATCCCGAACAGCATGCGGGCGGCCTGGCGCGCATCCGACAGCCGCAGCCGGCCCTGCGCCATCTCCGCCGCCAGGCGGCGCTCGATGGAACTGGCGCCACGGCCTGGTCCGGCGCGATGGAAGGCGTCGGCGAGTTCGGGGGAACGCTTCACCTCGGCGATGACCAGGCGGAAGATCGCGACCTGCCGCGGCTCGAACAAGTGGCGCGTGAGCGAGACCAGCATGCCGCGCAAGGCGGCGCCGAGTTGCGGCTCGTTCTCCGGCTCGGGGTCGATGCCCATGGGGCTGAGGCAGTCCAGCATCACCGCCTCGAACAGCGCCTCCTTCGAGGCGTAGTGCTGGTAGAGCGTGCGCTTGGACATGCCGGCGGCGCGCGCCACCTCGTCCATGTGGGCGGCCGCGTAGCCGTCGCGCAGGAACACCGTCTCCGCCGCTTCCCGCAGCACACGGCAGCGGTCGGCTTCCGGCAGACGCCGCCGGTGCGCAAGTTCCGCACTGGCGCTCATGATCGCCCTGCCCCCGCCTGCACCACCGTCCCGCTCCGTTCGTTCCAACCCCCGCCGAGGGCACGGTATAGCGAGACACGGTTCTGGAGTCGTTGCAATTCCAGGGCGATCAGCTCCTGTTGCGCGGTGAAGAGCTGGCGCTGGGAGTCGAGCGGCGCCTGGTAGTTGTCGAGCCCACTGCGGAAGCGCAGCAGGGCGAGCCGGTAGGCATCCTGGTAGGCCCCGACCAGCGCCCGCTGGGCGGCGATCTGCCGGTCGTAGGTGCCGCGGGCGGCCAGCGCGTCCGCCACCTCTCGGAAGGCGCCCTGCACCGTGCGCTCGTAGGTCGCGACCTGGATGTCGGTGCGGATGCGCGCCGCATCGAGGCTGCCCTGCAGCGCCCCGGCGGTGAAGATCGGCAGGTTGATCTGCGGCGCGAAGGTCCAGGCGCCGCTGCCTGCGCCGAAGAGCTGGGAGAGCCCCGCGCTCGCCGTGCCGGCGTTCGCGGTCAGGGTGATGCTCGGGAAGAAGGCCGCGCGGGCGGCGCCGATCTCGGCATTCGCCGCGACCAGGTTGCGCTCCGCCGCCAGCACGTCCGGCCGGCGCAGCAGGATGTCCGAGGAGAGGCCGGGGGAAACCTCGGCCACCGCGCGGCCGAGCGAGGAGACGGAGGTGGGCAGGACGTCCTCCGGCACCGGGCCGCCGAGCAGCAGCGCCAGCGCGTTGATGTCCTGCGCCTTCAGCCGGGAATAGCGCTCGAGGCCGGCGCGCGCCGTCTCGACCGAGGTCTGGGCCTGGCGCAGCGCGAGTTCCGTCGCCGTCCCGCCCTCATAGCCGGCGCGGGTGATGCCGAAGGCCTCCTGCTGGTTCGCCAGCGTCCGCTCCGTCAGGGCGAGCGCCTCCTGGTCGGCGGCGATGGCGAGCCAGGCATTGGCGACCTGCGCCACCAGGCTGATCTGCGCAGCGCGGCGGGTCTCGACGTAGCCGAGGTAGCGCTCGAAGGCCGCGGTGCTGAGGCTGCGCACGCGGCCGAAGAGGTCGATCTCGTAGGCGCTGAAGCCGATGCCGGCGCCGTAGATCCGCCGCGTGATCCCCGCCGTCGCGTCGATCGGCACGGCGGCGGAGGCGACGGGCAGCGGCGTGCGGCTGGCATCGAGGCTGCCGGTGGCGCCGACCTGCGGGAAAAGGTCGGCGCGCTGCACACGGTACTGCGATTCGGCCAGCGCGACGTTCAGCACGGCGACGCGCAGGTCCCGGTTGTTGGCGAGCGCCGTCTCGATCGCGCGCTGCAGGCGCGGGTCGCTGAAGGCGTCCCGCCAGCCGATGGCATCGGCCGCCTGCACCGGGTCGGCCGGCACGGCGGCGGGTGCGGTTGTTCGGCGATAGGCCGGGCCGTCCGGCCAGCCGGCGGCGATCGTCGGATCGGTCGCCGGCCGGTCGGGGATCAGGCTGCAACCGGCGGTCAGCAGCAGCGCGAAGGACAGGGCAGGAAGGCGATTCATGGTCATTCCCCGGCCGCCGGCAGCGGCGCCGGCGTGGTGACATCGGTGGTCTTCGGCCTGGTGCGGAACAGCCGCAGCACCACGAGGAAGAAGACGGGCACGAAGACGATGGCGAGCAGCGTGCCGCTGGCCACGCCGCCCAGCACGCCCGTGCCGATGGCGTTCTGCCCGCCCGCGCCCGCGCCCGTGGAGATGGCCAGCGGCACCACGCCGAGGCCGAAGGCGAGCGAGGTCATGATGATCGGCCGCAGTCGCTGCCGCGCCGCATCCACCGCGGCATCGAGCAGGCTCATGCCGCGGTCGAAGTTCTCCTTCGCGAACTCGACGATGAGGATCGCGTTCTTGGCGGAGAGGCCGATCGTGGTGAGCAGGCCGACCTGGAAGTACACGTCGTTGGACAGGCCGCGCCCCAGCGATGCGGCAACGGCGCCGAGCACGCCGAGCGGCACCACCATCATCACCGCCGCCGGGACGGACCAGCTCTCGTAGAGCGCGGCGAGGCAGAGGAACACCACCAGCAGCGACAACGCGTAGAGCATCGGCGCCTGGCCGGAGGACTGGCGTTCCTCGTAGGAGATGCCACTCCAGGCATGGCCGAAGCCGGGCGGGAGCTGCGCGGCGAGCCGCTCCATCTCCGCCATGGCGTCGCCGGTGGTGAAGCCCGGCGCCGGGGCCCCCGCGATCTCGCGCGAGGGGATGCCGTTGAAGCGCTCAAGCCGCGGGGAGCCGTAGGCCCATTCGGTATGCGCGAAGGCGGAGAACGGCACCATCTGGCCCTGCGCGTTGCGCACGAACCAGCGGTCGAGGTCGCCGGGGAGCATGCGCGCCTCGGCATCGCCCTGGATATAAACGCGCTTGACGCGGCCGCGATCCATGAAGTCGTTGACGTAGGTGCTGCCCCAGGCCGCGGAGATGGTCGTGTTGATGTCCGCGACGGTCAGGCCGAGCGCGCTCGCGCGCTCCCAGTCCACCAGCAGGCGGAACTGCGCCTCGTCATCCAGGCCGTTCGGCCGCACCGCCATCAGGACCGGGCTCTGCGCGGCCATGCCGAGCAGCTGGTTGCGCGCTTCCAGGAGCGCCGCATGACCGCGCCCCCCCTGGTCGAGCAACTGGAAGGTGAAGCCGGTGGCATTGCCCAGTTCCGTGATGGCCGGCGGCGCGAAGCCGAAGATCATCGCGTCCTGGTAGGTGGCGAAGCGCGCCATGACGCGCCCGGTCAGGGCACGGACGCCGTTCTGCGCGCCCGGCCGCTCCTTCCAGTCCCGCAGCCTCACGAAGGCCATGCCGGAATTCTGGCCGCGGCCGCTGAAGCTGAAGCCGTTGATGCTGAAGACCGAGGCGACGACGCCGCTCTCCTCCTCCCGCAGGTAGCGCGTCACCTCGTCCAGCGCGCGCTGCGTGCGGTCGGCGGTCGCACCGGGCGGGGCGACGACCTGCACGAAGGCGATGCCCTGGTCCTCGTCCGGCAGGAAGCCGCCGGGCAGGCGCATGAAGGCCATGCCGAGGCCGGCGAGCAGCGCGCCGTAGATGACCATCATGCGGAAGGGACGGCGCAGGCTTGCCGCCACGCCGCGCGTGTAGCCGCGGTTGGCGCGGTCGAAGCTGCGGTTGAACCAGCCGAAGAATCCGCGCGTTTCCTGGCCGGGCTTGTGCGGCTTCAGCATGGTGGCGCAGAGCGCGGGGGTGAAGAAGATCGCCACCAGCACCGACATGCCCATCGCGGTCGCGATGGTGATGGAGAACTGGCGGTAGATCACGCCCGTGGAGCCGCCGAAGAAAGCCATCGGCAGGAAGACTGCCGACAGCACCATGCCGATGCCGATCAGCGCGCCCGTGATCTGGTCCATGGACCGGCGCGTGGCCTCGATCGGGGAGAGGTGCTCCTCGGCCATCACGCGCTCGACGTTCTCGACCACCACGATGGCGTCATCCACCAGCAGGCCGATTGCCAGCACCATGCCGAACATGGTCAGGGTGTTGATGCTGTAGCCCGCCGCCTGCAGCACCGCGAAGGTGCCGAGCAGCACCACCGGCACGGCGATGGTCGGGATCAGCGTCGCGCGGATGTTCTGCAGGAACAGCAGCATCACGAGGAAGACGAGGATGATCGCCTCGATCAGCGTGTGCACGACGCTTTCGATGGACAACACGACGAAGGGCGTCGTGTCGTAGGGGTAGACCACCTCCAGCCCCTGCGGGAGCAGCGGGCGCAGCCGCTCGATGGTGGCGCGGACGGCATCGGCGGTGTCGAGCGCATTGGCGCCGCTCGCCAGCTTCACGCCGATGCCGGCGGTGGGCTGGCCGTTGAAGAGCGCGCTGATGGCATAGTTCTCGCTGCCGATCTCGACGCGGGCGACATCGCGCAGCCGCACCTGGGACCCGTCCTGGCGGACGCGCAGCAGGATGCTGCCGAACTGCTCGGGCGTGCTCAGGTAGGACGGGCCGATGACGGTGGCGTTGAGCTGCTGGCCCGGCACGGCGGGCAGCGCCCCCATCTCGCCGCTGGCGACCTGCACGTTCTGGGCGCGGATGGCATTGGCGACATCGCTCGGCGTCAGGCCGAAATTCACCAGCTTCGCGGGGTCGAGCCAGATGCGCATGGCGTATTGCGCGCCGAAGACCTGGTAGTCGCCCACGCCCGGCGTGCGGCTGAGGGGATCCTGCACATTGGTGACGAGGAAGTCGGAGATGTCCGCATTCGTCATCCGGCCATCGGTCGAGACGAAGCCCACCACCATCAGGAAGTTGTTGGTCGCCTTGGCGACGCGGATGCCCTGCTGCTGCACGGTCTGCGGCAGGCGCGGCACGGCGAGCTGCACCTTGTTCTGCACCTGCACCTGCGCCGTATCGGGGTTGGTGCCCTGGGCGAAGGTGAGCGTGATGACGGCGCTGCCGTCCTTGCTCGCCTGCGAATTGAAGTACAGCAGGTTGTCGATGCCGCTGAGCTGCTGCTCGATCACCTGCACGACGGTGCTCTGCACCGTCTCGGCCGAGGCGCCGGGATAGGCGACGGAGATCGAGATCGCCGGCGGGGCGATGTTGGGATACTGCGCGACCGGCAGGGTGCGGAGCGAGAGCAGGCCCGCCAGCATGATGACGATGGCGAGCACCCACGCGAAGACCGGGCGGTCGATGAAGAAGCGGGCCATGATGCGTTGCCTCAGTTCGCGGCGTGGGCCGCGGCGACCTGGCCGGGGCGGGGCGCCGCCTCGGTGGCGTTCGCGCGCGCGCCCGGGCGGATGCGCAGCACGCCTTCCAGCACCACGCGGTCGCCGGGGGCCACGCCTTCCGTCACCAGCCAGTTCGTGCCGATGGCGCGGCTGGTCTTGAGGATGCGCTGTTCCACCACGCCCTCGGCGTTGACGACATAGGCCATGGGCTCGCCGCGCGGCGTGCGCAGCACGGCCTGCTGCGGCACCAGCAGGGCCTGGTCGATGATGCCTTCCTCGACACGGGCGCGGACGAACATGCCCGGCATCAGCAGGCCGTCGGGATTCGGGAAGACGGCGCGCAGCGTGACCGAGCCGGTGCCCTGGTCCACGATCACCTCGGAGAACTGGATCTCGCCGGGACGGGAGTATTCCGTGCCGTCCTCGAGGATCAGCACCGCCTTGGCGCGGTCCTCGGCGTCGCGGCGCAGCACGCCTTCCGCGACGTCGCGCCGCTGGCGCAGCAGGGCGGAACTCGGCTGCGTCACGTCCACGTAGATCGGGTCGAGCTGGGTGACGGTGACGAGGGCCGAACCCTGGTTCGCTGTCACCAGCGCGCCGACGGTGACGGAGGAGCGGCCCGTGCGCCCGGCGATCGGGGAGTTCACCACCGTGTAGCCAAGATTGATGCGCGCAACGTCCACCGCCGCCTGCGCGGAGGCGACATCCGCCTGCGCCTGGCGCAGCGCGGCCTCGGCGATGTCGAGGTCCTGCTGGCTGACGGCGCGCGCGCGCACCAGCGGGCGGTAGCGGTTGACGGTGATCTCGGCCGAATGGGCGGAAGCTTCGGCGCGGGCGTGCGCCGCCTCGGCGGTCTCCAGCGCGGCCTGGAAGGGAGCGGGGTCGATTCGGAACAGTGGCTGGCCGGCAGTGACCTCCTGGCCTTCCGTGAACAGGCGCTCGCGCAGCACGCCGCCGACCTGGGGACGGACCTCGGCGACGCGGAAGGCGCTGGTGCGGCCGGGCAGCACGGTGGTCACGGGCGCCGGCTGGTGGCGCAGCGTGAGGACGGTGACCGCGGCCGGCGGCGGCGCCGCGGGGGCGGCATTGGCGGCGCCCGGGCCGGGCGCCTGGTCGCAGGCGGCAAGCAGGAGCAGACCGCCCAGAAGGGCCGGAGTCGCGCGGCGATAAACGTGCGGATTGGAGCGGGCGGCGCTGCGTCGCATGGTGGGCCTCTGGGGAAACTCGGGGGTTTTCTAAACGGAAACTGATAAGTTTTCCTTACGGCGTCAAGTCACTTTGTTGCGCCGCAACATGACGATACATGGCGCGAGCGGACCCCCTGCCCTGCTGTCCCGCACCGGAACCTCCCCGACGGCCGGATCATCCCTCCGGACAGGCCGGGCCGGGGATGACCCCCAAGGTGCCGACCGAGACATGCCGCCGGCCTCGCTGCCCCGGGGCGCGGATGGGAGCCCGGCGGCTTGCCTGGCCTTGACCGACCGGGCTTGCCGGCACCGGGCACCCGGCCGAGACTTCCCGCGGGGAAAGGAAACGAATGCCGGACGGAACGCTCGCGCCGAGTATCGAGACGCGACAATCCTGGGTCGTGGCCGTGGCTGTCGTGACGATGCTCGCCCTGGCGGCCGGCGCGCCGCTCACTGTCGTGATCGGCCTGATTCCCATCTCGGAAACGCTCGGCGCGGGGCGCTCATTGCCTTCGCTCGCGACGACCTTCGCCTATCTCGGCACCGGCATCGGCGGCGTGATCTGCGGGCTGATGGCCGCGCGCCTAGGCCAGCGCGCCGTCGCCATGCTCGGCGGGTTGTCGCTGCTGGCGGGATTGGCGCTGGCCTCGACCGGGCAGTCCTGGTCACTTCTGGCGGGAATCGGGCTGGGTGTCGGGCTGTTCGGCAACGGGGCACTCTTCGCGCCGATGGTCGCCTATGTGACGCTGTGGTTCGACCGGCGTCGCGGGACCGCCTTGGCGTTGGTCTCCTCCGGCCAGTACGTGGCGGGCATGATCTGGCCTTCCGTCTTCGATCACTCGATCGCGGCCTTCGGATGGCAGGCGACGATGCTTGGCTACGGGGTCTTCGCCTCGGCCGCCGTGGTGACGCTCGCGGCGCTGCTGCTGGCACCGCCGCCGCAGCCGGTCGGCGGGCCGGCGTTGCCGCGTGCGGGGAGCCGGCGGCAGGTTCTCGGGATGCGGCCGAATGCGGCCCTTGGGCTGCTCTCCATCTGCTCCTTCCTGTGCTGCGTGCCGATGGCGATGCCGGCGGCGCATCTCGTGGCCTTCTGCGGAGATCTCGGCATCAGCGCGTCCCGCGGGGCGGCGATGTTGTCGGTGCTGCTGCTCTGCGCCTTCCTGGCGCGGCAGTTCTGGGGCTGGCTGTCCGACCGGATCGGCGGGCTGTGGACGGTCTTCGTCGGCTCCGTCGCGCAGGTGGCGGGGATGCTCGGCTTCCTCGCGACGCAGGACGAGGCCGGGCTGTTCTTCGTCGCCGCTGCCTACGGCCTCGGCTTTGGCGGCATCATCCCGGCCTATGTGCTGGCGGTGCGCGAATTGTTTCCCGCGGCCGAGGCGAGTTGGCGCGTGCCGACCCTGCTCTTCCTCAGCCTGTCGGGCATGGGGTTCGGAGCGTGGCTGGCCGGGAGGATCTACGACGCGGTCGGCTTCTACGCCGCGGCCTGGTGGGTCGGCATCGCGTTCAACCTGGTGCAGTTGGCGCTGATCGGGCTGCTGATCGCGCGCCAGCGCCGCGCGGCACTGTCATAATCGACGGCTCGCCGCCGCACTGCGGATGTGGATGGCGATGGGCGGTGCCCTCGCGCCGCATGTTGCGGCGCACGAGCCTCCGGGCGGGCCGAAGCACAGGGGAGGCCTCCATCGTCGGGAATTCCCCGCACACCATGGCGTGACGATGGCCGGCGCGTCCTCGCGCGGCGCTGCTCTCGGCTGCCATGCGCGCCAGGGGCTGGCGCGGTGTCGCGCCGCTCCGCCCACAGCGCGAGGCTGCGGCGGAGCGTCACGGTCTGCGCTTCCGCGAGGAAGCGTCCGTCAAAGAGCGGCCAGCACCGCCTGGCCGCTGCTCACCTCGAAGGCGCCCGGCGCCTCGATGGCGATATGCGTCACCTTGCCGTCCTTCGCCACCAGGGCGAAGCGCTGGCAGCGGACGCCGAGGCCGCGCGCGGTCAGGTCGAATTCCAGGCCCATCGCCTTGGTGAAGACCGCGGAGCCGTCGGCGATCATCGCCACCTCGTCGGTGATGCCCTGGTCCTTGGCCCAGGCGCCCATGACGAAGGGATCGTTCACCGCCATGCAGGCGATCGCGTCCACGCCCTTGGTCTTCAGGGCCGCCGCGTTCGCGACGAAGCTCGGCAGGTGCTTGGCCGAGCAGGTCGGCGTGAAGGCACCAGGTACGCCGAACAGCGCGACGGTGCGGCCCTTGAAGAATTCGCCCGTGTCGACTTCCTTCGGGCCCTCGGCAGTCGCCTGCGTGACCTTCACGGTCGGGATCGAATCGCCCACGCTGATCGCCATGTCGTCCTCCTCGTTGGTGTTCCGGATGTAGCGCGGGGCGGGAGTTCTGTCATCGGGGTGCACGAGCCTTGCGGCATGGAGCGGCCTGCGCCAAGTGAGAGCCATGGCCACCTCCTCCAGCACCATGCCGGAGCCCGCCGGCGGCTACCTCGCCGGGCACCTGCTCATCGCGATGCCGGGCATGCAGGATCCGCGCTTCGACCACTCGGTGGTCTGCCTCTGCGCCCATTCGTCCGAAGGCGCGATGGGACTCATCGTGAACCGCCCGCTCGCCGGCATGGCCTTCGACGACCTGCTGCGGCAACTCAACCTGGAACCGGTGCCGCCCCAGCGGCGCATCCGCATGCTCTCCGGCGGGCCGGTCGAGGCCGGCCGCGGCTTCGTGCTGCACACCGACGACTGGTCGACGGACGGCAGCCTGCCCGTCGCGTCCGGGCTGACGCTGACCGCGAGCCTCGATATCCTGAAGGCGGTCGCCTCCGGCGGCGGCCCGCGGGACTGCGTGCTGGCGCTCGGCTATGCCGGCTGGGCGCCCGGGCAGCTCGAGGACGAGATCCAGCGCAACGCCTGGCTCAGCGTGCCCGCCGACGGCGCGCTGGTGTTCAATGCGGATACCACCCGCACCTGGGAGGCCGCGCTCGCGAAGCTGCGCGTCGATCCCGCATTGCTCTCCGGCGACGCCGGCCACGCCTGAAGGATTGCCGCATGCAGATGTCCGCCATCCCGTTCGACACCACCGACTGGTCGAAGGTGGAGCCCAGCCGCCATGCCGGCGACGAAGGCGAGGCGCTGTGGCGCACCCGCCATGTCGGCCCGGCGGAGAACCCGATCCGCGTGCGCATGGTCGAGTATTCGCCGGGCTACGTCTCCGACCACTGGTGCCAGAAGGGGCATGTCCTGCTGGTGCTGGAGGGCGAGCTCGAGACGACGCTCGCCGATGGCCGCGTCTTCACGCTGAAGCCGGGCATGTCCTACCAGGTGGCGGACGGGGCGGAGCCGCACCGCTCGCGCACGGCGACCGGCGCAAAGCTCTTCATCGTGGACTGACTACTGCCGGGCGCTCTGGCGCGTGACGCCGGTGGCCCAGGCGAAGCCGACGACGGCGCCCTTCATGAAGGGCAGCAGGGCGATGCTGACCACCGTGATCAACGGCAGCCATATCGCGAACTGCACCCAGAGCGGCGGCGCCCAGGCCTTGTCGAGCCAGAACATCGGAGGCAGCAGCAGGTGGCCGACGAGGAACAGCGTCAGGTAGGGCGGCGCGTCGTCGGACGGATAGGCGCCGTTGTCGGACCCGCAGCGCTCGCATTGCGGCCGCACCTTGAGGAAGCCCGAGAAGAGGTGCCCTTCCCCGCATTGCGGGCAACGCAGGCGGAGCCCGCGGCGCACACCCTCGGCAATCCTCGACCTCTTGGTCATCTGCGTCTCCGTTCGGGCGACCGATCCGGGCAGGCGGCCAAAGCCATACAATTCGATCTTTTATACATACAATTTGCCCGCCTCTGCTCTATTTATATGGATTGCATGGACAGACCGCAAGATGATCCGCAAACCGGATGCGCAGCCCTGGGTGCCTGACATCGAGGGGCTGAAGGGGCCGATCTATCTCGTCATCGCCGAGGCGATCGGCCGCGCGGTCGCCACCGGGGAATTGCAGGCCGGCGAGCGCCTGCCGACGCATCGCGCCCTGGCCGGGACGCTCGGCGTCGATCTCACCACGGTGACGCGCGCCTATGCCGAGGCAAGGCGCCGCGGCCTGCTCCAGGCGACGGTCGGCCGCGGCACCTTCGTCCGGCTGGAACCGGAGCCGCGGGGCGGCACCGCCATGGAAGAAGGCCCGGTCGATCTCGGCATGAACCTGCCGCCGCAGCCCGCGGACCTCGCCCTGCCCGACCTGCTGCAACGCGGCCTCGCGCACCTGCTTGCCGGGTCGGAGGCGGCGGACCTCCTGACCTACCGCACCGGTGCGGGAAGCGGGTCCGAGCGGGCGGCCGGCGCGATCTGGCTGCGGCCGACGCTCGGGGATGTCGCGGCCGAACGCATCCTGGTCTCGCCGGGGGCGCAGCCCGCACTGCTGGCCGTGCTTGGTGCCGTCGCAGGGGCGGGCGAGGCCATACTGACCGACGCGCTCACCTATCCCGGCATGCGCGGCGCGGCCGCGCAGCTCGGTGTGCGGCTGCTTGGCCTGCCCTGCGACGCCGAAGGCATGCTGCCCGAGGCCGTGGAAGCCGCATGCCGCGGGCCGGAGCGGCCGAAGGCGCTCTACTGCGTGCCCACCATGCACAACCCGATGGCCGTCACCATGCCGCTCGCGCGCCGCCAGGCGATCGCCGAGGCGGCGCGGCGCCACGGGTTGCCGGTGATCGAGGACGACGCCTACGGCCTGCTCCCCTCCGCGCCGCTGCCCGCCATCGCGTCGCTGGCGCCGGAGATCACCTTCCACGTCGCGACGCTGTCGAAGGTGCTCTCGCCGGCGCTGCGCGTCGCCTTTCTCGTGGCGCCGGATGCGCGTTGGGCGGGGCGCCTTGCAACCGCGCTGCGGGCGAATGTGCTGATGGCCTCGCCGCTGACGACGGGGCTGATCGCGGGTTGGGTGCGGGACGGCACGGCGGCGGCGGTGCGCGCCGCGATCCGGGGCGAATGCGTCGCCCGGCAGCGGATTGCACGCGAACTCCTGCCGGGCACGCCCTTCGCCGCCCATCCGGAGGGCCTGCATCTTTGGCTGCCCATGCCTGGTCGCTGGGGCCGCCTGCACTTCGCGGCGCATCTGCGGCGGCGCGGCCTGGCGGTGGTACCGAGCGACGCCTTCGCCGTCGATCCGGGCGCCGCGCCGGTGGATGCCGTGCGCGTCTCGCTCGGTGCGGCCCAGAGCCGGCAGGCGTTGCGGCGCGCGTTGCGCGAAGTGGCCGATGCGCTCGGTGCGGACGCCGCTGCGCCCTTCTCCGAGGTGGTCTGACGCCGGCCTATTCGGGCAGCGCCGCGGCAACGCGCTTCGGCGCCGTCATGCGCCAGGACCGGCGGACGAGCGCCTCGACTTCCTCCCAGTCCACGCGGCCCGTGAGCCGCAGCCCGATCCAGCCCTTGTGGCCGACATAGGGCGGTCGGAAGAAGCGGTCCGGGGCGGCTTCGACCAGCATTTCCTGCACCCCGCGCGGCGCTTTGCACCAGAAGGCGGCGACGCCGCCCTCCATCGGGTTCCACATGCAGAAGATGCGCCCGCGGATGCGCCAGGTGGGGATGGTCCAGGTCTCCTGCTCCGCCGCTTCGGGCAGCGCCAGGCAGATGGCGCGCAGCCTCGCGAGCGCGCGGGCGCTCACCAGCGGAGCGCGCGCACCGCGGCGATCGGACGCACGCCCTCCTCATGCGCCACCGCGGCGAGCCGGGCCGGATCGGGATCCTCCCCATGCGCGTCCGCGGCGAGTCCCGTGAGTGCCCAGAGCGCGTCCATCCCGGCCGCCTGCGCGCCGGCAAGGTCGGTGTGCGGCGTGTCGCCGATCGCCAGCACGCGATGCCGTGGCGGGTTGCCGAGCAGTTCGAGCACCGGGTCATAGACGGCGGGATCAGGCTTGCCGATCTCCATCACCGCGCCACCGAGCTCGAGGTAGATGTCGGCCAGCGCGCCGGCGCAGATCAGCCGTTCGCCGCCGACCATCACCGCTCGATCCGGGTTCACGCAGAGCATCGGCAGGCCGGCCTTGGCGCATGCTTCCAGCGCGGGGCGGTAGGGATCGGGCGAATGCGGCCCGCGCGCGGGGTCGGGGCCGGTGTTGAGCAGGAAATCCGCCTGCGCGACGTCCTCCACGATCTCCGCCGCGCCGTCCTCGACGACGGAGAGGTCGCGCTCCGGCCCGATATGCACGCAGCGACGGCCGAGCTTCGCGAACCAGGGTTCCTTGCGGTGCTTGAGGTGACGCCATGACACCTCGCCCGAGGACATGATGCCGTCATAGAGCGCGCGGTCGAGGCCCATGCGGTCCAGCATGCCCTGAACGAACCAGGACCGGCGCGGGGCGTTGGTGAGGAACACCACCGCCTTGCCGCGCGCCTTCAGTTCCGCGAGCGCGCCCGGCACGCCGGGATAGGGCTTCTTGCCGTCATGCACCACGCCCCAGAGGTCGAGCACGAAGCCGTCATAGCGGTCGGCGACCGGGGCGATGCCGTCGAGGATATCCATCACGCGTCCTTGCCGACGGCGTCGGCAACATGGGTGAAACCGTCGCGCTTCAGCAACGCGGCGAGGCCGTCGGCGATGCGCCGCGGCAGGACGGGCCCGGCATAGGCGAAGCCCGTGTACATCTGCACCAGCGAGGCACCCGCGCGGATCTTCGCATAGGCCCCTTCCGCCGTCGCGATGCCGCCGACGCCGATCAGCGTCAGCCGCCCGCGCGTGAGGCGATGGACATTGCGAAGGACATCGGTGGAGCGCGTGAAGAGCGGCGCGCCGGACAGCCCGCCCGCCTGCCGCGCGAGGGGCGAGCGCAGGGTCGAAGGCCGCGCGATGGTGGTGTTGGAGACGATCAGCCCCGCCACGCCGCGCGACACGCAGGCCTCCACGATCGGGCCGAGCGCGTCGTCAGCCAGGTCCGGCGCGATCTTCACCAGCAGCGGCGGCTTCCGCGCGAGCGTCGCGCGCGTCGCAGCGATGGCGTCGAGGATGGCGGCAAGCCGTTCCTCCCCCTGCAGGTCGCGCAGGCCCGGCGTGTTCGGCGACGACACGTTCATCGTCACATAGTCGGCATGCGGCGCCACGGCGGCATAGAGCGCGGGATAGTCGCGCTCGGGGTCGGCACCTTCCTTGTTGATGCCGACATTGGCGCCGAACACGGCGGGCAGCGGGCGCGGCAGGTCGCGCAGCCGCGCGACATAGCCGTCCAGCCCGCCATTGTTGAAGCCCATGCGGTTGATGACGGCCGCATCCTCGGTCAGGCGGAACAGGCGCGGGCGCGGGTTGCCGGGCTGCGGGCGCGGCGTGACGGTGCCGGCCTCGACGAAGCCGAAGCCGAGGCGCATCAGCGGCAGCACCGCCACCGCATCCTTGTCGAAGCCGGCGGCGAGGCCGACCGGATTGCGGAAGCGCAGGCCGAAGGCCTCCGTCGCCAGGACGGGATCGTCGATGCCGGGATCGCGCCCGGCAAGCCCGGCGGCGAGCGCCTTCAGCGCGATCCCGTGCGCGGTCTCGGCATCGAGGCCGCGCATCAACGGCATGAGGGCGGAGGCAAGGGCGGGGGTCATGACGGAGCGTCTTGTGCCCCGGTCCGCCGCCGCGGGAAAGCCCGGTTGACGGGCCAGGGCCGCCCGGCGAGAAGCCGCCGTCACACGGCGGAAAATGAGAAAGCGTGCGGGGACCCGTCTTCCTGGTCGCGGCGATGGCGCTGTTCGCGCTGCTCGACGCCAATTCCAAGCTGCTCGCGGGGCGGTATCCGGCGGACCAGGTGATCCTGGCGCGCTACGCGACGCTGCTCGCCGCGCTGTTCGCGGCTCGCGCCGTGGTGCCGGGGATCGGCGGTTCGCTGCGGACGGCCCACCCCTTCCTGCACCTCGCCCGCGCCTCGGCGATGATCGGTTCGGCCTTCGGGTTCTTCCTGGCGCTGAAGCGGATCCCGCTCGCGGAGGGCTACCTCGTCTATTTCACCGCGCCATTCATGACGCTCGGGCTGGCGGCGATCGTGCTGGGGGAACGCACGGGACGGGCAGTGTGGGGGTGGTCGCTGCTTGGCTTCGCGGGGGTGGCGCTGGCCATGTGGCCGGGGCTCTCGGCCGAGGGGCCCTGGGGTGCCTATCTCTGGGCGCTGTTCGGGACGGTCTGCTACGCGATCGTGCTGACCATCAACCGGCTGTTGCGGCACGAGACCGGCGCAGCGGTGCTGATCCTGTGGTCCTCCCTGCCCGGCCTGATCGTCATCGCCCCCTTCGCGGCGATGTCCTGGGTGCCGCCGACGGCATTCGACCTGGCGGCGCTCGCGGCGAACGGGCTGTTTGCGGGGAGCGCGACGCTCTGCCTCGCCATCGCCTTCCGACATGATTCGGCGGCGCGGCTGGCGCCGCTCGAATTCTCCGCGCTGATCTTCGCCGTCGGCTTCGACCTCGCGCTATGGGGCGTCTGGCCGCGCGCCTGGACGCTGGGCGGCGCGGCGATCGTCGTCTTCTCCTGCCTGATGAGCCAGCGCGCGGCGATGGCCGGTCAGAGGAAACCTTCCGGGAAGACGTGACGCCCATCCGCGCCGAGCGGCAATGGGACAACGCGCGCGACAGCGGATAGCGGCAGGCGGGCATAGAGGTGCGGGAACAGGCCCGGCCGCTTGCCGCCGGCGGCCGGTTCCCATTTCAGCGCCTCCCGCAGCGTCGCGGCGTCGGCTTCGACCAACAGCAGGTCCGGCACGCCGGCGCGGTGTTTCACCGCGCTGGCGCGGACCTGGGCGGCGGTGGAGAAGTGCAGGAAGCCGTCGCGCGTATCGTCGGCACTGCCGGCATAGGCACCGGCGGCTTCGGCGGCACGCCAGTCGGCCTCCCGCACCAGGGTGTAGATAAAGGGTTCCATGCCGCGACCTTTAGACCAGATCCCCGATCAGGTGGAATCACCTGATCGGGTAAAGATGCTCGCGAAAACAAGGGTTTGGAGCGGCTGCCGTGAGCCCTTGCGAACGGAGACCGCCCTGGCGCGGCGCGGCGGCGCCGTCAGGCCAGGTCCTCGGCGCGGTAGAAGCAGAATCCGCCGATCTCCGCCGCCGCCGGGCGGCCGAGCGCCCAGCCGGGCAAGACCGTCGCGTCATGGACATGCGTGGCCCCGCCCGTCGGGTCGGGCAGGGCGCCGGTCAGGGCGCGGGCGGCGATGCGGCGGCAGATGGCCAGCGCGGCATCGCCAGGCGTGACCTCCCGCAGGGCCGTGTGGCGCGGATGGTTCCGATTCCAGCACGGGAACTGGAAGGGCGCGCGGCAAACGCCCGCCACCCCGCTGCCCCAATGCGCCGGGCCGCCGGATTCGGCCGCGCGGCGGGCGCGGTTCATCACCAGGGCGGCGAGCGCCTCGATCGCGCGGACCGGGCGGTCGGCGGCCTCGCCCCAGAGCGTGAGGGCGAGGATCTCGGCTGCGCCCCCGTGCGGGCCGGATTGCAGTGCGGCGCTCATTCCCGGTCCTCCAGTCGGCGGGCGGCCTGGGCGGCGGCGATGCCGGCGCGGGAGACCTCCTCCAACTTCTCCTCGATGCGGATCAGGTGGTCGGAGATGCGCCGGTCGAGGTCACGAATCAGCGACAGCGGCACATAGGTGCGCGCCACCTCGACCTTGAACTGCGCGAGTTCGTCCCGCGTCCGGCTCAATGCGTCGGAATCGCGCTGGTCCCCGCGGTCTATGCGGTCGTGCGTGTCGCGCCGCAGGCCGTGGATCATCCAGAAGAGGGCCGCGACGACGGGTGCCTCGATGGCGGTGATCCACCACTGGGGTTCGATCTGTATCGGCATTCTCTCGTCTGCCTTCTGCTGGAGTCTTGAAGCGAAGCGAGCGGCGGCCCACCCTTTCCGGGACTTCCCGGGAGTGACCGCGCCGCGATGTGGAACGAGCCGTATCTGGAAACCTGCTGCCGCTCGGCCCTGCACCGGCTGACGCTGGTGGGGCCGCATGGCCGCCCGCCCGGGCTGAAGGACGGGCCCTGCCTGAACCGGCTGACGTCGATGGGCCTTGCGCGCCCGCGCGAGGATGGACGGTTCGAGATCACCGACGCCGGACGTACGCGGCACGCGAGCGAGATCCTGAAGCGCGTGGCGTGAGGTGACGCGGAAGGGGGCGTTGCCTCCCCCCTCCGCAGACCATGTCCCGGTGTCCAGAGGCCTTTCGGCCTCTGGTGGGTGGGGTCCGGGGAGGGCAAGGCCCTCCCCGCCGCGTCATCCCCCGCGCCAGCTCGGCCTGGCTCGCGGCGATGTCCCGCGCACGAGCCGCACCGGTTCGGCAAGCAGGCACCCCGCCACCGCATCCAGCGCATCGTCCCGGGCACCAGCCGCGCCGGGCCGCCATTCCGCCATTTCGCCCGGGAAGGGCGTGCGGAAGACGCTCTCATGCGCCGAGAGGCGCCGCGCCGCGAGGGCGGGTTCCAGGGCCGCGAGGATGCGGTCCTGCTTCGCCCGCGTGCTGGCATGCTCGATGACGGTGCAGGCGACGCCGGCGTTCGCGAGTTCCCGCCGCAGCAGCGCGGGCAGGAACTTCCCGAGGCCGTTGGTCTCCACCCGCACTGCCGGCAGCAGCAACTCGCCAAGAATTGCGGCGACGGCAACGCATTGCTGCGTGGCCGGATCCTCGGCCGCGTCCGGGTCGTGAGTCAGATAGGCCAGGCGGTGCAGGAAGGCGTGCCCTTCCGCATCCGCATAGGTGCAGGCCAGCACCGAGGCATCGCCCGTGCCGGGCCGTCCATAGGCCGGGTCCCAGAAGGCGCTGCCTGAAACGAGCCGCCGGCCGAGCAAGGTGAGCGTCCCCCTCCCCTGCGCCTCCCGGTAGTCGGGTTCGCCCACGTAACGCACCAGCGCCGCGGGATCGAGGCGCACCGCGCTTGCCGCAACCGGCTGCAGCATCATCTGCCGCTGGAACTGCAGCGGGCCGACGCGGTCGCGCAAGGCTGCGATCGCCTCGCGCGGGAAGCGTTCCGGCCAGGCGCCGTGCCCGGCCGCGTTCATCACCGGCACCACCAGGCGGCGGTAGCCCTTGAGGAACGCGCCCTCATCCCGCGGGTTGCGGTAGAGGCTGTCCTCGCAATGCGGCGTGCCGACGAACAGGATGGTGCCGCCGGGCGTCAGGATGAACTCGGTCTCGGCCAGGCGCTCGCGCAGTTCGGCGCGCTTGCCGGGCGTGTCGCAATTGCCGGCGACCTCGACGTCGTCGCAGACGATCACCTCCGCACGGCTGCCGGTGACGTTGCCGCCGATGCCCTGGGCGAGCATCGACGGATCGCGCAGCGCACCTTCCCGCGCGACGGTGAAGCGGTCCGACGCCCAGGCCTCTGCGCCGTCCGGCAGCAGATGCCGGCAGAGCGGGTGGCGCTCGACGATGCGCCGCACGGTCGCGACCATCTTCACGGCGAGCGGAGCATCCGCGGCGAGGACCAGGATGCGCGTCTCCGGCCGCCGCGCGAGCAGCCATGCGCACCACAGCCCGACCATGGTGGACTTGCCGCAGCCGCGGAAGGCCATCAGCAGCAGGCGCCGGTCGCCCGCGGACTGGCGCGATTCCAACCAGCGGGCGATGCGGCGGTGGACGGCCGGCGTGTCGTGGTTGTGCCGCCGGTTCCACACCCAGGCGAATTCGAGGAATCCAGGCTCAGCCATGGTCCTCTGCGGCATCGGGGGACTCCTCCTCCTCGAACTGCGCGAGTGCCTCGCGCGCCTCGACCAGGATCGTGGTGGCTTCCTCGACCTCGGCATCGTCCGCGCCCATGGCGCGCGCGACCTTGAGCAGGTGCTCGAGATGCGCGAGCGCGGCGCGGCACGCCGCGTGGTGGGCGGCGAAGGCCTTGGTGTCGTCGTCGGTGCCGGGCTCCGGCCCGGCATCGAGGAAGCGGAGATAGCCCTCCGCGACGCGCTCCATGGCGGTGCGAAGGTCTGTCCCATGCAGCGCCGGCACGCGGCGCTCCGTCATGCCTTCACCACGCGCGCGCGCACGGTGCCGGCGCCGAGATCGATCTCCGCCCCGCTGCGGTTCCAGGCGGTGACGGTGACGAGATCGGTCGAGGCGACCTGCGCCAGGAACACCAACCCGGAGGTGCCAAGCGAGAAGGCAGCGGAGGCGAAATCGCCCGCCCGCGCACCGGGCAAGGGCAGGCTGGTCTGTGCCGAACCGCCTGCCGCGATGGCGGGTGGATTCCACGCCGCCTCCGCGACCAGTTCCCGCGCGCCATGCGGCAGGCCAGGCTGGCCGTAGAGCAGCGACGGCGCGAACAGCGGATCGCAGCCGAGGCGCATCGCGCGCACCTCGTAGTTGTCGGCGACACGCACCAGCCCAATGATCGCATAGGCCACCTGTGGCGCCAGGCGCACCACCTGCGGCCGCGTCAGCGTCGCATCCGCCATGTCGGCCGATCCCTGCCACCAGCGCGCCGATGCGTTCCACACGAGCGACTGGCCCGAAGCGCGGACCAGCGGCGCGCCGGTGTCCGTCAGGACATTGCGGTAGGCGTCGAAGCACATCACCGCCAGCCGCGGCGCATCCGCATCCACCGCGAGGGCGAATTCCCGGCAGTTCCGCGCATCGACGACGAAGCCGAGGCCGCGCCCGCCCGTCAGCACCACGCCGTTGTCCGTGAAGCCGAAGGCATCGAGCGCCGGGAACGCGTAATCCGCGAGCGTGACCGGCGCACCGGAAACGTTCGAGGCCAGGCAGGCGAGTTTCTCGAAGCCCCATTCGGTATTGGACCAGCGGATGCGCGCGGCACGCAGGTTCGGCACCGCGGCGACTTCACGGGACGCCTCGCGGAACGCCGCCGCCTGGTGGGAGGCACGCACCACCGCGCCGACGCGCGTCGCCGTCGAGGTGTAGTCCACGTCCACGAGATACGCCTGGCTCGCCCAGGCGACTTCATAGACATGGTCCTGCGCCGCGCCGGTGTGCCGCGCGACATGAGGGCTGCAGCCTTCCATGCGCAGCGCGCGGGCCCAGACGGAGCGGCTGCTCACCTCGACCAGGAACGGAATGCCGCTGATCGGGCGGTCCTTTGCCTGCAACTCGAAGCCCGGCCCGTCGAAGAGGTGCCGGTTGTGCGCGACATAGGCGCCAGGTGCCGCGGAGAGCCGGACGCCGAACCGGTCCTTGTCCGTGTGCACGGTGCTGCCGATGGCGAAGTGCCCGCCATAGTAGCGAACGGAGGTGTTCCACGCGGCCGCGGTCTCGGTGCGGACATCAAGGCCGATGCGGTTGTTCACGATGCGGCCGAGGACCAGCGTCGAATCCTCGAAGCCACGCTCCACGCCCAAGGTGCGGACGCCGATCGTGAAGCCCTCGACCTGCCGGATCTCGACGAAGGATGCATCGAGGTTGCGCATCACCAGGCCGATATCGGCCTCGTCCTCCCAGTCAGAGATCGTGGCGCGGACGACGCGCAGCCCCTCGTAGCGCTTGGCTGCGTTGCGCACGGCCGCACCGTCGCCGAGCGTCAGCGCCGCCTGCCCGCCCAGGCCGGCATAGAGGATGGAGCCGTGCATCACGAGGCCCGCCGCGCCGCCGCCGAGCAGCAGCGGCTGCGTCGTGCGGAAGGAGCCCTCGCCGATCTCGAGCACGCGGCCCGAGGCGGCGGCGGCGGCCATCGCGGCGGCCAGCGCCGGCCCGTCATCCGTCACGCCGTCGCCGGTCGCGCCGAAGTCGCGCGCGGTCAGGCGCTCGGCGAGCTTGTCCTCGACGGTGCGCGGGATACCTCCGACGAAGGGCACCCCGAGCGTCGCCGTGCCGCGGTCGAAGACGGTCACGTCGCCATTGGAATCGAAGCCCAGCACGCGGTTGGCACGGGCGCCACGCTGCGGCAGCACCAGCGCCCCGCCATCGGCCGGGCCGACCCGCACCGTGCCGATGACGTCGTCCGCCACCTGCTGGATGGCGGCCACCTGGTAGTCCAGTTCGTCGTTCAGCGCGCGCGCGCGCAGCACGCCGTTGTTCTGGAAATCCGTGGCGCGCGCGATCTTCAGGCGGCGGCGCAGCGTGACGCGCGTGCCCGTCGGTGGCGGCGCGGCGAGCAGCACGCTGCCGCCCTCCGACGCGCCCGCGCCGGAGATGGTCGCGCCGCCCGTCAGCACCGTGCCGTCGAGACGGATCTCGAGGTCGGCTTCCTCGAAGATCGGGAATGGATAAGCGAACTCGGCCAGCACGCCGTCCGCGACATACTGCACGCGCGGCGCGACATCGCCGATCGTGATGTGTTCGGCCATGGGTGGTCCTCGGTGTCTGGGTGTGGGGCGGCGGTGCCGCCGGTCAGTCGAGCAGGTTGCGGACCACGCCGCCGAGGCTCTGCCCCGCCCGCAGGAAGGCGTTGAGGCTGCCATCGGGCGCGAGCAGCGAGCGCCGCCCGGCGGCGAGCCGCGCGCTGGTCACGGCGGCATCCTCCGCGGCATCCTGTGCCGCATCGCGCTTCAGGCCAGCCGTCAGCGCGGCGGCGGAGCCTTCGTCCGGCGCGACGCCGCCGGCCGCCAGCCGCGCGCGCGCGGAGGCGATGGTGCGCGCCAGGCGATCCTGGCGCTCGCGCTCGTTGGCGGCGGCCTGCGCCGTCGCCTGTTCCTGCTGCGCGGCCTGCTGCTGGCGCAGGTTCTCCTGCTGCGCACGGCTGTTGGCCTTCTGCTGCTGGCCCTGACGGACCTGGCCATAGACGGCGAGGCCCGTGCCGGCGAGCGAGGCGATGGAGGCAAGCTGGGCCATCAGTCGGTCATCCTGATCTCGGAGGTGACGGAAAGCAGCGTCATCGGCAGCGGCGCATCGCCCTCGATGCGCCAGGTCGGCTTCAGGCGATCACGCCGCCAGCCGAGGCCGCGCAGCGTGACGTCGCCCGTGAACGGTGCAGGCGGCGCATCCAGCAACGCGGTGTCGAGCCGGCGAAACGCCACCGGTTCCGCGCCGCGTCCGAGATCGACGGACAGCGCCGCCGTCCCGAGCAGCCGGAATGTCACGGCCACCAGGCGCAACGGCCCGGTGGCTGCGCCGGAAGCGGAGATGAGGTCCGGTGGCAGCGGTTCGATCTCGTGCCGGAAGGCGAGGCCGATCTGCACCTCGCCTGCCGGCGGGTCGAGCGTCACCGCGCCGTCCAGCACGGTCGCCGCCGCGCGCGGCGCGCCGTCGGCCAGCACGCCGACCTCACGGCCTTCCAGATGCGCGAGGCCGCTCCACCTGTCCTGGGGCGTTCCGGCGGTGCCGGTCAGCGCGGCATCCAATGCGAGGCCGTGCTCGAAGCGTTCCAGCGCGAAGGCGCCGTCACGCTCGGTCAGGACCCAGACCACGCCTTCCGATTCCGCCACGGCGCGGAAAGCGCCGGGAGTTTCCTGGCGCGTCCAGGCGGTAACCTGCTCGGCGCGATACAGCGTCAGCGTGCCGATGCTGCCATCCGCCATCACCAGGTGCAGCAGGCGCTGCCTCTGGTCGTAGGCCATGGACACCGGCACGCTCACGAGATGCCGCGCGAGGATGGCGAGGTCGTTCGCCTGGTAGGTGTCGCTGACATCCGTATAGGCGAATTCATGCACGCCCTGCCCACGCCCGACGAAGACCGTCGCGCCGTCCACATCCACCGGCGGCACCAGGCGGTCCACCGGCGAGCCCACGCGCGTCTGACGGTTCAACTGGATGCTCGAAGGCGTCAGCGGATCGCCCGAGACCATCCACTCCGCGCCCGAGGTGAAGACCTGCAGGTGCCGCCCCGAAAAGAGCCCGCGGATGGCATTCACCTGGTCCGAGACGAGGCCAAACTCGATCGCCTCGTCGTCGAGACCGGTGCCGGGATCGAAGTTGAACAGATCCCCCGTGCGCGACAGCCACAGCCGGTTCGGCAGGTCGCGCGAGCCGCCGATCACCAGGCGATCCTGATGGAAGCAGCAGGTGACAGGCCAGCCGTGCGCCGGGCTGAAGGCGCTCTCGTCCCACTCCGTGGTGGGGTCGGTGCCGGGCAGCACTTCCTCCGCGAAGCCGGTTGCCTGCGTGGCGGAGGCCACCGAAAGGATCCGCAGCCGCCGGCCGCCGACGCGCAGCAGCGCACCCGCATGGCCCGGCATGAAGAACGCGGCACTGGCGGTGATCGTCACCGTGCCCGTCGTCGCGCTGGCCGCGAGCGCGATCGCAGGATCGGCGAAGCGGAAGAAGGGCTCGCGCAGGAAGGCCCAGGGCGCGATGCCCCAGCCGAAGGGCGTGCGCGTCACGCGCTGCGGCACCATGTCGGGATGCACGAGCAGCAGCGTGTCCGCGTTCTGCGTGAAGCCGATCTGCGGCAGCATCGCCTCGGTCCACGGGCCGGCGAGCGTCGCCACCACCGCATCGCCCAGGAAAACCCGCAGCGTGCCGTGCGTCAGCACCATCAGGTAGGTCTGCTCGGTGTTGAATTCGAAAGGGACCAGGCGGGCGGGGCCGGGCAGCGGCGTGACGTGACGCAGCCCCGGGCGGCGTGTCACGCCGCCGGTCGGCTGGATGAAGACGTTGCGCAGGCGCCGCGCGCCATTCTCGAAGGCACGCAGATCGCCGCGCCCGAGCAGTTCCGGCGCGAGTTCGCCGGCGGCGAAGCTCGTCTTGGCACGCTTGACGACGGGCATGGATTCAGCCCCGCACGCTGATGAGGGGAAAGTTCTCGAGCACGCGCGCGCTCGCCTGCTGGCTGTCGGCCTGGCGCGCGATGCGCAGCTCGGCCTCGGCCAAGCGGTAGAGCATCTCGGCGCGGCTCGCATTCTCGGTCAGCGGAATGCAGAACTCGGCGGCGAGGCGTGCGACCAGGGCCGAGGCGAAGTAGGGCGGCAATGCGCTCTCGTCCGGACGGAAGACGTAGGTCAGCGCGACCTGGTCGGCATCGGCGAAAAGGCGGTCCTCCTGCAACCGATACACGATGCCGCGCGCCCGGCCCGCGGTGCCAGCCGAGAGCGCGCGCAGGAAGCCCGCCGGCAGTTGGAAGGCGTTGGCGAAATCCGCGCGCGGCACGGCGGCAAGGCGCCCCAGCGCGGCCTGCGCGGTGGCGAAGGACCACGGATGCGCAGACAGCAGCGCGTCGCGGATGCCGGGATAGAGATTGGCCGCGACTTCGGCCTCGGCCGTGCCTTCGTCGAGCGAGGCGACCGGCTGCGCGCCGATCTTGAGCAGCGCGCGCGAGCAGAGCGCGAGGGCGGAGAGCGCCATCGGTGGGGGGACTCCTGATTGTCGCGGGAAAAGGTCGGGGGAGGAAAACCTCCCCCGAGCCGGGACCCCAACGGCGTTGCGTGGCAACGCCGCCGTGGACCCCAAGCCCTCCCTTCCTTGTCCTTCGGGCACTGACAGCGGAGGTCAGTTCCCAGGTGACAAAGAAGGTTGAGGGGGGTCCGGGGGGAGAAGTTCCCTCCTCCCCCCGTTCTCCGATCACTCCTTCGCGCGCATCCGCACGACGCCCGTCGGGTCGATCATCACCGCCCCCTGGGACATCATGTTGTTCACGAAGTGCGCGGCGCGGTCGCCGTGCCAGGTGATGTCGGTCACCACCTCGCTCGCCACCGCGTGGCCGACCGCGGTGCGGTGGTAGAAGTAGCAGTAGCGCAGCGTGCCCGCCTTGGTCAGGCCGGAATGCGGCATCCACAGCGCGCCGAGCCAGCGCTTCGCCTGCGTGCCCTTCCACGGCAGCGCGTCGTCGCCGACGTAGTCGGACTTCGCGAACTCCTCGATCTGCAGAAGCTCGCTCCACTGCTTCCAGCCGACGACGGCGAAGCGGTTGCCGTCATCGGGCACGTCGGCCGCGCCCAGCATCTCGAAGGCCATCAGCACCTTCTGCCTGGTCAGGCCGTCGGTGTCGGTCAGGCCGGTGCCGGTGCCCGTCGCCTCGGAGGTCGCGGTGTCGAGGGCGGCGACGATCAGCTCATCCGTCTTGCGGCCCAGCGCATAGGCGCCCGCATTGGCGATGACGGTGCGCTCGTCGATGCTGGTCTTGATCTCGTCGAGCCGGTCGATCCACTCGCCGGCGTAGTAGTCCTGCAGGAAGCACTCGGCATTCGAGTATTCGAGGTTCATCACCGGCACGGCGCCGTTGCGCGCCTTGGCCGCAGCCGTGCCCTTGCCGACGCGTGGGAAGATAGTGGAGGCGCCCTTCACGCCGGTCTTGGAGCGGACGGTGGGACGCAGTTTGCTGCCCTGGCGCTGATAGGCCTCGGCGACCTCGGCCTCGAACTGCTTGGTGAAGGCGGCTTCGATGGTGCCCGACATGCGGGTGTCCCTTTCGTCATGGTGTGGATGGAGGGGGCGCCAGTGCCCGGTTGGCCGCGTGGGGCCGGGCGGCGGCGCGGCCCGCGCGCCGTGGTGTGGTTGTGCGCGGGCGAGAACGGACGGGGCGGGCGGCGCTGCGCGCATACGGCGCGCCGCC
>NZ_JAAEDM010000006.1 GCF_018129065.1 Neoroseomonas soli | reverse complement strand
CGATGCTGCGGCTGGCGCTGCGGCCTGTGTGCGCCGCGCGGGGGCGTCCCCTCCGCATGGCGCGGCGCGGCCGCGCGTGGGGCTTCCTCGGCGGCGCCTTCCCGGCGCTCGGCCGGGATCTGGACGCGGATGAGCTTCTCGATCGCGCGCAGCTTGTCGCGGTCCTCGTGGGAGCAGAGGGCGATCGCCTCGCCCGACGCGCCCGCGCGGGCGGTGCGGCCGATGCGGTGCACGTAGGTCTCCGGCACTTCCGGCAGGTCGAACTGGATGACGTGCGTCACGCCGTCCACGTCGATGCCGCGCGCGGCGATGTCGGTCGCGACCAGCACCGGCGCAGAGCCGTC
Organism: Neoroseomonas soli; assembly: GCF_018129065.1. Taxonomy (GTDB): domain Bacteria; phylum Pseudomonadota; class Alphaproteobacteria; order Acetobacterales; family Acetobacteraceae; genus Neoroseomonas; species Neoroseomonas soli. The sequence continues at coordinate 133,617 of NZ_JAAEDM010000006.1, read as the reverse complement.
GCGGAAGGCGGCGAGCGCCCTTTCCCGCGCGTTCTGCGCCTTGTTGCCATGGATCGCGTTGGCGGTGATGCCGTCCTGGTCGAGCTGCTTCACGATGCGGTCGGCGCCGTGCTTGGTGCGGCTGAACACCAGCGTCCGGCCGATGCCGTCCATCTTCAGCAGTTCCGCCAGCACCTTGCGCTTGCCCGAGGCCGAGACATGGATGACGCGCTGCTCCACCTTCTCGGCCGTGGTGGCGACGGGCGCCACGGCGACGCGTGCCGGGTCGGTCAGCATCTCGGCGGCGAGCTTGTTGATCTCGGTCGGCATGGTGGCGCTGAAGAACAGCGTCTGGCGCTGCGCCGGGATGGACTTCAGCAGGCGGCGGATGGCCGGCAGGAAGCCCTTGTCGAGCATCTGGTCGGCCTCATCCAGCACCAGCGTCGTTGCGTGGTCGAGCCGCCCCGCACCCTGGTCCAGCAGGTCCTGCAGCCGCCCCGGCGTCGCCACCAGGATGTCGATGCCGCGCGCGAGCGCCGCCCGCTGCGCGCCGAAGCCGACGCCGCCGAAGACCACCGCGACCGTCAGGCCGAGATGCCGGCCATAGGCCTTCATGCTGTCCGCGATCTGGGAAGCGAGTTCGCGCGTCGGGCTGAGCACCAGCACGCGGCAGCCGCCGCGCGGCGGACGGCCCTTCTGCTCGGCGAGGCGGTGCAGCACCGGCAGGCCGAAGGCCGCCGTCTTGCCCGTGCCGGTCTGGGCAATGCCGAGCAGGTCGCGCCCTTCCATCACGATCGGGATGGACTGCGCCTGGATGGGGGTTGGGGTGGAATAGCCCTCCTCGGTCAGAGCCTGGAGGATACGGGTGTCGAGGCCGAGAGCCTCGAAGGTATTGGTCAAGATACGTCCTGTCACGCACGCGCGGGCCTGCCGGCGCCGCACGCGGCCTTGCGGGAGCCCCGCGGGATTGGGACCATCCGGTGGTGTTGGCGCGCGGTCTCCGGCCCGGGCCCGCACCGCGCTTCACAAGGTGGAAGCGGCGGGGACCGATCGCGCAACCGGAAGGCGCGTGGCACGCAGGTTTGCGCGCGCTGCGGAGGATATGCGCCTTCGCGGGTGCAAAAACAATGAAAATTCAGCGCCACGGGAAGAAGCCCGCCGCGGCGCCGCCAGGCTCAAGGTACGCCGAGCATGATCGGAGGCGGCGGGGCAGTGTCGAAGACCACCTGCTTCACCCCCGGCACACCCTCGGCGAGGACGCGCAGCGCGGTCATCGCCTCCATGGCGCCAAGGAAGCCGTGGAAGGTGACGGTGCCGTCCTTTACCACCGGGAAGACGAAGCGCGTGCTGATCCAGGGCTCGGCCTGCATGCGGGCGAAGATCTCGCGGCGGATGCGCGGGTCCGAGGCCTCCTCGTCCGCGCCGCTGTAGACCGGCGCCATCACAGCGCGCAGCAGGTCCGCCCGCGACACCACGCCGACCAGCCTGCCGTCGCGCAGCACCGGCACGCGCCGGATGCGCTTCGTCTCGAGGATGTGGGCCACTTCCTCGACCGTCGCATCCTCGGTCACGGTCGCGAGGTTCGTGCTCATCACGTCGCGGACGCGGCGACCATGGGCGCGGGCATAGGCAAGCGCCTGGTCCGCATTGGCGCCGAGGATGGCCGCGAAGAACGAAGCCGGCTTGTCCTCCTTCGCCGAGAGGCGGCGCATCAGGTCGCCGTCCGTCACCAGGCCGACCAGGCGCCCGTCCGTGTCCACCACCGGCAGGCCGGAGATGCCGCGATCGGCCATCCGCGCTGCCACGGCCTCGAGCGGCGTGTCGGGCGGCACCGAGACGGGGTCGGGCGTCATGATGTCTTTGGCGCGCATGCGTTCCTCCCTTGGTCGTGCCGGCAACTCAGCATCGGGGGCCAGGACCCGCCTTGACGAGGATCAACGAGCCGGGACGCGGAAGGCTACCGCGTGGCATCGCGGACGGTCGAGGGGGAGCGGCCTCAGCCGGCCTCGATCCGTGCCTCGCGCACGATGCGTCCCATCAGCGCCCGCTGGTCGGCGACGTAGCGCGCGAAGGCGGCCGGAGCGGTGCCGACCGGCAGCGCCCCCAGCGCATCGAGCCTCTGGCGCACCGTCGCATCGGCGAGCGCATGCGTCGCTGCCTCGTAGAGCCGCTGCTGCACCGGCACGGGCGTGCCCGCCGGCGCGTAGAGGCCGTTCCATTCGTTGAGTTCGAAGCCCTCGAAGCCCTGCTCGGCGATGGTGGGCACGTCCGGAAGCGGCGCGATGCGCTGCGCGGTGGTGACGCCGAGCGCCACGAGTCGCCCGTCCCGCACGAGTTGCAGCGTCGAGGAAACGGTCCCGAAGACGAAGGCGATGTTGCCGCCGAGAAGGTCCTGCAGCGCCGGCGTGCCGCCGCGATAGGGCACGTGGGTGATCTCGATCCCCGCGCGGTTCAGGAACAGCGCGGCGGCAAGATGCGCCGCGGTGGCATTGCCCGAGGAGCCGTAGGACAGGCTCGCCGCCCGCGGCCGCGCCCAGGCGAGGAAGTCCTGGACCGTCTTCGCCGGCACCGTCTGCGGATTTACCGCGAGGATCTGCGGCAGCACCACCACCTGGCTGATCGGCGCGAAGGCGGTCGCGTAGTCGAAGCCGAGGTTGCGGATGAGATGCGGGTTCACCGTATGCGCAAGCGCATCGACCATGATCGTGTGCCCGTCGGGCGCGCTGCGGGCGAGTTCCCCCGCGCCGATCGACCCGCCGGCGCCGCCGCGGTTCTCCACCACCACCGGCTGGCCGAGGAAGGCGCCCATGGGCGTGGCCAGCAGGCGGGAGGTGGTGTCCACGCCGCCGCCGGGCGGATAGGGCGCGATCAGCCGGACCGGGCGCGAGGGCGCCCACGGCGCCTGCGCGAAGGCAGGCGTCGCGATGGCGGCGGCAAGCAGCGAGCGACGGAGCATGGGCGGCCCTCCCGGGGGGTTCTTGCCCCGATCCATGCGCTGCCGCGCCTCAACTGTCGAGGCGGATGCCCTCGCCGCGGATCAGCGCCTCCATCTCGGCCCGCTCGGCGGCCAGGAAGCGGGCGAAGGCGACAGGCCCCTCGGCCGCCGGCTGCAGCCCGAGATCGGCCAGGCGCGGCCGCAGGGCCGGCTGGTTCACCGCATCCGCCGCCGCGGCGGCCAGGCGCGCGACGACCGGCGCCGGCGTCCCGGCCGGCACCAGCAGCCCGAGCCAATCCCCCATCGCGAAGCCGGCGAAGCCCTGTTCGGCCACCGTCGGCAGGTCAGGGAAGCCCGGGCTGCGCGTGGCCGAAGACACGGCAAGCGCCCGGATGCGCCCGTCCCGCAGCAGGGGCGCGGCGAGCGCGATGGAGGTAAAGCCCATTGGCACGTCGCCGCGCAGCAGCCCGGCGATCTGGTCGGCGCCGCCGCGATAGGGCACGTGCTCGCCCGCGATCCCGGCCCGGCGCAGCAGCGCCGCCATGGCGAGATGCGTGCGCGCGCCGACGCCGACGCTGCCATAGCGCGCCTGCGCCGGTTCCGCGCGCAGGCGGGCAAGCAGGTCCGGCAGCGTCGCCGCGCCGAATTCCGCCCGCGCGACGAGCAGCAGCGGCAGGGTGGCGAGCAGCGTCACCGGCGCGAGGTCCCGCACGTAGTCGAAGGCAAGGCCGCGCAGGAGGAACGGGTTCACGCTCTGTCCGCCGGAATCGAGCAGCAAGGTGGTGCCGTCCGGCGCCGACTGCGCGACATGGCCGGCACCGACCGCGCCCGAGGCGCCCGAGCGGTTCTCCGGCGTCACGGTGGCGCCGAGGCTTTCCGCCATGCGGGGCGCGATCAGCCTGCCGAGAAGGTCGGTGCTTCCGCCCGGCGGGAAGGCGATGACGAGGCGGATGGGCCGCTCCCCCGGCTGCGCCAGGGCGGGAGCGGCAAGGGGCAGGAACAGGGCGGTCCGGCGGAGCATGACGCACCGGTTGGGCGCACCCCGCCCCGCCGTCAAGCGAAGGAAGGATGACGCCGCGCTATTCGAGGCGGATGTTCTCCGCGCGGATCAGCTCGGTCAGGCGGGTGCGCTGCTCGGCGGCGAAGGCCGCGAGCTGGGCGGGGGTGCCGCCGACCGGCAGGATGCCGATCTCGGCATAGCGGCGCTGCACCGATTCCTCCGCCAGGGCGGCGGCGGCGGCCTCATGCAGCCGCGCGATGATGGCCGGCGGCGTGCCGGCCGGGGCCCAGAGCGCCACCCACTCGTTCAACTCGAAGCCCGGGAAGCCCTGTTCCGCGACGGTCGGCACGTCCGGCAGCGCGGCGAGCCGCTCGCTTGTCGAGACGGCAAGCGCCCGCAGCCGCCCCTCCCGCACCAGCGGCGAGGCCTGCGGGATGGTCGAGAAATTGAAGGAGACATTGCCCGCCAGCACGTCCGCCATGGCCGCCGCGCTGCCGCGATAGGGCACGTGGACAACGTCGATCCCCGCCTGGCGCGCCAGCAGGGCCGAGGCAAGATGCGGCCCCGCCGCGATCCCCGAGGAGGCATAGGTCAGCTGCCCCGGCCGCTGCTTGGCCAGCGCGATCAGTTCCGCCAGCGTGCGCGCCGGAAAGTCCGGCTTCACCACCAGCAGGTGCGGCAGCACGGAGACCTGCGTCACCGGCACGAAGGCCTGCGCATAGTCGAAGGGCAGGCGCATCAGGCTGTTGTTGCTGACATGGGCGGCGGCGTCGGCGAGCACGGTATAGCCATCGGCCGGCTGCTGCGCGACGAAGGCCGCGCCGATCGAGCCCGAGGCGCCGCCGCGGTTCTCCACCACGATGGGCTGGCCCAGCACCTCCTGCATCTTCGGCAGCAGCAGGCGCACCGGGACGTCCACGCCGCCGCCGGGGGTCCAGGCGACCAGGATGCGCACCGGGCGGGTCGGCCACTGGGCCGGCTGGGCCTGCGCGATGGCGGGGGTGGCGAGCGCGGCAAGCGCCGCGCGCCGCGTGAAGGTCGTTCCGGCTGCCATGTGTCGCTCCCGTCCCGCAGGCGTTGTATCCTTGCCTCATGGCCGTTCGTCGCCCGCAGGGCAATCCCGCGCCCGTCTCAGACCTGTTCGGTTCACCCGTGGAAGCACCGGCGGAAGCCGACGATGCCGGCCGCCCGCTCGCCGACCGCCTGCGGCCGCGGACGCTGGAGGAGGTGGTCGGCCAGGACCACCTGCTCGGCCCCGAGGGCACCATCGCGCGGATGCTCGAGCGCGGGTCGCTGGCCTCGCTGATCCTCTGGGGGCCGCCGGGGGTGGGCAAGACGACCATCGCACGGCTGCTGGCGGAGGCCGCGGGGCTGCGCTTCACGGCGCTGTCGGCGGTGTTCTCGGGTGTCGCGGACCTCAAGCGCGCCTTCGACGAGGCGCGGGCGCGCAAGTCCAACGGCCAGGGGACGTTGCTCTTCATCGACGAGATCCACCGCTTCAACCGCGCCCAGCAGGACGGCTTCCTGCCGGTGGTGGAGGACGGCACCGTCACGCTGGTCGGCGCGACGACGGAGAATCCCTCCTTCGCGCTGAACGGCGCGCTGCTCTCGCGCTGCCAGGTGATGGTGCTGAAGCGGCTGGACGATGCGGCGCTCGAGCTCCTGGTGGGGCGGGCCGAGGCCTTGATGGAGCGCGCCCTGCCCCTGGACGAGGCTGCGCGCGCCACGATGCGGGCCATGGCGGATGGCGACGGGCGCTACCTGCTCAACATGGCCGAGCAGCTGTTCGCGCTGCCGCCGGGCACGAAGCCGCTCGACACCGCCGCCCTGTCCTCGCTGCTCGCGAAGCGAGCCGCGCTCTACGACAAGGACCGGGAGGAGCACTACAACCTCATCTCCGCCCTGCACAAATCGATGCGAGGGTCGGATCCGGATGCGGCGCTCTACTGGTTCGCGCGGATGCTCACGGGCGGGGAGGACCCGCGCTACATCGCCCGCCGGCTGACGCGCTTCGCGGCCGAGGATATCGGCATGGCCGACCCGCGCGCACTGCCGCTCGCCATCGCCGCGTGGGAGACTTTCGAGCGTATGGGCTCGCCGGAAGGCGAGCTGGCGCTGGCGCAGCTCGTCGTGCACCTCGCGACCGCGCCGAAGTCCAATGCCGTCTATGCGGCCTTCGGGGCGGCGATGCGGGCGGCGCGGGAAACCGGCAGCCTGATGCCGCCGAAGCACATCCTCAACGCGCCGACGAAGCTGATGCAGGAGATCGGCTACGGCTCGGGCTACGCATACGACCACGATGCCGAGGAGGCCTTCTCCGGCCAGGACTATTTCCCGGAGGAGATGCGCCGGCAGTCCTTCTACCGCCCGACAGACCGCGGCGCGGAGGCCGCGATCGCCGAGCGCATGGCGCGGTGGGATCAGTTGCGGCGCAAGCGGCGCCGCGACTGATCAGCCTCGGGCCGCCGTCAAGGCCGGGAAGAAAAACCACGCCGACGAAGACGGCGCCAAGGACCTCCGTCGGAGTGGTGAGCCAGTCAGCCAAATCCGGGGAGTCCCGAAGCGGGGCGGCGCGACCATGGGTGCGGCCGGGCACGACACACGCTCCGGGCACAGCCGGTGCGAACGGTGCCCACCATGGCGTCCTGCTGCTTGCTGCAGCAGCGGACGCCCACGCCAGCGCGGTGGTCCTTCGACCGCTATTCCTCGGAACTCAGTTGCGTGTGAGTTCGACGGAACAGAGATAACGGATACCACTGAAGCCGCTATCATAGGCTTGGACCCAGCCAGCGAGATACGTCTCCGCATCGCTGGTGCTGACGCGATGTTCGCCCATATTCGGGTCGAAATGGTAGAAGTGCCCGGCTCGCCCGAAAGAGCCATGAGAGGTATAGGATGCCGTCCAGTGCCCGCAGCCATTGGCACTGCCCGGCATGTCGAGCCAGATATAGTGCAGGACGTAGGATCCCGCAGGGCGGGCAGGCGCCCACATGATGGCCGCGTCACCCGCGGCGTTGCTATGCGCACCGTCCGAAATGGTCGGCCGTACCAGTCGCAGCACATACACGCGAAGTGCTTCCGACAGCATCGTCTCGAGATAGTCTGCCCATCCGCTGCCCGAAGCCGGGCTTGCGTTGTGGATGTCCTGCGTCTTCCCCCCCCAGCTGAAGCCCGGCATGCTGACCAAGGCGGCGGCGCGCTGCTCGGCGGATTCGTTATGGAACATCATGCGTCGCGCGAGCCAGATGAGTGACAAGCCACAGCAAATGCCGCCCCGCTTGTCATCGGTCAGGGGCGCATTGTAGAGCGCCTGAAAGACTTGATCGTTGCTCAGGACGGCGCCCTGATCCAATGCGAAAGTCTTCTTGAAACCGTCAACGTGCATGGAAAAGCTCCCCCCACCTCTCGTTTCGGCCGGAGGCTAGCGACGCCGTGGCGATCGGGCAATGATCCGCGACCCGCCGGAGCACCTGTCTATGCAAGGTTTCACAGCATCGTCGCTCCTGCTCGTGGCGCTCGGCGGCGCGGCGGGCTCGATGCTGCGCCATTTCGTCTCGGTGGCCGGGGTCGCATTGTTCGGCTTCGGATTTCCGTGGGCAACGCTCGCGGTCAACGTCGTCGGCAGCGGCATGATCGGCGTGCTGGCGGGGCTCGGCCTGCAGGGTGGGGTGCGCGCCCTGCTCGTGCCCGGCTTCCTCGGCGGCTTCACCACCTTCTCGGCCTTCTCACTCGAGACGACGGTGCTGTGGGAGCGCGCGCCGGCGCTCGCCGTATTCTATGTCGTCGTCTCCGTCGGCCTCGGCGCGACGGCCTGCGCGCTGGGCTTCTGGCTCTTCAGGCGCTGACCCGCCCGCCCCAGACGCGGGCGGGTATGAAGACCTCCCCGCTCATCAGCTTGCGCGCGGTGCGCAGCGTGCCGCCGCCAAGCACCTCCACCGTCCCCGCGGCCGCACGGCGCGTCGAGATCACCGCCTCCATCTGCCCGCTCGGGTGCTCGATGACGACGGTCTCGCGTTCGTTCGGCCCGACACGCGCGATGCCCTCCGCGACCGTGCCCGGGAGCATGCAGGCCGTAGCGATGCAGATGCCGCCCGTCACCGCCATCGCCTCGTGGCAGGCGAGCGGCGTGAAGTAGCGCGCGGCGACGCCCGTGCCGCCCGCGGGTGCCGCCACCATGGCGAATTTCGGAATGACGCGGCCCTCCGCGTCGCCCATGCCCATGGCCAGGCTCGCCGCGCGGCGGATGCGCTCGATGCGCGCCATGAACGCCTTGTCGGCGTCAAGTTCCTTGGCGCTCTCCCGCGCGGTCTTGCCGAGGTCCACCGCGCGCGCGATCACCACCGGCATGCAGACGTCAAGGCAGGTGACCTCGACGCCCTCGATCATGTCCTTCGCCTTGCCGGTCGGCAGCAGCTTCCCGGTCGCGCCGCCCACGGCGTCGGCGAAGTTCAGCACGATGGGCGCGGCGGTGCCGGGCACGCCGGCGATCGCGGTGTCGCCGTCATAGGTCACGCGGCCGCCGGGCGTCCGCACCACCGCCTCGATCAGCGCGCCGGTGTTCACGGCCCGGATGCGCACCCGGGTCTCGCCGTCCTCGGCGGCCACCAGGCCCTTCTCGATGGCGAAGGGGCCGATGCCGGCCAGCATGTTCCCGCAGGTCGGCCCGAAATCGACGGCGGCCTTGTCCACCGAAACCTGGGCGAAGAGGTAGTCGATCTGCTGCGCCTCGCCCGCGGCGGCGGGGGAGACGATGCAGACCTTGCTCGTGAGCGTCGTCGCGCCGCCAAGCCCGTCGATCTGCCGCGCGTCCGGCGAGCCCATGGCCGCCAGCAGCACGCGGGATATCCCCTCCCGGCTCTCCGGCAGGTCGGAGGCGAGGAAATAGGGTCCGCGGCTGGTGCCGCCGCGCATCAGGGTGCAGGGGATCGCGGTCTGGGTGGTCATGGCGTCGGGTCCGGTGCGTCGCGGCGTGCGAACATAGGAGAGCCGGCCCCGCGCGTCAGCACCCCGCCGGGCGGCAAGGGCCTCGGGATTGGCGTGGCGGCGGGGTGACGCGGTATGGATGCGCCATGCCTGTCACCACCCGCACCGTCCGGCCCGCCGACGGCGAGATCCGCCTCGACCGCTGGTTCCATCGCCACTTTCCCGCCCTGACCCAGGGCGCGCTGCAAAAGATGCTGCGCACCGGCCAGATCCGCGTGGATGGCAAGCGGGCGGAGGCGAACACCCGCCTGCTGCCCGGCCAGGCCATCCGCATCCCGCCGATGCCCGATGCCCCGGCGCCGAAGGCCGAGCCGAAGCCGATCGACCCGCGCGAGGCGGCCGCGCTCGAACGTCTGGTGATCTATCGCGACGACAGCGTCATCGCGATCGACAAGCCGCAGGGCATGCCGGTGCAGGGCGGGCCGGGCATCACCAAGCACCTGGACGGGATGCTCGACGCGCTGCGCTTCGGCAACGAGGAGCGCCCGCGCCTCGTCCATCGCCTCGACCGCGACACGACGGGCGTGCTGCTGCTCGCGCGCACGCCGGCGGCGGCGTCGAAGCTCGCCTCCGCGTTCCGCGGGCGCGATGCCGAGAAGACCTACTGGGCCATCGTGGTCGGCCGCCCGCACCCGCTGGACGGACGCATCGACATGGCGCTCGCGAAGCACGCCGGCAGCCACGGCGAACGCGTCGTGCCGTCCGATACGAGGGAGGCCGCCCATGCCGTCACGCTCTACCGCACCATCGATTCCGCCCAGAAGCGCGCGGCGCTGCTGGAACTGACCCCGCTCACCGGCCGCACGCACCAGATCCGCGTCCACTGCGCCTCGGCGCTGAAATGCCCGATCCTGGGCGACGGCAAGTATGGCGGCGCCGAGGCTCATCCCGACGGCTTCGGCGACCGTTCCCTGCACCTTCATGCCCGCGCGCTGCGCCTGCCGCACCCGGAAGGCGGCATCCTGGAACTCGCCGCGCCACTGCCGCCGCACATGAAGGAGACCTTTACCTTCCTGGGCTTCGACAAGCCACGCACGCCGGCCTGCCGCCGGGTGCGCTGAGGAGGCTGCGATGCGCGCGCTGAAATGGGCGGTCGGGCTGCTGGGCGGGGCAGCGCTGCTGATCGCCGGCGGTGTCGCGGCGCTGGTCTTCGCGCTCGATGCCGGCACGCTGACGCCGCGCCTCGTCGCCGCCATCGAAGGCGCGACCGGGCGCACGGCGACCCTCGGGGCGGTCTCGCTGCGCCCGGGGCTGACGCCGAGGCTGGCGGCGGAGGGCGCGACCCTCGCCAACCTGCCCGGCGGATCGCGGCCCGAGATGGCGCGCATCCGCCGCGTCGAGGCAAGCCTCGCCCTGCTGCCCCTGCTGCGCGGGGAGGTCGCCTTCCGCAGCATCGAGATCGACGGCGCCGACATCCTTCTCGAGCGCCTGCCCGACGGCACGCCGAACTGGGACCTCCGCCCGCCTGCGCGCGAGGCCACGGCCCCGGCGCGCACCGAACCCTCCGCCCCCGCCGCGCGCCCTGGCGTCGCGATCGGGGAGGTGCTGCTCACCGACAGCCGGCTGACCATGCCCGATCCGCGCCTCGGCACCGTGGCGGTGGAGCGCGCGCGCCTGGCCGGCTTCGGAGCGGGCGGCCCGGCGTCGATCGGCGCACGCCTGACGCTGCACGGCGTCGCGGTGGCGGTGGAGGCCCAGACTGGTGCCCTGCCCGCCCCGCCCGGCGCCCCCTGGCCGCTGCGCGGCACGCTGACCTTCGGCGGCAACCGGGTCTCTGCCGAGGGGCGGCTTGGAGGAACCATCGCGCTCTCCGCCGCGCTGCCGGAACCCGGCGCGCTGCTGGCACTGGCCGCCGCGCTGGCGCCCGGCGTCGCGCTGCCGCCGGTGCTGCCGCCGGCCGAGGCCACCCTGAAACTTGATGGCGCGTGGCGGCCCTCCGATGTCGTGGTGCGGCTGGCCGCGGCGGATCTGGCTGCACTGGCGCCGGGCCTGGCCCTGACGAGGGCGGAACTGCGCGCGCCGTCCCTCGACGGCCCCGCACAGGTCACTGCGGAGGGCAGCCTCGGCGGCGTCGCCCTGCGGGCCACGATCGGCCTCGACGCCGCAGGCGCGTTGCTGCCCTTCGCGCCCGAGCGACCCGTCGCCATCACGGCGGAGATCGGTGCCGGCGAGGCCGTGGCGAAGCTCTCCGGCCGGATCGAACAGCCGCGGAGCCTTGCCGGCGCCGGGCTCGATCTCGACATCACCGTGCCGGATCTCGAAGCGCTGGCGCCGCTGCTGCCGGACCCGCCGGCGTTGCGCGACCTTCGCATCGCAGGGCGGCTGACGGCGCCGGGCGCGCTGACGGGGGAGATGCGGCTCGCCCCGTTCCGCATCGCATCGCCGTCGCTCGAAGCCGAAGCCGATGTCGTCGTCCGGCCGGGCAGGCCCGTCGGGCTGACCGGGCGTGTCACGGCCGGGCGGCTCGATGTCGACACGCTGGTCGAACGGCGGATCGCCGCGGTGCCCGCGCCCGCTGCCGCGCCCACCCCCGCCCCCACCCCGGCACCGGCACAGGCACCGGTCGCGACGGATGGCCGCGTGATCCCGGACCTGCCGCTGCCCGTCGCCGTGGTGCGGGCCTATCGCGGGCGGCTCGACGTTTCGGTGGACCACCTGATCGTGGCCCGCACGGATTGGCGACAGGTGCGCGGCACTCTGGCCCTGGCCGACGATGCGGCACAGCTGACCTCCTTCTCGGCGGTCACGCCCGGCGGGCCGGTCCGCGGGCAGGCGACACTGGATGCCAGTGCCAACCCGCCCGCGGTGGCGCTCGCCCTGCGCAGCGAGGGCCCCGGCCTCGACCTCGCGGCGCTGCGCCGGGCGCGGCAGGAAGCGACCGGCATCGAGGGCCGGGCCGAGATCCGGTTCGACGTGCGCGGCCATGGCGCGACCACCCGCGCCATCGCCGCCACGCTGACCGGCGAGGCCGGGATGGCGGTGGTGGACGGCCGTCTGGCGCAGGCGGGGATGATGCGTCTGGGGCCGGACCTGATCGGCCTCATCTTCCCCAACATGCCGCGCGAGGGCCTGGACCTTCGCTGCCTGGCGCTGCGCGTCGTCGCCGAGGACGGCATGGCGCGGACCCGGGCGCTGCTGATCGAGACCTCGGCCGGCCGCGTCGAGGGTGTGGCGGCGGTGAATCTCACCACGGAAGGCCTGGCCGCGCGGCTGCTGCCGGATGTCGCCATCCTCGGCGTGCGCGTGCGGGCGCCGGTCGGCATCGGCGGGACGCTGGCCTCGCCGCGGGTGGGCGTGGACCCGGCCCGCGCGGCGACACAGGTCATCGGCGACACCCTCGCGAACCGCCTGTGGCGCGACCCGACGGTCGAATGGCTGCGCGGCCAGGGCGGATCGCAGGCCGGGGATTGCGCGACCCAACTGCGGCTGGCGCGCTTCGGTGCCGACGGGCCGGTGCCGGCGCCGCAGCGCGTGGTGCCGGGAGTGCCTCGGGAATTGCAGGGCACGACCCAGGATCTGCTGCGCGGACTGGGCGGGCTGCTCGGCGGCGGCCGGAGGTAGTTGGAGCGCAGCGCCCGGCGGCGCTATTGGAGCGGCCATGAAGCGCTTCTGGGATCATGCCGTCGCCGTCCCCCGGCCCGAGGGCGGCCACGCCGTGCTGCTTGATGGGCGGCCACTGCGCCTGCCGGGCGGCGCGCCACTCGTCACCCCCTCCGCCCGGCTCGCCGAGGCGATCGCCGCCGAATGGCAGGAAGCCGGCGGCGCCAAAGGGGGCGAGATGTCGATGGACCAGGTGCCGCTGACGCGCCTGCTCGGCACCGCGCAGGACCGCATCACGCCCGACCCGTCGGCGATGGTGGAAGGGCTGGCGAAATACGCCGAGACCGACCTGCTCTGCTACCGCGCGGAGAATCCGGACCTCGCGGAGTTGCAGGCGCGGGAGTGGCAGGCGCTGCTCGACTGGGCGGATGCGACCTTTGGTGCGCCGCTGACGGTGACCGCGGGGCTGATGCCGGTGACGCAGCCCGAAGCCAGCCTCTCTGCGCTGCGCGCGGCGGTCGAGGCGCACCGGGCCGAGGAGCTGGCCGCGCTCGGCCTGGCGGCGCCGGGGCTGGGCAGCCTGGTGCTGGCCCTCGCCCTCTCGGCCGGGCGGGTCGATGCGGCGGAGGCGCACCGCCTCGCGGTGCTCGATGAAGCCTACCAGGAGCAGCGCTGGGGCGAAGACCCCGAGGCGCTCCAACGCAGGGCACGGATCGCTGCCGATCTCGCCTTGGTGGAACGCTTCCTCGCGCTGGTGCGGTCATGAAGGCGCGCCGCGTCCTCATCCTCGGACGGGTGCAGGGCGTGGGCTACCGCGACTGGATGGCGCGGCAGGCGGAGAGCCTCGGCGTGCAGGGTTGGGTGCGCAACCGCCCGGACGGGGCGGTGGAGGCACTGGTGGCCGGGGAGGAGGCCGCGGTGCAGGCGCTGCTCTCGGCCTGCCGGCGCGGACCGATGCTGGCGCGGGTGGACGAGATCACGGAGGAATTCGTCGATCCGCCGGAGGAGCCCGGCTTCCTGCGGAGGTAGTGCGGAGGAGAAGCTCCCTTCTCCCCCCACCTTTTCACCGTATCGCCAGCGCATTCCCCGGGCTGCCGATGCCGCCCCTGAGGTTCAGCGGCGCCGCCGTGAAGAACGCGGTGAACCGCCCCGTGGCCGCACTGTCGGCAGCCAGCGCCTCAAGGTCGAAGAACTCGCCCAGGCAGAGCCCGAGCCGTGCGATCGCGAGATGCAGTGCCGGCTTCCAGGGAAAGATCGGCCAGGCCTCGACCGTCGGGTTGTCGGCCGCCACGGCGGCGATCCCGGCATCCCAAAGGAAGCGCCACATCGGCTCGTTGCCGTCCAGGCCCGAATAGTCGCGTGCCCCGCCCTCGCCCTGGATCAGCAGGTGGCGCGCCGCGGCGTCGGGCGCGGCGCGAAAGGCCTCGAGCCAGCCGGTGCGCACCAGCAGGATGTCTCCCGGGCGGAGCGCCACGCCTTCGGCCGCGAGGCAGGCGGCAAGGTCCTCCGCCGTCGCGCGCTTTCCGCCCATCGGCGTCCAGTCGCGTCCCGTCCGCGCGAAGTGCCGCGCGAGGTCCGCGAGCACGCACCGCCCGGCGATGCCGTGCGCCAGCGCCTTGTCGATGCCGTTGCGGCTATCGGCGCCGTGCACGATCGAGGACAGCGGCGCGTGGTTGTAGAAGCCGTGCGCCGGGTCGGCGAAGTGCGACAACCCGTCCCATTGCGTGCTCGCCTGCAGCCAGAAGCCGTCGAGGCGGTCGTCGCGCGTGACGCGGCCCGGGTGTTCCTCCTTCACCATGACCGGGTGCGGGGCTTCCCGCCGGCGGTGGGCGCCGGGGAGCGCGGCGCCGAAGGGTTCGTCCAGCGGCAGGTTCAGGTTGAAGCGGCGGCCGGCGCGGATCTCCTCCCGCGCTGCGGCGACGGTCGCATCGGTGATGCGGTTCAGGGTGCCGACCTGGTCATCCTGGCCCCAGACGCCCCATGAGAGCGGCAGGCCGGTGGGGTCTTCCTTGGGGCGCGGGAGGTCGTCGTAGCGCGGCGTGGTCATGGCGCCATGGTAGCGCCACGGCGCCGCGCGTCACCCCGGCCGCAGCGCGCGACGGACAAGGGCGGGGAGGTTGCGCACCGCCCTGACGACAGCGCTGCTTCTCGCGCCACCGCGGCGCGGCTTGACGCCTCCGGCGCGCATGGCCAGAGGAAGCGCGTTGATGCCGGAAGAGATCGCCATGCCGCTCCATCGCCGCGCCCTGATCGCCGCCGCCGCGCTGCCCCTCGCCGGCATCGCCCGCGCGCAATCCTGGCCGACACGCCCCGTACGGGTCATCGTTCCCTTCGCCGCCGGCGGCGCGGCCGATTCCGCCGCGCGCACCATCCTGCCCCGCATGGCCGAGCGCCTGCCCGCCACCTTCGTGGTCGAGAACCGCACCGGCGCCGGCGGCTCCATCGGTGGCGGCGAGGTCGCCCGCAGCGCCGCGGACGGCTACACGCTGCTGTGGGATGCGTCTTCCCACATCGTGAACCATGCGCTGCTGCGCGGGCTGACCTTCGACTACACCACGGCCTTCCTGCCGATCAGCCAGGTCTGCACCTTCCCGCAGGTGGTCGCGGTGAAGCAGGACTTCCCGGCGCGCGACATCGCCGCCTTCATCGCGCGCGCCAAGGCGCAGCCGAACACGATCAACATGGGCACGCAGGGCAATGCGACGGCGGGGCATCTCGGCCTCGCGCGCTTCGCCCGCGAGGCGGGGATCGAGGTGCAGCACGTGCCCTATCGCGGCGGCGCCGACGCGGCTCGCGACCTCGCGGCGGGCAGCCTGGACGGCGTGTTCATCACCGCGCTCTCGGCACGGCCGGTCGTCGAGTCGGGGCGGGCGCGCTTCCTTGCGGTGGCCACCGCGCAGCGCCAGGCGAACCTGCCCGATGTGCCGACGCTGGCCGAAAGCGGCCTGCCCGGCTTCGACGTCAGCGAGTGGGTCGGCTTGTTCGCGCCCGCCGGCATGCCGGCGGAGATCGCGGCCCGCCTGCATGAGGCCTTGGCCGCCACCCTGGTCGAAGCCGATGTGCGCGCCCGCCTCGACCGTCTGGGCGCCGTGCCGGTCGGCAGCATGCCGGCCGACTTCTCGCGCTTCGTCACCGAGGGGCGCGCCGCCATGGCGACCTTGGTGCGCGACGCGAATATCCGCATCGAGTAGCAGCGCGTGCGGCCCGCGCTGGGCGCCCTTGCGGTCGCCGCGATCGCGACCCTGCTGCTGGCCGGCGCCTGGGGGACGATGTTCGGGGCGATGGCGGCGGCTGCGGAAGTGCGGACGGCGCCGCCCGTCCTCGCCGCGGTCGCGCTGATGCTGCTGGCACGGGGGCCGTCGGGCCTTCCCGCTGCCGGGGGCTGGGCCGTGCTGGGCGCTGCCGTCGCCGTGGCTTGGCGTGTCGCCCTCGGCACCGCCGGGGAGAATGGTTGGATCCCTGGCGAAGAGCCCTCGGACTGGGAGGTGGCGGCAGAGGGCGCCTGGCTGATCGTGCTCGCCGTTCTCTCCTGGCGCGGCTTGCTGGTGCGGTGGGCCGGGCCTCTGGTCGCCGCAGTGGTGGCAACGACGCGGATCGGCGCCTATGGCCAGGCACTCGTGCCCGTGCTGTGGGAGGATACGCTGCGCGAGGCGGTGCTGGTCAGCACCTCGATCTGCGCGGGCTTCGTGGCGGGAGTGATGGTGGTGGTGCTGGCCGGATGGGCGATATCGATCCTTGCGCGGATCCCGGAGCGCTGGGTGGCACCGGGGCGGGTGCTGGCGGGGCTCGCCATCCTGGCGGCGCTGGCGCGGGTGCCGCCGCTGTGACGGGGCTGCTGCGGAAGATGCTGGGGAGGAGAACCTCCCCCACTGCCCTTCCCTTCCTTGCGGGACCGTCTCGCCGGTCGCGAGCCGCGCAGGCGAGTGGGGTGGCGGCGTTGCTTGTCGGCTTGTCGCTAACGGCGCCGGCGACGGGGCAGGACTCGATCGAGAGCGTGATCGGCCAGCCCGTACTGGCACTGGCGCAGCGGCACGAACTGACGACGGCGCTGCGCTTCAACAGCGGAGGGCACCGCGGCGCGCTCGCCGCCCGCCTGCGTGATCCGGGCCCGCCCGTGGCTCTGGCCGGCGACCGATACATCTACGGCTTCGGCTGTCGCGCCGAGGGCTGCCGCGAAGGCGGTGCCTTCCTCGCCTTCGATGTGCATGAGGAGCGGGTCTACCTACTGCTGACGGAAGGCGGCGGCGTTCGCCTTTCCGTCCCGCCAGACCCGCGCGCCTGGCCGGAGGCACTCCGGCCCGGCCTGCGCGAGTTCATCCCCACCCTCGCCGAGGCCATGGGTCCTCGCTGAACTGACGGCGACCGCCCCCCCCGTAACGGGGCGTCATCGTACCCGGGCCGTGCGCGTCTTGCTCCGCGGCCGCCAACCGGGCGTCAGGAAGCCGCGCAGTCGTCGCGGCAAAGAAGAAGGGCGGACGGTTGCCCATCCGCCCTTGGCGTCTTCCGTCGCGGCGAGGCGCGATCAGGACTCGGCGGTCTCTTCCGCCGCGGCTTCCGGCTTCGGGCCGCTGTCCTGGCCCTTCGCAGCCACGTTGCGGTCCACCAGCTCGATCACCGCCATGGTCGCGGCGTCGCCGTAGCGGACGCCGGCCTTCAGCACGCGGCAATAGCCGCCCTGGCGGGTCTTGTAGCGGTCGGCGATCTCGGTGAAGAGCTTCGCCACCACCTTCTCGTCGCGGATCTGCGCGAGCGCCTGACGGCGCGCATGCAGGCCGCCACGCTTGCCGAGGGTGATGATGCGCTCGACGTACGGGCGCAGTTCCTTCGCCTTCGGCAGGGTGGTGGTGATCTGCTCGTGCTTCAGCAGCGAGGTCGCCATGTTGCGGAACATGGCAACGCGGTGGGCGGAGGTGACGTTGAGCTTACGCCCGGCCATTCCGTGACGCATGATTGTATTTCCTTACCCGGGCAGCCCTTAGAAGGGCTCCTCCACCTTCTTCGCGAGTTCCTCGATGTTCTCGGGCGGCCAACCGGTGACGGTCATGCCGAGGCCGAGGCCCATCGAGGCGAGGACTTCCTTGATCTCGTTCAGCGACTTGCGGCCGAAGTTCGGCGTGCGGAGCATTTCCTGCTCGGTCTTCTGAACCAGGTCGCCGATGTAGACGATGTTGTCGTTCTTCAGGCAGTTCGCGCTGCGGACCGACAGTTCCAGCTCGTCCACCTTGCGGAGGAGGTTGCGGTTGAACGGCAGGTCGTCGCGGACCTCCTCCTCGACGCGCTCGCGCGGCTCGGCGAAGTTCACGAGGATCTGCAGCTGCTCCTGCAGGATGCGGGCGGCCACGCCCACGGCGTCCTCCGGCAGCAGGGTGCCGTCGGTCTCCACCGTCAGGATCAGCTTGTCGTAGTCGGTCTTCTGGCCGACGCGGGTCGGCTCCACGCGGTAGGCCACGCGGCGGACCGGGGAATAGATCGCATCAACCGGAATCAGGCCGATCGGAGCGTCCTCGGGGCGGTTCTCTGCGGCGGGCACGTAACCCTTGCCGACATCGACCGTCAGCTCCATCGCGAACTTCGCGCCGTCGTCCAGCGTGCAGAGCACGAGGTCGGGGTTCGCGATCTCGATGTCGCCGGTGGTCTGGATCTGCCCAGCGGTGACCTCGCCCGGGCCGGTCGCGTTGAGCTGGAGGCGCTTCGGCCCCTCGCCCTGCATCCGGATGGCGAGCTGCTTCACGTTGAGGACGATGTCCGTCACGTCCTCCCGCACGCCCTGGATGCTGCTGAATTCATGCAGCACGCCGTCGATGCGGATGGCCGTCACGGCGGCGCCCTGCAGCGACGAGAGCAGCACGCGACGCAGCGCGTTGCCCAGCGTCATGCCGAAGCCGCGTTCCAGCGGCTCCAGCACGACGGTCGCCGTGCGCAGCGGGTCCGCCCCCATCTCGACGGACTTCTGCGTCTCGATCAGCGAACGCCAATTCCTCTCGAGCACGATCTTAATCTCCTGTCGGCTGCCCCGGTCACGTAGCGGCGCGTCGGATCAGACGCGCCTTCCGTAGCGCGTCTTGCTCAGACGCGACGGCGCTTCCGCGGACGGCAACCGTTGTGCGGGATGGGCGTCACGTCCTTGATGGCAGTGACGTAGAAGCCAACCGCCTGCAGGGCGCGCAGCGCCGATTCGCGACCCGAGCCGGGGCCGCTCACCATGATCTCAAGCGTCTCCATCCCGTGCTCGCGCGCCTTGCGGCCGGCGTCTTCCGCGGCGACCTGGGCGGCGTACGGGGTGGACTTCCGGCTGCCCTTGAAGCCCTGGGAACCGGAGGACGACCACGCGATCGCGTTGCCCTGCGCGTCCGTGATGGTCACGATGGTGTTGTTGAAGGACGCCAGCACATGGGCAACGCCCGAGCTGATGTTCTTCCGTTCCTTGCGCTTGACGGGGCCGCGGGAGGCGCCGCCGCGGGGTTCGCGGGCCATCTTACTTCGTCACCTTCTTCTTGCCGGCGATCGCCACGGCCTTGCCCTTGCGGGTACGGGCATTGGTGTGGGTGCGCTGACCGCGGGTCGGCAGACCCTTGCGGTGGCGCAGACCGCGGTAGCAGCCGAGATCCATCAGCCGCTTGATGTTCATCGCCTGCTCACGCCGCAGGTCGCCTTCGACGCGGTAATCGCGGTCGATGAGCTCGCGGATCCGCAGGACTTCGTCATCGGTCAGCTGGTTCACCCGACGATCGTCGGGGATGCCGAGCTTGCCACAGATATCCTTCGCGTTCTGCGGCCCGATGCCGAAGATGTAGCGAAGCGAGATGAGCACCCGCTTGGTGGTCGGGATGTTCACGCCGGCGATGCGCGCCACAGTGCTTCTCCTGGGGCTCGGCCCCGATAATCGCCGTGCGGGGCAGCAGCCCCTTCGGCGCAGTGAACAAGTCCATGCAACGGTAAACGGCGGCCGGGCATGCCCGGTCGCGGGAAGGGGGGCGATTTAGACCCCGCCCCCGAGAGAGTCAACCCTTCGCGGCGAGAATGGCGCCGATCTGGCGCGCCACCTCGTCCATCGCCGCCATCCCGTCCACGCCACGGAGTTTCCCCTGGGCGGCATAGTAGGGCAGCAGCGGCGCCGTCTGGCGGTGGTAGGCATCAAGCCTGGCCGCCACCGTCTCAGCCTTGTCGTCCGCGCGGCGGATGAACTCCGTCCCGCCGCAGACGTCGCAAACCCCCGGCTTCGCCGTGGGCTTGAAAGTGTCATGGTATCCTGCGCCGCATTGGCCGCAGGTGAAGCGGCCGGCGATGCGCTCGACCAGCGCGGCGTCGTCCACCTTCAACTCGATCACGTGGTCGAGCTTCAGGCCCTTCTCGGACAGCATCCGATCCAGCGCCTCGGCCTGCGGGACCGTGCGAGGGAAGCCATCCAGGATGAACCCCTTGGCGCAGTCCGGCCGGGAGACCCGGGCGGCGAGCATGGCGGTGATGACCTGGTCCGGGACCAGTTCCCCGCGCTCCATGATCGCCTTGGCCGTGAGGCCGATCTCGCTGCCCGACTTGACCTCGGCCCGCAGCATGTCGCCCGTCGAGATCTGGGCGATCCCGTACTGGTCCTCGAGCCGCTTGGCCTGGGTACCCTTCCCGGCCCCGGGCGGGCCCAGCAGGATCAGGTTCATCCTCGTCCTTTCCCCCTTCGTCAGCGAGGCCGCGGCATGCCGCGCCCCCCCAGCCTGGCCTTCTTGATCAGGCCTTCGTACTGGTGGGCGAAGAGGTGCGATTGCACCTGCGCCACCGTGTCCATGGTGACCGAGACAATGATCAGAAGGGAAGTGCCGCCGAAGTAGAAGGGCACGCCGTACTGGCTGATCAGGATCTCAGGGATGAGGCAGACCACGACGAGGTAGAGCGCACCGACCACCGTCAGCCTGGTCAGCACCCGGTCGAGGTAGTCCGCCGTGTTCTGCCCCGGCCGGATACCCGGCACGAAGCCGCCGTACTTCTTCAGATTGTCCGCCGTCTCGGTCGGGTTGAAGACCACGGCCGTGTAGAAGAAGGCGAAGAAGATGATCAGCGCCATGTACAGCGCCATGTAGAGCGGCTTCCCGTGCGCCACGAGCGCCGTGATCGTCTGCAGCCAGCTTTCCTGCGTCGGGTCGGTCGAGAAGCCTGCGACCGTCGCCGGCAGCAGCAGCAGGGAGGAGGCGAAGATCGGCGGGATGACGCCCGAAGTGTTCAGCTTGAGCGGCAGGTGCGTCGCTTCCCCGCTGAACATGCGGTTCCCGACCTGGCGCTTGGGGTACTGCACCGGGATGCGCCGCTGGGCACGTTCGATGAACACCACGAAGGCGATCACGGCCAGCGCGACGATCAGGAAGATGATGATGAACACGGTCGAGAGCGCGCCGGTCCGCCCCAGTTCCAGCGTCGTGACCAACGCATGCGGCAGGTTCGCGACAATGCCCGCGAAGATGATCAGGCTGATGCCGTTGCCGACGCCGCGGGCGGTGATCTGCTCGCCCAGCCACATCAGGAACATCGTGCCGCCGACCAGGGTGATCACGCAGGAGATGCGGAAGAACCAGCCCGGATCATAGACCGCGGCACCGAACTGCCCGCGCATCGACTCGAGTCCGACCGCGATTCCCCAGGCCTGGAAGACCGCGATCAGCACCGTCAGGTAGCGCGTGTACTGGTTGAGCTTCTTCCGCCCCGCCTCGCCTTCCTTCTTGAGCGCTTCCCAGGACGGAATGGCAGCGGTCATCAGCTGCACGATGATGCTGGCGCTGATGTAGGGCATGATGTTCAGCGCGAAGACGGTCATGCGCCCGAGAGCGCCGCCCGTGAACATGTCGAACATGCCGAGGATGCCGCCGCCGTGCTGGGCAAGGATCTCGCCCATCACTGCCGCGTCCACGCCCGGCACCGGAATATAGGTGCCGAGTCGATAGACGATCAGCGCCCCCAGCGTGAACCAGATGCGCTTCTTGAGCTCGGTCGCCTTCGCCAGCACCCCGAAGTTGAGGCTGGACATCGCCTGCTCGGCAGCGGACGCCATGCGTTATCTCCTCAGCACTGCGGCGCCCAGGTGCCCCTGCGCGCCGCAGCCAAGACCGGACCCTGACCTAGCCATGCGGCCGACCAGGGGCAAGGGTCACTCGGACGCGGCTTCCGCCGGCGCCGCCGTTACGGTCACGCTGCCGCCGGCAGCCTGCACCGCCGCGATCGCGGCCGCCGAGGCACCGGAGACGGTGATGGCCACGGCGCGCTTGATCTCGCCCTTCGCCAGCAGGCGTACGCCCACGAACTTGGAGGAGGAACGCACCAGCCCCGCCGCCTTCAGCGCCGCCTCGTCCACCGACTGACCGGCGGGCAGGCGGCCCGACTCGATCGCCGCGTCGAGCGCGCCGAGGTTCAGCACCGCGTATTCCTTGCGGAACACGTTAACGAAGCCGCGCTTCGGCACGCGCCGGTAGATCGGGAGCTGACCGCCCTCGAACCCGTTGATCGACACGCCGGTGCGGGCCTTCTGACCCTTCACGCCGCGGCCGCCGGTCTTGCCCTTGCCGGAGCCGATGCCGCGGCCGATTCGCTTGAACTTCGGGCGGGCGCCCTCGTTGTCGCGGATTTCGTTGAGCTTCATGGCTCAGTCCTCGACGCGCACCAGGTGCGCGACCTTGCGGATCATGCCGCGTACGGCCGGAGTGTCCTCCAGCTCACGCGTGCGATGACGCTTGTTCAGGCCGAGACCGATGAGGGTCTCCTTCTGGCCAGGCTTGCGGCCGATCGGCGACCCGAGCTGGGTCACCTTCACGGTCTTCTTCTCGTCAGGCATTCGCGGCCTCCGTCGCCTCGGCGGCGTCCTTCTTCTGGCCGAGGATGTCGGCAACCTTCTTGCCGCGACGCGCCGCAACGGCGCGCGGGCTCGTGCACTTCTGCAGCGCCGCGAAGGTGGCCTTCACCATGTTGTGCGGGTTCGCCGAGCCCGTGCACTTGGCGACGACGTCGCCCATGCCGAGCGTCTCGAACACCGCGCGCATCGGGCCGCCGGCGATGATGCCGGTACCCGCCGGGGCGGCGCGCAGGATCACGCGGCCGGCGCCGAACTCGCCGATCACGTCGTGGTGCAGGGTGCGGCCCTCACGCATCGGCACGCGGATCATCGTGCGCTTCGCACGCTCCGTCGCCTTGCGGATCGCCTCCGGCACCTCGCGGGCCTTGCCCGCACCCCAGCCCACGCGGCCCTTCTCGTCGCCGACCACGACCAGAGCGGCGAAGGAGAAGCGACGGCCACCCTTCACCACCTTGGCAACGCGGTTGATGGTGACGAGCTTGTCCTTCAGCTCGTCGCCTTCCTGGCGATCCTGACGCTGGTCGCGGTCGCCATCGCGACGGCGGCCGCGGCGCTCGCGCCCGCCTTCGCCGCCGCCTTCGCCGCCGGTCCTCGGTGCATATGCCATGTGTGTCAGCCCCTCAGAACGACAGCCCGCCCTCGCGGGCGCCGTCCGCGAGCGCCTTGACGCGCCCATGGTAGAGATAGGGTCCCCGGTCGAAGACGACTTCCGTCACCCCCGCGGCGAGCGCGCGTTCGGCCACCAGCTTGCCGACGGCCGCCGCGGCGTCCTTGTCGGCGCCGGTCTTGAGCCCGTCGCGCATCGCCTTCTCAAGCGACGAGGCGGCCGCGAGCGTGCGCCCCTGCTTGTCGTCGATGACCTGCGCGTAGATGTGCTTGCCCGAGCGGAACACCGACAGGCGCACGCGCCCGCCGGACTTCTGCCGGAGCTGGAAGCGGAGGCGACGCCGGCGGCGCGCCTCGAGATCGAGCTTGCTGGCCATTACTTCTTCTTACCCTCCTTCCGGAGGATCTGCTCGTTGTCGTACTTGACACCCTTGCCCTTGTAGGGCTCGGGGCCGCGGTACGCGCGGATCTCGGCCGCCACCTGGCCCACCTGCCGCTTGTCTGAGCCTTCCACCTTGATGGCGGTCGGCTTCTCGCAGGTGATCTTGATCCCCTGCGGGATCGCGTAGCGGATCTCGTGGCTGTAGCCGAGGTTCAGCACCAGATCGGAACCCTGCACCGCGGCGCGGTAGCCGGTGCCGTTGATCTCCATCGACTTCGAGAAGCCGGCGGAGACGCCCGTCACCATCGAGTTGATCAGGCTGCGCGTCGTGCCCCACATGGTGCGCGCACGGCGGTCCGTGCGGCGCGGGGAGACGGCGACCTCGTTCGCCTTGATCTCGACATCCACGTCATCCGTGAGGTCGAGCTTGAGCTCACCGAGCTTGCCCTTGGCGGTCAGCGTGCGGCCGGCCAGCGCGAGCGTAACGCCCGACGGCACCGGCACAGGATACTTCCCAACGCGAGACATCTGTTCGCCCCCCGTCAGAACACGCGGCAGAGGACCTCGCCGCCGACATTGGCGGCGCGGGCCTCGTTCTCGCTCATCACGCCGCGCGGCGTGGAGAGGATGGAAGTGCCAAGGCCGTTATAGACCTTGGGCAGCTCCGTGATCTTCGAATAGACGCGCCGGCCGGGCTTGGAGATGCGCGTGATCTCCTTGATGGCGGGCTCGCCTTCCGAATACTTCAGCTCGATGTCGATGAAGCGCACGCCGGGGCGCACTTCCTCGGTGCGCCAGGCGCGGATGTAGCCCTCGCGCTTCAACACTTCGAGCACGTTCTCACGCAGCTTGGACGCCGGCGCCTTGCAGCGCGACTGGCGCGCCGACTGCGCGTTGCGGATGCGCGTGAGCATATCGCCCAGCGGATCGGACATGGACATGGCCGGTCCTTCCTTACCAGCTCGCCTTGACCACGCCGGGGATCTGGCCCTTCGAGGCCAGTTCACGCAGCTGGTTACGGCAGAGCTTGAACTTGCGGTAATTGCCGCGGGGGCGGCCGGTCACTTCGCAGCGCAGGCGCACGCGGTTCGCGGCGCCGTTGCGTGGAAGCTGCGCGAGCTTCAGCGTCGCCTCGAAGCGATCCTCCACCGGCAGCTCGCGGTCCATCACCACGGCCTTCAGGGCGGCGCGCTTCGACGCGTGAAGCTTCGAGAGCTTCTCACGACGCTTGTTCTTCTCGACAGACGAGGTCTTGGCCATGCCGTCTAGGTCCTCCGGAACCTGCCGGGCTGCACCCGGCGGTTTTCCAAAAATCAGTTCTGGAAGGGAAGATCGAAGGCCTTGAGCAGCGCCTTCGCTTCCTTGTCCGTCTTCGCCGTCGTGACGAAGACGATGTCCATGCCGCGGATCGCGTCCACCTTGTCGTAGCTGATCTCGGGGAACACGATCTGCTCCTTGAGGCCAAGGGAGAAATTCCCCCGCCCGTCGAAGCCCTTGCTCCCCGGCAGCCCACGGAAGTCGCGAAGGCGGGGCAGCGCGATGGTCACGAGCCGGTCAAGGAACTCGTACATCCGCTGCTGGCGAAGCGTCACCTTCGTGCCGATCGCCATGCCCTCGCGGATCTTGAAGCCCGCGATGGCCTTCTTCGCCTTGGTCTTCACCGGCTTCTGGCCCGCGATCATCGTCAGCTCGGCGTAAGCGGCGTCGAGCTTCTTCTGGTCGCCGGCGGCTTCGCCGACGCCCATGTTGATGACGATCTTCTCGAGCTTCGGCACTTCCATCGGGTTCTTGTACCCGAATTCCTCGACGAGGCGCTTGCGCACGACCTCGTCGTAGTGCTGCCGCAGGCGCGGCTTCTCCGTCACGTCGCTCATGCGTCGAGCACCTCGCCGGAGGCCTTCGCCACCCGGACCTTCTTGCCGTCCTCGAGCACCTTGAAGCCAACCCGGGTCGGCTTGCCCGACTTCGGGTCTAGCAGGGCGAGGTTGGAGAGGTCGATCGACGCCTCCTTCTCGATGATGCCGCCGGGGCGGCCCATGCCCTGCGGCTTCTGGTGCCGCTTCGCCAGGTTCACGCCCTGCACGAAGGCGCGGCCTTCGGCGGGAACAACCCGGATCACTTCGCCCTGGCGGCCCTTGTCCTTGCCGGTCAGGACCTGGACGCGATCGCCCTTACGGATCTTCGCAGCCATGGTTACAGCACCTCCGGAGCCAGGGAGATGATCTTCATGAACTTCTTGGCGCGCAGCTCGCGGACCACCGGTCCGAAGATGCGGGTGCCGATCGGCTCATTCTGCTTGTTGATCAGCACGGCCGCGTTGCGGTCGAAGCGGATCACCGTGCCGTCCTGGCGGCGAACGGGGAACGCCGTGCGCACGATCACCGCGCGCTCCACCGTACCCTTCTTCACCTTGCCGCGGGGAATCGCTTCCTTCACGGAGACGACGATGATGTCGCCCACGCCCGCGGTCTTCCGCTTCGAGCCGCCCAGCACCTTGATGCACTGGACGCGGCGCGCACCGGAATTGTCCGCGACTTCGAGGTTGGATTCGACCTGGATCATGGATCAGGCCTCCGCAGCGCCGAGGAAGGCCGGGCGCTCGACCGTGGCGCCGTTGCGCTCGATCACCACCCAGGACTTCGACTTCGAGATCGGACGACACTCCTCGATCTGCACCACGTCGCCTTCCTTGCACAGGTTGGCGTCGTCATGCGCGGCATACTTCTTGGAGCGCCGGATGAACTTCTTATAGAGCGGGTGCATGACTCGACGCTCGACAAGAACCGTAATGGTCTTGTCCGTCTTGTCGCTGACGACCCGCCCGGTGAGGACGCGCTTCGGCATCGCCGTCGGTCTCCTCTCAGGCCTTGGGGGCGGCGCTCTGCGCGCGCTCGCCGATGATGGTCTTCACCCGCGCGATGTCGCGACGGACCTGCTTGATGCGCGAAAGCGCCTCAAGCTGGCCGGTCGCGCGCTGGAAGCGCAGGTTGAACTGCTCCTTGCGCAGGTCGAGCAGCATGGTGTTCAGCTCATCCGGCGTCTTGGCGCGGATGTCGCCGATCTTGGTGGCAGCCATGTCAGGCCTCCGCACCCAGGCGGGTGACGAACTTGGTCTTGATCGGCAGCTTGGCCGCACCGAGGGTCAGCGCCTCACGCGCCGTCTCGACCGGCACGCCGTCGATCTCGAACATCACACGGCCCGGCTTCACGCGGCACACCCAGTATTCGGGGGCGCCCTTGCCGGAACCCATGCGGACTTCCGCCGGCTTGGTCGAAACCGGCACGTCCGGGAAGATGCGGATCCACACGCGGCCCTGACGCTTCATCGCGCGAGTGATCGCACGGCGCGCTGCCTCGATCTGGCGCGCAGTCACGCGCTCCGGCTCGAGGGCCTTGAGGCCGAACCCGCCGAAGGACAGCGTGAAGCCGCCCTTCGCCAGGCCATGGATACGGCCCTTGTGGGCCTTTCGGAACTTGGTGCGCTTAGGCTGCAGCATTGTCCTTCACCTTCAGCGCTGCGGCGCTTGCTCGGCGGCGCGCTTGTCCTGCGCCATCGGGTCGTGCGCCATGATCTCGCCCTTGAAGATCCACACCTTCACACCGCAGGTGCCGTAGGTGGTCTTCGCGGTCGCCACGCCGAAGTCGATGTCGGCGCGGAGGGTGTGCAGGGGCACGCGGCCCTCGCGGTACCACTCCATGCGCGCGATCTCGGCCCCGCCGAGGCGGCCGGAGCAGTTGATGCGGATGCCGCCGGCGCCGAGGCGCATGGCGGACTGCACCGCGCGCTTCATCGCGCGACGGAAAGCCACGCGGCGCTCCAGCTGCTGGGCGATGTTCTCGGCCACCAGCGTCGCGTCGATCTCGGGCTTGCGGATCTCGACGATGTTCAGCGCCACCTCGGCACCGGCCATCTTCATGAGGTCCTTGCGCAGCACCTCGATGTCCGCACCCTTCTTGCCGATCACGACGCCCGGACGGGCGGCGTGGATCGTCACGCGGGGCTTCTTCGCCGGGCGCTCGATCACCACGCGGGACACGCCGGCGCCCTTCAGGCGCTTGTGCAGCGTCTCGCGCAGCTTGAAGTCCTCATGCAGCAGCTTGGCGTAGTCCGCGCCCGCGAACCAGCGGCTGTCCCAGGTGCGGTTGATGCCGAGCCGCAGCCCGATCGGATTGACTTTCTGGCCCATCTTACGCGGCCTCCTGCTCGGCCGTGGCGGCCAGCTGCTGCTCCGCCACCACGATCTTGAGGTGGCTGAACCACTTCTCGACAGTGGACGCGCGACCGCGACCACGCGCGTGGAAGCGCTTCATCACCATCGCGCGGCCAACCTCGGCCTTCGAGACGACCAGGCGGTCGACGTCGAGGCTGTGGTTGTTCTCGGCGTTCGCGATCGCGGACTCGAGCGTCTTCTTCACCGTCACGGCGATGCGGCGCTTGCTGAAGGTCAGCTGCGCGACCGCGTCCTGCGCCGGCTTGCCGCGGATCATCGCGGCAACCAGGTTCAGCTTGCGCGGGGAGACGCGGATATTCCACGTCACCGCCTGCGCCTCGGTGTCCTCGAGACCCCGGGGATGCTTCGGCTTGCTCATCGGATCAGCCCCGCTTCGCCTTCTTGTCGGCCGCATGGCCGGTGAAGGTGCGCGTCGGCGAGAACTCGCCGAACTTGTGGCCCACCATGTTCTCCGTCACCTGCACCGGCAGAAACTTCTTGCCGTTGTAGACGCCGAAGGTCAGGCCGACGAACTGCGGCAGGATCGTGCTGCGGCGCGACCAGATCTTGATGATCTCGTTGCGCGTCGAAGCCCGTGCGGCCTCCGCCTTGTTGAGCAGGTAGCCGTCGACGAACGGCCCCTTCCAAACACTGCGCGACATCTGCGTCAGCCCTTCGTCGCGTTGCGGCGGCGGACAATGAGCCCGTCGGTCCGCTTGTTGTTACGGGTCTTCGCACCCTTCGTGGGCTTGCCCCACGGGGTGACCGGATGCCGGCCACCCGAGGTACGGCCTTCACCACCGCCATGCGGATGGTCAACCGGGTTCATCACCACGCCGCGCTGATGCGGCTTCCTGCCGAGCCACCGGCTGCGACCGGCCTTGCCCAGTTCCTGGTTGCTGTTGTCCGGGTTGGACACGGCGCCGATCGACGCCATGCACTCCGAACGGATCAGCCGCAGCTCGCCCGACATGAGCTTCACCTGGGCGTAGCCCTGGTCCTTGCCGACCAGCTGCGCGAAGGTGCCGGCGGAGCGCGCGAGCTTGCCGCCCGCACCCGCCTTCAGCTCGATGTTGTGGATGATCGTGCCGACCGGGATCGCCGCCATCGGCATGGCGTTGCCCGGCTTGATGTCGGCCTTCTCGCTCGCGATCACCGCGTCGCCGGCCTTCAGGCGCTGCGGCGCCAGGATGTAGGAAAGCTCCCCATCCTGGTACTTCACCAGCGCGATGAACGCCGTGCGGTTCGGATCGTACTCGAGGCGCTCGATGACGCCCGGCACGCCGAACTTCGCGCGACGCTTGAAGTCCACGAGACGATAGGCGCGCTTATGTCCGCCGCCACGGAAGCGGACGGTGATGCGGCCGTGCTGGTTGCGCCCGCCCGAGGAATGCTTGCCCTCGGTCAGACCCTTCACCGGGGCACCCTTCCACAGTTCGGAACGATCGATGAGGATCGTGCCGCGCAGCGAAGGCGTGACCGGGTTGAAATTCTTCAGAGCCATGGCTTACGCGAGCCCCGTCGTGAGGTCGATGCTCTGGCCTTCGGCCAGGCGCACCATTGCCTTCTTCCAATCAGGGCGTTGACCGGGACGGTTTTTGAACCGCTTGGCCTTGCCCTTCACCACGATCGTGTTGACCGTGAGGACCTTGACGCCGAACAGGCCTTCCACCGCAGCCTTGATCTGCGGCTTCGTCGCGTCCGGGGCGACCTTGAAGGTCACCTGACCGCGCTCGCTGTTCAGCGTCGCCTTCTCGGTCACGAGAGGCGAGAGGATGGTCTGGTACATCCGCTCGCGCCCGATCACCGGGCGCTTCGGCTTCGCCGGCGTCTCGCTCATGCCAGCCGCTCCTTCAGCGCCTCCACGCCGGCGCGCGTCACCGCGAGCACGTCGTGGTTGAGGATGTCGTACACATTGGCGCCGATGGTCGGAAGCACCTGCACCTTCGGCAGGTTGCGCACGACGCGGGCGAAGTTCTCGTCCGCCGCAGCGTCCACCACCAGCGCGCTCTTCCAGCCAAGCGCCTTCAGCTTCGCCGCGACCTGGCCGGTCTTGGCATCGGCCGCCAGCGCCGCAGTGTCGAGCACCACGAGCTTGCCTTCCGCGGCCTTCTGGCTCAGCGCCGAGATCAGGCCGAGGCGACGCACCTTCTTGTTCAGGCTGTAGCCATGGTCGCGCACGACCGGGCCGTGCACCACGCCGCCCTTGCGGTACTGCGGAGCGCGCAGCGAGCCCTGGCGGGCATTGCCGGTGCCCTTCTGGCGATAGGGCTTCTTCGTGGTCCCGGAGACCTCGCCCATGCCCTTGGTCTTGTGCGTGCCGGCCCGACGCTTCGCGAGCTGCCAGTGAACGACGCGCGCCATGATGTCGGCGCGCGGGGCGGCGCCGAACACCTCGACGGGCAGCTCGATCTCGCCAGCCGGGGCGTTGTCGAGGGTGATGACGGAAATCTGCATCTTCGCCTCGCTCAGGCCACGGCTGCCGGGAAGGGCGCATCCGCATGACGCGCGCGCTTCTCTGCGTCGCGGATCATCACGTAGCCGCCCTTGGAACCAGGCACGGCGCCCTTGATCAGCAGCAGGCCCTTCTCCGCGTCCACGCCGGCCACTTCCAGGTTCTGGGTGGTCACACGCTCGACGCCGAGATGGCCGGCCATCTTCTTGTTCTTGAAGGTCCTGCCCGGATCCTGCCGCTGCCCGGTCGAACCGTGCGAGCGGTGGCTGACGGACACGCCGTGCGTCGCCTCGAGTCCGGCGAAGTTCCAGCGCTTCATCGGACCCGCAAAGCCCTTGCCGACCGTCACGCCCGTGACGTCGACCTTCTGGCCCTTCACGAAATGCGCGGGCGAGAGGACGGCGCCGGGCTCGAGCGACGCATCGGCGCCGACCCGGAACTCCACCACCTTCTTCGGCGCTTCCACACCGGCCTTCGCGAAGTGACCCTTGTTCGCCTTGGAGACGTTCTTGGGCTTCGCAGCACCGATGCCGAGCTGGATGGCTTCGTAGCCATCCTTCTCGACGGTGCGCTTCGCGACCACGCGGACATTGTCCACATGCAACAGCGTCACGGGAACGGTGGAACCGTCCTCGTTGAACAGCCGGGACATTCCCAGCTTTTTCGCGATCAGGCCGGTGCGGCCCGTCTTCGCGGCCATGGCTCTATTTCCCTCTGGCCTTAAGATCTTAGATCTTGATCTCGACATCCACGCCCGCGGCGAGGTCGAGCTTCATCAGCGCGTCCACGGTCTGCGGGGTGGGATCGACGATATCGAGCAGCCGGCGATGTGTCCGGATCTCAAACTGCTCGCGCGACTTCTTGTCCACGTGCGGGGAGCGGTTCACGGTGAACCGCTCGATATGCGTCGGCAGGGGAATCGGCCCCCGCACACGCGCGCCCGTCCGCTTCGCGGTGTTCACGATCTCCCGCGTGCTGCCATCCAGCACGCGGTGATCGAACGCCTTGAGGCGGATGCGGATGTTCTGGTTGTCCATTGTGGGGACCCGAGTTCCTACCGTTACGCCACGATCTTCGCGACGACGCCGGCGCCGACGGTGCGGCCGCCCTCGCGGATCGCGAAGCGCAGCCCCTCGTCCATCGCGATCGGCGCGATCAACTCGACGTCCATCGACACGTTGTCGCCCGGCATCACCATCTCGACGCCTTCCGGCAGCGAGACAACGCCCGTGACATCCGTCGTGCGGAAGTAGAACTGCGGACGATAGTTCGTGAAGAACGGCGTATGACGGCCACCCTCCTCCTTCGTCAGCACATACGCTTCCGCCTTGAACTTCGTGTGCGGCGTGATCGAACCCGGAGCCGCCAGAACCTGGCCACGCTCCACATCCTCTCGCTTCGTGCCGCGCAGCAGCGCACCGATGTTGTCGCCCGCCTGGCCCTGGTCCAGCAGCTTGCGGAACATCTCGACGCCCGTGACCGTCGTCTTCACCGTCGGCTTCAGCCCAACGATCTCGACTTCCTCGCCCACCTTGACGATCCCGCGCTCAACGCGACCCGTCACCACCGTGCCGCGACCCGAAATCGAGAACACGTCCTCGACCGGCATCAGGAACGGCTTGTCCACCTCGCGCGCAGGCTGCGGAATGTAGGCGTCCACCGCCTCCATCAGCTTCAGCACCGCCTGCTCGCCCAGTTCCGGCTCACGGTCCTCCAGCGCGCACAGCGCCGAGCCCTTGATGATCGGAATGTCGTCGCCCGGGAACTGGTAGCTGCTCAGCAGCTCGCGCACTTCCATCTCGACCAGCTCGAGCAGGTCGGGGTCCGCCATGTCGCACTTGTTCAGGAACACCACCAGCGCCGGGACGCCAACCTGGCGCGCCAGCAGGATGTGCTCGCGCGTCTGCGGCATCGGGCCGTCGGCCGCCGACACCACCAGGATCGCGCCGTCCATCTGCGCCGCACCCGTGATCATGTTCTTCACGTAGTCGGCGTGGCCCGGGCAGTCCACGTGCGCGTAGTGCCGGTTCGGCGTCTCGTATTCCACATGCGACGTCGAGATCGTGATCCCGCGCGCCTTCTCCTCCGGCGCACGGTCAATCTGGTCATACGCCGTGAACGTCGCACCACCAGCCTTGGCAAGCACCTTCGTGATCGCCGCCGTCAGCGACGTCTTGCCATGGTCCACGTGCCCGATCGTGCCAATGTTGCAGTGCGGCTTCGTCCGCTCGAATTTCGCCTTCGCCATGTCCGTGCTTCCCGATCGGGGTTCTTACCAGCGGTAGTGGCTGAAGGCCTTGTTGGCCTCTGCCATCCGGTGCGTATCTTCGCGCTTCTTGACGGCCGAGCCGCGGTTGTTCGCCGCGTCCATCAGCTCGCCGGAGAGGCGCTCTTCCATCGTGTGCTCGCCGCGCTTGCGGGCGGACTCGATCAGCCAGCGGATCGCCAGCGCCTGGCGCCGCTCCGGGCGGACCTCGACCGGCACCTGGTAGGTCGCGCCGCCGACGCGGCGGCTGCGGACCTCAACGGCCGGCTTCACGTTGTCCATCGCCTCATGGAACAGGCGCAGCGGATCGCTGTTCGGCCCGCCACGCTTCTTCAGCGTGTCCATGGCGGCATAGACGATGTGCTCGGCCGTGCTCTTCTTGCCGTCATACATGAGCACGTTCATGAAACGGCTCAGCACGACGTCGCCGAACTTCGGATCGGGCAGGACCTCGCGCTTTTCTGCGCGGTGACGACGGGACATCTCTCAGATCCTCACTTCGGACGCTTCGCGCCGTAGAGCGAGCGGCGCTGGCGACGCTTGGCGATGCCCTGGGTATCGAGCACGCCGCGCAGGATGTGGTAGCGGACACCCGGAAGGTCCTTCACGCGGCCACCGCGGATGAGGACAACCGAGTGCTCCTGAAGGTTGTGGCCTTCGCCCGGGATGTAGCTCACTACCTCGAAGCCGTTCGTCAGGCGCACCTTGGCGACCTTACGAAGAGCCGAGTTCGGCTTCTTCGGCGTGGTCGTGTAGACGCGCGTGCAGACGCCACGCTTCTGCGGGCTGCCCTTCAGTGCCGGAACCTTGTTCCGGGCCGGCTTCGTCTCACGCCCCTTGGCGATGAGCTGGTTGATCGTCGGCATGACGCCCCTTCGTAACCATCCCGTCCGCATCGCTGCCCTGCCAAACAGCAAGACCCGGTACGGCACGCGTAAGCGCGCCCTCCGGGCGTCCGTCCTGCTACCGGCCTCAGCCCCCATTTGCGGGGCGGCGCCGGCGGCGCAGCGATTTGGACCAAAACCTGACACGGCTCCGTCTCCGGAGCCCTGCCGAGGGGCCGCTATCTACGCGGCCCCCCTGAATGAGTCAAGCGGATCAAGCCCCGATTCCTCGGAAAGCGTGACCCGCAACGAAAAGGGGCCGGCCCCTGTGAGAAGACCGGCCCCCAAGCGCTTGCGCAGACTGCGCCTTACTCGGCCGCGTGCGGCTCCGGCAGGGCTGGGGCGGCGGCCGGCAGGCGGCCACGGTCGCGCTGGGCCGCCAGCGCCCGCAGGCGGTTCATCACCGAGCCCGTGCCCGCCGGGATCAGGCGCCCGACGATCACGTTCTCCTTGAGGCCGGCCAGGTAGTCCACCTTGCCCGCCGTGGCGGCCTCCGTGAGCACCCTGGTCGTCTCCTGGAAGGAGGCGGCGGAGATGAACGAGGTCGTCTGCAACGAGGCCTTGGTGATGCCCTGCAGCACCGGCTCGGCGACCGCGGGGCGTTCCTTGGCCTCGACCCGCTTCTCGTTCTCGATCTCGAACTCGATGCGGTCGACCTGCTCGCCGATCAGGTAGGTGGTGTCGCCCGGATCGGTGACCTCCACCTTCTGCAGCATCTGCCGGACGATGACCTCGATGTGCTTGTCGTTGATCTTCACGCCCTGGAGTCGATAGACCTCCTGGATCTGCTCAACGAGGTAGTCGGCCAGCTTCTCGACGCCAAGGACGCGCAGGATGTCGTGCGGCACGCGCGGCCCGTCGACCAGCGGGTCGCCGCGCTTCACGTAGTCGCCTTCCTGCACCGAGACGTGCTTGCCCTTGGGCACCAGGTATTCGCGCGCGACCGGGGTCTCGTCGCCCACCTGCTCCGGCACCACCAGGATGCGACGCTTCGCCTTGTAGTCCTTGCCGAACTCCACGCGCCCGTCGATCTCGCTGATGATCGCGTGGTCCTTCGGGCGCCGCGCCTCGAACAGTTCCGCGACTCGCGGCAGACCGCCGGTGATGTCGCGGGTCTTCGAGGATTCACGCGGCAGGCGGGCCAGCACGTCGCCGGCGGCGACCTGCGCCCCGTTGTCGATCGAGAGAATCGTGCCGGGGGTGAGGAAGTAGATGGCCTCGGTCCCGTTGTCGCGCTTCACGACGTTGTTCTTCTCGTCGCGCAGGATCAGGCGCGGGCGCAGGTCGGCCGCTTTGCCGGGGGCCTTGTACTCGACCACCTCCTTGAAGGAGAGGCCGGTGACCTCGTCCTGCCGGTCGACCAGCGTGACGTTCTCGATGAGGTCGGCGAACTCCACCCGGCCGAGCTTCTCGGTGATGATCGGCAGGGTGAACGGGTCCCACTCGGCCAGCTTCAGACCGCGCGTAACCTGCATCCCGTCCTCGGCCAGCAGGCGAGCACCGTAGGGCACGCGCTGGCGCGCGCGCTCGCGGCCCTGCGCATCGACCAGCACGATCTCGCAGTTACGCGACATCACGATCGGCTGGTTCTGGCTGTTCGCCACCACCACGCGGTTCAGCACCTTGATGGTGCCGTCGCCCGAGGCCTCCACCGCCGACTGCTCGGCGCCACGCTGCGCCGCGCCGCCGATGTGGAAGGTGCGCATCGTCAGCTGCGTGCCCGGCTCGCCGATCGACTGCGCGGCGATGACGCCCACCGCTTCGCCGATGTTGACCGGGGTGCCGCGCGCGAGGTCACGGCCATAGCAGCGGCCGCAGACGCCTTGGCGGGCGTCGCAGGTCAGCACGGAGCGGATCTTCACCTGCTCCACGCCGGCCTTCTCGATGCGCTCCGCCCCGACCTCGTCGATCAGGTCGTTACGCGAGACGATTGCCTCGCCCGTCGCCGGATCGAGCACATTCTCCTGCGCCGTGCGGCCCAGGATGCGCTCGGACAGGGAGGAGACGACCTCCGCCCCGTCCATCGCCGCACCCACGGTCAGGCCGCGCTCGGTGCCGCAATCCTGTTCGACGATGATGCAGTCCTGCGCCACGTCGACGAGACGACGCGTCAGGTAGCCCGAGTTCGCGGTCTTCAGCGCCGTGTCCGCGAGGCCCTTGCGGGCGCCGTGGGTGGAGTTGAAGTACTCGAGAACCGAGAGGCCTTCCTTGAAGTTCGCGATGATCGGCTGCTCGATGATCTCGCCGCTCGGCTTGGCCATCAGGCCGCGCATGCCGGCAAGCTGACGCATCTGCGCGGGCGAACCACGCGCACCGGAATGCGACATCATCCAGACGGAGTTGGTCGGCCGGCCGACTTCCTGCTTCTGGATCTCCTTCATCATCGCGCCGGCGACTTCGTCGGTGCAGCGCGACCAGGCGTCGACCACCTTGTTGTAACGCTCGCCGGCGGTGATGAGGCCGTCGAGATACTGCTGCTCGAACTCCTTCACCTCGTCCTTCGTCTTGGCGATCAGGGCGGTCTTGGTGTCGGGGACCACCATGTCGTCCTTGCCGAAGGAAATCCCGGCCTTCGCCGCCTGGCGGAAGCCGAGGCCCATCAGCCGGTCGGCGAAGATCACGCTCTCCTTCTGGCCGCAGTGGCGATACACCGCGTCGATCACGTCGGAGACGTTCTTCTTCGTCAGCATCCGGTTGACGAGG
The DNA here is from genome assembly GCF_018129065.1 of Neoroseomonas soli. Taxonomy (GTDB): domain Bacteria; phylum Pseudomonadota; class Alphaproteobacteria; order Acetobacterales; family Acetobacteraceae; genus Neoroseomonas; species Neoroseomonas soli. The sequence goes on along the minus strand of NZ_JAAEDM010000006.1, from coordinate 97,844 downwards.
GCGAAGGGCAGGTTCGGATGCAGCGGCAGCAGCGCGCCGATCATCATGCGGCCGGCAGTGGTCACGACCGTCTCGCTCGCCACACTGCCATCCGCCTTCATCGCCTGCCGGCGCGAGTGGATGAGGCTGTGCAGCGTGATGGTGCCGCTCTCGATCGCCTGCTCGACCTCGCCGAGGCCTGCATAGATCTGCGGGCGCCATGCGAGAGCCGTGCGGTCATCGGCGGTCAGCGCCGATTCGGCCTTGCCCGCCGCACCGGCGATCAGCGCCTTGTAACGCTCGACCTGCTCCGTCGCCGCGCGGAATTCCGGCGTCTCCAGGCTCAGGTAGTAGAGGCCGAGGACGATGTCCTGCGACGGCACGATGATGGGCTTGCCGTTCGCGGGGCTGAGGATGTTGTTGGTCGACATCATCAGCACGCGCGCCTCCAGCTGGGCCTCGAGGCTCAGCGGGACGTGCACGGCCATCTGGTCGCCGTCGAAATCCGCGTTGAAGGCGGTGCAGACCAGAGGGTGCAGCTGGATCGCCTTGCCTTCGATCAGCACGGGCTCGAAGGCCTGGATGCCGAGTCGGTGCAGCGTCGGCGCCCGGTTCAGCATGACCGGGTGCTCGCGGATCACCTCCTCGAGGATGTCCCACACCTCGGGACGCTCCTTCTCCACCATCCGCTTCGCGGCCTTGATGGTGGTGGCGTGGCCGTACTTCTCGAGCTTGCTGTAGATGAACGGCTTGAACAGCTCGAGCGCCATCTTCTTCGGCAGGCCGCACTGGTGGAGCTTCAGCTCCGGCCCGACGACGATCACCGAACGGCCCGAATAGTCCACGCGCTTGCCGAGCAGGTTCTGGCGGAACCGGCCCTGCTTGCCCTTCAGCATGTCGGACAGCGACTTCAGCGGGCGCTTGTTGGCACCCGTGATGGCGCGGCCGCGGCGGCCGTTGTCGAACAGCGCGTCAACCGCTTCCTGCAGCATGCGCTTCTCGTTGCGCACGATGATGTCGGGCGCGCGGAGCTCGATCAGCCGCTTCAGGCGGTTGTTGCGGTTGATGACGCGACGATAGAGGTCGTTCAGGTCCGAAGTCGCGAAGCGGCCGCCGTCCAGCGGCACCAGCGGGCGCAGCTCGGGCGGGATCACCGGCACGACATCGAGGATCATCCACTGCGGATGCGCACCCGATTCAGCGAAGGACTCGATCAGCTTCAGGCGCTTCACGAGCTTCTTGCGCTTCGCCTCGGAGGTCGTCTCCTTCAGCTCGCCACGCAGCTTCACGGCCTCGGCCTGCAGGTCGTTGCCGCCGAGCATCTGCTTCACGGCTTCCGCGCCGATGCCGACCGAGAAGGCGTCCTCGCCGAACTCGTCCATCTTCTGCTGGTACTGGTCCTCGTTCAGCAGCTGATGGAGCTTCAAGTCGGTCAGGCCGGGTTCGAGAACCACGTAGTTCTCGAAGTACAGGACCTTCTCCAGCTCCTTCAGCGACATGTCGACCATCAGGCCAACGCGCGAGGGCAGCGACTTCAGGAACCAGATGTGCGCGACCGGAGAGGCGAGCTCGATATGGCCCATGCGCTCGCGGCGCACCTTGGCCAGCGTCACCTCGACGCCGCACTTCTCGCAGATGATTCCGCGGAACTTCATCCGCTTGTACTTGCCGCACAGGCACTCGTAGTCCTTGATCGGACCGAAGATGCGCGCGCAGAACAGCCCGTCCCGCTCCGGCTTGAAGGTGCGGTAGTTGATGGTCTCGGGCTTCTTGATCTCGCCATAGGACCAGGACCGGATCTGCTCGGGGGAAGCGATCGTGATCTTGATCTGGTCGAAGGTCATCGCCTGGCCGGTCTGGCCCAGGATCTTCATCAGCTCGTTCATGCGGTCCTCGTGGATGAGGCCGCCGCCGCGGAATGCCCGCGGCGGCTGAGCGTTACGAAAGAGGCGGAGCGCCGGCGCATCACGCCGGGCGGTTCTCCAGATCGACGTTGAGGCCCAGCGACTTCAGTTCCTTCACCAGCACGTTGAAGGATTCCGGAATGCCGGCCTCGAAGTTGTCCTGGTCCCGGACGATGGCCTCGTAGACCTTGGTGCGGCCAGAGACGTCGTCCGACTTGACCGTCAGCATCTCCTGCAGCGTGTAGGCCGCGCCATAGGCTTCGAGCGCCCACACCTCCATTTCGCCGAAGCGCTGGCCACCGAACTGCGCCTTGCCGCCCAGCGGCTGCTGGGTAACGAGCGAGTAGGGGCCGATCGATCGCGCGTGGATCTTGTCGTCGACCAGGTGGTGCAGCTTCAGCATGTAGATGTAGCCAACCGTCACCTTGCGCTCGAACTTCTCGCCGGTGCGGCCGTCATGCAGCCACACTTGGCCGGAGGTATCGAGGCCAGCCTTGGTCAGCATGCCCTCGATATCCGCCATGCGTGCACCGTCGAAGACCGGCGTCGCGATGGGGATGCCCTTGCGCAGGTTCTCGCCCAGTTCGACGAGTTGCTCGTCACTCATCGGCGCGATGTCGCGGGCGAAGATCTCCTCGCCGTAGACATCCTTGAGCTTCGTCTCGAGGTCCGTGCGGCGGGCGCCGCGATGGCGGTATTCCTCCACCATCTCGCCGACCTGCTTGCCGAGGCTCGCGCAGGCCCAGCCGAGATGCGTCTCGAGGATCTGCCCGACGTTCATGCGCGACGGCACGCCCAGCGGGTTCAGCACCAGGTCCACATGGCTGCCATCCTCGAGGAACGGCATGTCCTCGATCGGCACCACGCGGGAAACGACACCCTTGTTGCCGTGCCGGCCGGCCATCTTGTCGCCCGGCTGCAGCTTGCGCTTCACCGCGACGAAGACCTTGACCATCTTCATCACGCCGGGCGGCAGCTCATCGCCACGCTGCAGCTTCTCGACCTTGGACTCGAAGCGCTTCTGCAGCTTCTCGACCGCGGCGTCGAATTCGCGCTTCAGCGCCTCGATCTCGGCCATCGAAGCGTCATCGGCCACGCCGATCTGGCGCCAGGTCGCCTTCGCGAACTGGTCCAGCACCTCGTCGGTGATGACCGTGCCGGACTTCACGCCCTTGAAGCCGCCGGAAGCCTTCTTGTTCAGCATGCGCTCGCGCAGCCGGCTGTAGAAGGAACGCTCCTGGATCGCCTTCTCGTCGTCGCGGTCCTTGGCCAGCCGCTCGATCTCGGCGCGCTCGATCGCCATCGCGCGCTCGTCCTTGTCCACGCCGCGGCGGGAGAAGACGCGAACGTCCACGACGGTGCCGGCCACGCCCGGCGGCAGCTTCAGCGAGGTGTCGCGGACGTCGGAAGCCTTCTCGCCGAAGATGGCGCGAAGAAGCTTCTCCTCCGGCGTCATCGGGCTTTCGCCCTTCGGCGTCACCTTGCCGACCAGGATGTCGCCCGGCTGCACCTCGGCGCCGATGTAGACGATGCCGGCCTCGTCGAGGTTCCGCAGCGCCTCCTCACCGACATTCGGGATGTCGCGGGTGATCTCCTCCTGGCCCAGCTTGGTGTCGCGGGCCATCACCTCGAACTCCTCGATGTGGATCGAGGTGAAGACGTCGTCCTTCGCGATGCGCTCGCTGATGAGGATCGAGTCCTCGAAGTTGTAGCCGTTCCACGGCATGAACGCGACGAGCACGTTCCGGCCGAGGGCGAGTTCACCCAGTTCCGTCGACGGGCCGTCGGCGATGATGTCGCCGGCCTGCATCCTGTCTCCCACCTTCACCAGCGGACGCTGGTTGATGCAGGTCGACTGGTTGGAGCGCATGAACTTGCGCAGCCGGTAGATGTCGACGCCACGGGTCGTGCCGTCATCGCCCGTCGCACGCACCACGATGCGCGCGCCGTCGATGCTGTCGATCACGCCGTCGCGCTTGGCGACGATGGTCGCGCCCGAGTCACGCGCCACCGCAGCTTCCATGCCGGTGCCCACGAGCGGGGCATCGGCACGGATCAGCGGCACCGCCTGACGCTGCATGTTCGAACCCATCAGCGCGCGGTTGGCGTCGTCGTTCTCGAGGAACGGGATCAGCGCCGCGGCGACGGAGACGAGCTGCTTCGGGGAAACGTCGATCGCCGTCACTTCTTCCGGCTTCACCAGGCGGAAGTCGCCGCCCTGGCGCACGGAAACGAGCTCATCCTTGAAGGACCCGTCGTCATCCACGTTCGCGTCGGCCTGCGCGACGACCAGCCGCTCCTCTTCCATCGCGGAGAGGTAGCGCGGGTCGCCGACGATCTTGCCATCCTTCACGAGGCGATACGGCGTCTCGATGAAGCCGTACTTGTTCACCTTCGCGAAGGTCGCGAGCGAGTTGATCAGGCCGATGTTCGGCCCTTCCGGCGTCTCGATCGGGCAGATGCGGCCATAATGCGTCGGGTGCACGTCGCGCACCTCGAAGCCGGCGCGCTCGCGCGTCAGGCCGCCCGGGCCAAGCGCCGAGAGACGACGCTTGTGCGTCACCTCCGACAGCGGATTGGTCTGGTCCATGAACTGCGACAGCTGGGACGACCCGAAGAACTCGCGCACCGCGGCGGCGGCCGGCTTCGCGTTGATCAGGTCATGCGGCATGACGGTGTCGATATCGACCGACCCCATGCGCTCCTTGATCGCGCGCTCCATGCGCAGCAGGCCGACGCGGTACTGGTTCTCCATCAGTTCGCCGACCGAACGCACACGGCGATTGCCGAGGTTGTCGATGTCGTCGATCTGGCCGCGCCCGTCCTTCAGGTCGAGCAGCACGCGCAGCGTGGCGACGATGTCCTGCTTGCGCAGCGTGCGGATGTGATCGGGCACTTCCTCGGTCGAGAAGCCGAGGCGCATGTTCATCTTCACGCGGCCGACGGCGGAGAGGTCGTAGCGCTCGGCGTCGAAGAACAGGCCCTTGAACAGGGCTTCCGCGGTTTCGGGCGTCGGCGGCTCACCCGGGCGCATGACCCGGTAGATGTCCATCAGCGCTTCGTCACGGTTGGTGTTCTTGTCCACCGAGAGCGTGTTGCGCATCCAGGGGCCGACGGACTGGTCGACGGCCAGCGTCGGCAGGTGATCCAGGCCGGCCTGCTCGATGGCGGCGAGGCGCGGTTCGGTCAGCTCGTCGCCGGCCTCGGCCCAGATCTCGCCGGTCTGCAGGTCGACCAGGTCCTCGGCGACGAAGCGCCCGAGCAGGTCGGCGCGGCCGACCAGCACCTCGGTCGTGCCGGCCTCGGCGATCTTGCGCGCGGTGCGCGGGGTCAGCTTGGCGTCCTTCTCGGCCACCACCAGGCCGGTCTTGGCGTCGACCAGCGGCTCCACGAGCTTCACGCCGCGGAAGGCCTCGGGGTCGAAGGGGCGGCTCCAGCCCTTGGGGCCGCGGCTGAACGCGACCTGGCCATAGAAGGAGTTGAGGATCTCCTCGGCGTCCATGCCGCGGATCTCGTTCGGGTCGAGGTCGCGGCCTTCGGCGGCGGCCTGCGCGCGCAGCCCCTCGGTCCGCTGGGAATCGAGCGCGAGCAGCAGCGTCGTCGTCGGCAGCTTACGCTTCCGGTCGATGCGGACGTAGCAGATATCCTTGGCGTCGAACTCGAAGTCGAGCCAGGAACCGCGATAGGGGATGACGCGCGCGGCAAACAGGTACTTGCCGGACGAGTGGGTCTTGCCCTTGTCGTGGTCGAAGAACACGCCCGGGGAGCGGTGCATCTGCGAGACGATGACGCGCTCGGTGCCGTTGATGATGAAGGTGCCGTTGTCTGTCATGAGCGGCATGTCGCCCATGTAGACGTCCTGCTCCTTGATATCGCGGACGGAGCGGGACCCGGTGTCCTCATCCACGTCCCACACGATCAGGCGCAGGCGCACCTTCAGCGGCGCGGCGAAGGTCAGCCCGCGCTGGATGCATTCCTCGACGTCATACTTCGGCTCTTCGAGCTCGTATTGCACGAACTCCAGGCGGCCACGCCCGGCGAAATCGTCGATCGGGAAAACGGATTTGAACACCTCCTGCAGCCCGGCATGGAACCGGCTGTCCGGGCTCACCTCCATCTGCAGGAAGGCCTCGTAGGAAGCCCGCTGCACGTCGATGAGGTTCGGCATCGGCGCCACTTCGGGGAGACGCCCGAAGCTCTTGCGGATCCGCTTGCGCCCCGTGAACGACTTCGTGATAGCGTTCATGCCTGTCCTGCTTCCCTTCATCCCCGGCCCGTACTTCCCGGCCAGCTGGGAACCTACCGAACCACCGACCCCCGGACCGGCGGAACGCAGGAACGGGCGGCGTTACCGGACCCTTCCGGCAACCCCACCCGCACCCGATTCAACTTTTTCCCCCATCCCCGCCCGTCGCCGGACGGGGACGGAGGGCGAGATCACTTGATCTCGACCTTGGCGCCGTTGTCTTCCAGCACCTTCTTGATCTTGTCCGCCTCGTCCTTGGACACGCCTTCCTTGACGGTCTTCGGGGCGCCCTCGACCAGGTCCTTGGCTTCCTTGAGGCCGAGGCCGGTGATGGTGCGGATCTCCTTGATCACGTTGATCTTCTTGTCGCCGGAAGCGGCAAGGATCACGGTGAACTCGGTCTGGGCCTCGGCGGCCGGGGCGGCAGCCGCGCCAGCAGCCGGCGCCGCCGCAACGGCGACCGGCGCCGCGGCGGAAACGCCCCACTTCTCCTCGAGCATCTTGGAGAGCTCGGCGGCCTCCAGAACGGTCAGGGACGACAGCTCGTCCACCAGCTTCGCGAGATCGGCCATGTCTGAATGCTCCTCGATCTAATGGCTTGACATCGGTTGTGCAACTCCCCCGCCGCCGATTTACGCCTCAACCATGAGGCGAACCGGTTTCGGGGGACGGTTCCTGCGGCCCTCAGGCCGCCTGGGCCTCGTCCTTCTTGGCGTAAGCCGAAAGGACCCGCGCCACCTGCCCACCAGGGGCCTGGAGGATGCCCGCGATGCGCGTCGCCGGGGTCTGGATGAGACCCAGCAACTGCGCACGCAGCGTCTCCAGGGACGGCAGCTCGGCCAGAGCCTTCACGCCTTCGGCGCTGAGCGTCTGGGTACCGAGCGCGCCGCCCAGGACCACGAACTTGTCGTTCGTCCTGGCGAACTCGACCGCGGTCTTCGCCACCGCCACGGGATCCGTCGACCATGCAATGGCCGTCGGACCCTTCAGCAGCGGCTTGACGCCGTCGAAACGGGTGCCTTCGAGGGCGAGGGTGGCCAGGCGGTTCTTCGCGACCTTGTACGTCGCGCCCGCCGCGCGCATCCGGCGACGCAGTTCGCTCACATCCGTGACCGTGAGACCCTTGTTCTGGGCCACGAGCACGAAGGAGGTCTCTGCGAAGACGGCCGCGAGGGAGGCGACGAACTCACGCTTCTCCGTACGGTCCACTCCACGTCTCCGTCGGTGGCCGGGGCCTTGTGGAAGGGCACCGGCCGGTTCACACGGGGGCGCCCGGCGCAAACGCCGCACACCCCGGTTCGCCTGTCAGGCCGGAACACCTAGCCAAGCCGCCCCGGGACGGATCCCGGGGTCGTCAAAGGTTCGGCACCCCGTCTCTCCCCTGCCCGGCTTCCGCCGAATCAAGGCCCCGAAGGGCCGCAGGAGGTCTCCGACAGGTTCGGGCGGGACCGGAGCCCCGCCCTGCCCGCCCGCCCCGAAGGGCAGGCGTATCTCGTCAGGCCGTCGCCGAGAGGCTGGCGACGTCCACGCGGACGCCGGGGCCCATCGTCGAGGACACGGCGACCTTCTTCACGTAGGTCCCCTTGGCGCCCGTCGGCTTCGCGCGCTGGATCGCGTCCACGAAGGCGCGGGCATTGGCCAGCAGCGCGTCCTCGCCGAAGGAGGCCTTGCCGATGCCGGCATGGATGATGCCCGCCTTCTCGGCACGGAACTCGACCTGGCCGGCCTTTGCCGCCGTCACGGCGCCCTTCACGTCCATGGTCACGGTGCCGAGCTTCGGGTTCGGCATCAGGCCACGCGGGCCGAGAACCTTACCGAGGCGCCCCACCAGGGCCATCATGTCCGGGGTCGCGATGCAGCGATCGAACTCGATCTTGCCTTCCTGCACCAGCGCGGCGAGGTCGTCCGCACCGACCACGTCGGCGCCGGCGGCCTTCGCTTCCTCGGCCTTCGGGCCGCGGGCGAAGACGCCCACGCGGACCGTCTTGCCGGTGCCGTGCGGCAGGCCGACCACGCCGCGGACCATCTGGTCGGCGTGGCGCGGGTCGATGCCGAGGTTCATCGAGATCTCGATCGTCTCGTCGAACTTCGCCTTGGCGTTGGACTTGGCGAGCTTCACGGCCTCCTCCAGCGCATAGGCCTTCTCGCGGTCGAACGCGGAATAGATCGCCTTCAGGCGCTTGCCCTGCTTGGCCATGGGATCAGCCCTCCACCACGGTGAGACCCATGGAGCGCGCGGAGCCCGCGAGCATCCGCACGGCCGCGTCCACGTCGTTCGCGTTCATGTGCACCATCTTGGTCTTCGCGATCTCGACCAGCTGGGACTTGGTCACACGGCCGACGGACGCACCCTTGCCCGGCGCGGTGGAGCCCTTCTCGAGCTTCGCGGCCTTGAGCAGGAAGTAGGTGTTCGGCGGCGTCTTGGTGATGAAGGAGAAGGTGCGGTCCGTGTACGCCGTGATCACGACGGGCGTCGGCGTGCCCGGCTCGATCTGCTGCGTCGCCGCGTTGAATTCCTTCACGAACTGCATGATGTTCAGGCCGCGCTGACCGAGCGCGGGCCCGACGGGCGGCGACGGGTTCGCCTTGCCGGCCGGGATCTGCAGCTTGATGTAGCCTGCGATCTTCTTCGCCACTGTGGCAGTCCTCTGTTGCTGTCAGAGGCCCGCGGTCCATGCGACCCCGAAGGGTCTCCCGCGTTCCCTGAAACGCCGAAGGCCGGGGAAAGAGCCCCCGGTCGGTCGGCGAGGTCGGGCATCTAGCCCGGGACGGTGGATGAGTCCAGTGCCATTCGCGGGTGCTAACCGCCGCTGCCGTCCCGACGTATAGGAGGAAAGCAGGAGATCCCGCACGCATGCCCTGGCGCGACCGTTCCGGCGCCTTCTCGCCGCTCAAGGCCCTGGTCTTCGCGGGGCTGTTCGTCCCTGCCCTTCTGCTCGCGGCCGAGGCCTGGCAGGCGGCGCTCGGGCCAAAGCCGTGGCAGGCGGCGACGCATGAAAGCGGCACCTGGGCGATCCGCTTCCTGCTGCTCTCCCTCGCGGTGACCCCCGCGCGGCAGGTGCTGCGCCAGGCGCGGATCGCCGAGCTGCGGCGGATGATCGGGGTCGCCTGCTTCGCGTATGCGGCGTTGCACCTGGTGCTCTACGCCGGCGACCTCGCCTTCGACTGGGCCAGGGTTGCGAGCGAGATCCTCCGTCGCATCTACCTGACGATCGGCTTCGTGGCGCTGATCGGGCTGTCGGCCCTAGCCGTCACATCCACCGACGGCGCGGTGCGATGGATGGGCGGGGCTGGCTGGCGAAGACTGCACCGGCTGGCCTACCCGATCGGGGCGCTGGCGCTGGTCCATTTCACCTTGCAGTCCAAGGCGGATGTGACCGAGCCGATGCTGATGGCCGGCCTCTATGCATGGCTGATGGGATACCGGGCGGGCGCGCCGGAAGGCGGAGCGCCCTCGCTGCCGAGGATGTTCGGGCTCGCCTTGGGGGCGGGCGTCGCCACCGCCGGGATCGAGTTCACCTGGTACGGGCTTGCCACCGGTATCGACCCTTGGCGGGTGCTGGAGGCCAATCTGGTCATCGAGTTCGGGCCACGGCCGGCGGTCTGGGTGCTGGTCGCGGGGCTGGCGGCGATGGCGCTGCGGGCGGTCCCGCGCATGCATCGCCGCCGGTCACGCCGCGCCGCGCCGGCATGAGGCGCTTGACGACGGGCCGGCGGCGGTGGCGCACTTGGCCCGCCACCCGCTGGAACGCGCCGGCGGGGAGGAGGTGGCCGTGGCGTCCCATCCTCTTGTCGGAGCCTGGAGGTCGGACTCCCGGGAGGTCATTGCGAACAGCGTTCCGCGGGAGATCTTCGGAGCGCGGCCCGAACGCTGGCTGATCCTGACGCTGGAGGGCCGCACCATGGCGTTGACCGCCGCCGAGGACCGCGCGCCCGGCGAGAGCGAGGCGGAGCGCGCCGCGCTGCACAGATCCATGCTCGCCAGCACCGGCCGCTACCGCGTCGAGGGCGACCGCTTCGCGACGACCCTCAAGGCCTCCCTGACTGCGGCCTGGAACGGAACAGTGGCGGCGCTTCGGCATCGAGGCGACGGGCTTTCCATCCGCCCCGGCGCCGAGCACCCTCTTCCCCGGCCGCACCGATCTCCGGCTGATCGTCTCGGAGCGGGAGGCATGACGCCACAACGACCTCGGGCCGCCGCTGGCCGCAGCACAAGGAGGAAACGATGTCAGAGACACTCAGGCCGCTGATCCTCGACCTTGTCGCCTTCGTCGCGCAACGGCCGCGCCCCTATGCGGAGGTCCTGGACGCCTGGCGGACGTCCTGCCCGCGGCTGACGGTGTGGGAGGATGCGGTGGAGGCGGGCTTCGTCACGCTGCGCGACGGCATGGTGCAGGCCACCGAGGCCGGACGACAGGCGCTGGCGCGGCAGTAGAAGGCAGGGGCTCTGCCCCTGGCCCCGCCAAAGGCCGAAAGGCCTTTGGAAACCGATACTCCGGGCGGGGTCCGGGGTGGCTCGGCCACCCCGGCGGGGGTCGAGGGGGCAGCGCCCCCTCGGTCACGCGATCAGAGCTTCTCGACCTGACCGTATTCGAGATCGACCGGCGTCGAGCGGCCGAAGATGGAGACGGACACCTTCACGCGGCCCTTCTCCTCGTCGACTTCCTCGACCACGCCGTTGAAGGAGGTGAAGGGGCCATCGGCCACGCGCACCTGCTCGCCCACCTCGAAGATCACGGCGGGCTTGCGCGGCTTCTCCACGCCTTCCTGCACCTGGCGCAGCAGGCGCTCGGCCTCGCTGGCGGGTACGGGTTGCGGCTTGTTGCGCGCACCGAGGAAGCCGGTGACCTTCGGCGTGTCCTTCACCAGGTGCCACGCGTCGTCTGTCATCTCCATCTTCACCAGCACATAGCCGGGGAAGAACTTCCGGTCGGTGTCGACCTTGTGCCCGCGGCGGACCTCGGTCACCTGCTCGGTCGGAACCAGGACCTCGTCGAACTTGTCGGCGAGACCCTTCTGCGCGGCCTGCTGCTTGATCTGCTCGGCGATCTTCTTCTCGAAGCCCGAGTAGACATGAACCACGTACCACTTCTTCTCGGCCACGGTGCCGTCTCCCTCAGCCGATTCCGAACACGAGGCGCATGGCCACCTGGATCAACTGGTCCACCACCAGGAAGAACACCGCGGCAAGCGCCGACATCGCCAGCACCAGGCCGGTGGTGACGAGCGTCTCCTTGCGCGAGGGCCAGGTCACGCGACCCACTTCCTGGCGGACTTCCCGGACGAACTGCGCCGGATCGAGTTTGGCCAAGTGACTACCTCTGGAACGATTGCGGGCGGCAGCCCTTACGGGTCGCCACCCACGGTGAATTGCCTCGGGCCTGGCGGCGATGGCAGGGGCGGAGGGTCTCGAACCCCCAACCTCCGGTTTTGGAGACCGGCGCTCTAGCCAATTGAGCTACGCCCCTAATGTCCGCCGCCGCCACAGTAAGCGACGATGGCGGATACGCAAACGCCTGCCGCGGAGTTACGCCACGATCTTCGCGACGACGCCGGCGCCGACGGTGCGGCCGCCCTCGCGGATCGCGAAGCGCAGCCCCTCGTCCATCGCGATCGGCGCGATCAACTCGACGTCCATCGACACGTTGTCGCCCGGCATCACCATCTCGACGCCTTCCGGCAGCGAGACAACGCCCGTGACATCCGTCGTGCGGAAGTAGAACTGCGGACGATAGTTCGTGAAGAACGGCGTATGACGGCCACCCTCCTCCTTCGTCAGCACATACGCTTCCGCCTTGAACTTCGTGTGCGGCGTGATCGAACCCGGAGCCGCCAGAACCTGGCCACGCTCCACATCCTCTCGCTTCGTGCCGCGCAGCAGCGCACCGATGTTGTCGCCCGCCTGGCCCTGGTCCAGCAGCTTGCGGAACATCTCGACGCCCGTGACCGTCGTCTTCACCGTCGGCTTCAGCCCAACGATCTCGACTTCCTCGCCCACCTTGACGATCCCGCGCTCAACGCGACCCGTCACCACCGTGCCGCGACCCGAAATCGAGAACACGTCCTCGACCGGCATCAGGAACGGCTTGTCCACCTCGCGCGCAGGCTGCGGAATGTAGGCGTCCACCGCCTCCATCAGCTTCAGCACCGCCTGCTCGCCCAGTTCCGGCTCACGGTCCTCCAGCGCGCACAGCGCCGAGCCCTTGATGATCGGAATGTCGTCGCCCGGGAACTGGTAGCTGCTCAGCAGCTCGCGCACTTCCATCTCGACCAGCTCGAGCAGGTCGGGGTCCGCCATGTCGCACTTGTTCAGGAACACCACCAGCGCCGGGACGCCAACCTGGCGCGCCAGCAGGATGTGCTCGCGCGTCTGCGGCATCGGGCCGTCGGCCGCCGACACCACCAGGATCGCGCCGTCCATCTGCGCCGCACCCGTGATCATGTTCTTCACGTAGTCGGCGTGGCCCGGGCAGTCCACGTGCGCGTAGTGCCGGTTCGGCGTCTCGTATTCCACATGCGACGTCGAGATCGTGATCCCGCGCGCCTTCTCCTCCGGCGCACGGTCAATCTGGTCATACGCCGTGAACGTCGCACCACCAGCCTTGGCAAGCACCTTCGTGATCGCCGCCGTCAGCGACGTCTTGCCATGGTCCACGTGCCCGATCGTGCCAATGTTGCAGTGCGGCTTCGTCCGCTCGAATTTCGCCTTCGCCATGGCCCTGTCCCGCGTCCTCGTTCCGATCCGTTACCGCCAACACAGTCCCGTGCTCCTCGTGGAGCACACACGTCCCGCGCTCCTGGCGGAGCACACACCGCGCTCCTGGCGGAGCAAACTTGTCCCGCGCTCCTGGCGGAGCGGCCACCCGCGCTTCGCTGGAGCGGGTGACGGGAATCGAACCCGCACAACCAGCTTGGAAGGCTGGGGCTCTACCATTGAGCTACACCCGCGCCGCGAGGCGCCGCGCACCCATCCAAGTTCCCGCCGCCCGGTCCGGGGAATTCGTCCCGTCGTCACGGGCGGGCGATATGGAGGGGGTTGGATTCGAACCAACGTAGGCGCAAGCCAACGGATTTACAGTCCGTCCCCTTTAGCCACTCGGGCACCCCTCCGCAGCCGCTCGCCCAATAACTGGGGCTGGCGGGAGCGCGGGGGGTTAACCGCATGCAGCGCGTGCTGTCAACGGAGCGTCTCGCGGGCGCAGTGCACCGATGATGCCGGGCGGTTTCCTTCCCCTCGCCGCGCAGGCAGGATGGGCGCATGCGACGCCCCCCTAAGCGGCCCGAAAACCGTTCCCCTGCACGCCCCGCCGGCGGCCCGCCCCAGCGCGGCCGCACTTCCCGCCCCGAGGCCGAGCGCCCCGCGCGGAATGAGCCCGCTCCCGGTCGGAAGGCGCGCCAAGGCGCGCGCCCGGGCCGCGACGCACCGGCGGAACCTGTAGCCGAACCGCCCCGCCCCGGTGCCGGAGCGGGCTCCGGCGCCTTCTGGATCTACGGTCAGCATGCGGTTCTCGCAGCCCTGTCCAACCCTCGCCGCAAGCCTCGCCGTCTGCTGGTGACGACAGAGGCCGAAGCCGCCCTGCGCGAGCGATTCGCGGGCCCCTGGCGCGTCACGCCAGAGCGCGCCGACCGCGCCCGCTTCGCCACCTTCCTGCCCGAGGATTCGGTCCATCAGGGCATCGCCCTGCTCGCCGAGCCCCTCGAGCCCGTGGCGCTCGAGGACGCCATCGCCGCCTCGGACGGGCCGGTGCTGCTGCTCGACCAGGTCACGGACCCGCGCAATGTCGGCGCCGTGCTGCGTGCCGCCGCGGCCTTCGGCGCCGCCTGCGTGGTGCTGCAGGACCGCCATGCCCCGCCCGAGACCGGCGCGCTGGCCCGCGCCGCCTCCGGCACGCTCGACGTTGTGCCGGTGGTGCGGGAGGTAAACCTCTCGCGCGCCATCGCCGCGCTTCAGAAGGCCGGATTCTGGGTGCTGGGCCTGGCAGGCGAGGGAAAGCGCACCATCGCCGAAGCCGCCCCGCGCGACCGCCGCGCGGCCCTCGTGCTCGGTGCCGAGGATTCCGGCCTGCGGCGCCTGCAGCGCGAGACCTGCGACGAACTGGTGCGCCTGCCGATGGCTGAGGGGGTCGAAAGCCTCAACGTCGCCGCTGCGGCGGCGGTAGCGCTCTACGAGATTGTGCGGCGGTAGCAGCGCGGACACGGGGGACGGGGCGGCCTGCCTGGAGCCGCCTCCGTTCGCCTCGGATTACGGACACCGCTCCAGGCGCTTGTTTCTGCGAGCATCGTCACCCGATCAGGCAATTCCACCTGATCGGGATCTGCATCTAGAGCGGTTTCCGTTCGCCTCGGCTCACGAACACCGCTCCAGGCCTTTGTTTTAGCGAGCATCTTCACCCGATCAGGTGATTCCACCTGATCGGGATCTGCTCTAGGCCCCGCCAAGCCACAGGACGCGAAGGCAGAAGGCGGCGACCAGCGCGGCGAGGATCGCCCCGCCGACGCCCGCCTTCTCCCCCCACCGGCGCGGGAAGAAGACCGAAGTCGCGTAGAGCGCCGCGACCAGACCCACCAGCGCGACCATGCCGTTGATGGCCAGCGTGCCGATTCGGTCGAAGAAGCCCGTGCGCGTCTCGAAGGCGTCGACGTCGCCGGCCAGCAGTTCCAGCACGCCCGCGATCGCCGTGAGCACGGCCACCAGCAGCAGCACGCGGTAACGGATCCTCACGGTCCCCCCGGCCCTCCCCCATGCGCCGGCTTGCCCCGGCACGGCGCTGCGGACAGCATGCCCGCCTTCGAGGAGGAAACCCACCATGGCATCCGAGGCCGCCGAAGCGATCATCGAGGCTCGCCGCGCCAGGCGCATCCTGGCCCCGCTGGGCGCCCTTGCGCCCGCCACGCCGGAAGCCGGCTACGCCCTGCAGAAGGAGGTCGCGCTCCGCCTCGGCGGCTTGCCGCCGGCGGGCTTCAAGATCGGCGCCACCACGAAGCAGATGCAGTCCATCCTGGGCCTCGCCGGCCCGGCAGCGGGTTTCGTGCCGAAATCCGGCCTGCGCGCCACGCCCGCGACCGCCCGCCACGCCGATTTCGTGAACCCCGGCCTGGAATGCGAGGTCGGGCTGCGTCTCGCCCGCGACATCGCGCCCGGCCCCTGCACGCGGGACCAGGCGGCAGCGGCCGTGGGCGAGGTCTTCGCGGCCATGGAGATCGTCGAGAAGCGCTACGACGACCTGGCGAAGCTCGGCACGCCGACGCTGATCGCGGACCAGGTCTTCCATGCTGGCGGCGTGCTCGGCGCGGCCGTCGCGGACTGGCGCAGCCTCGATCTCGGCGCGACCCGGGGGCGGCTCACGGTGAACGGGGAGGTGCGCGGGGAAGGCGTCGGCGCGGACCTGCTCGGGCACCCCTTCGAGGCGCTGGCATGGCTCGCCTCCTCCGCCTGCGCGACGGAATTCGGCGGGCTGCGCACGGGGCAGGTGGTGTTCCTGGGGTCGGTGACGCCGCCGATCTGGGTCGATGGACCCTGCAAGGTGGTCGTGGAGTTCGATACGCTGGGGAAGGTCGAACTGACCCTCACCTGACAGAAAAGGCGCGAGGGAGGAGAACCTCCCCCGCGACCCCCTCCCTTCTTTGGGAGTCCGCCCTCGCTGGCGGTCAGTAATAGTAGCCGCGGGGCTGGCGGGGGGCGGTCAGGGCGCCGATGGCGGCACCGCCGGCGCCGCCGATCGCCGCACCGGCCAGGGGCGAGCCCCCGGTCAGGGCACCGACCGCGGCACCGGCCCCGGCACCGATGCCGCCGCCGATCAGCGCACGCCGGCCCACCGGGTCCGAACAGGCGGCAAGGGCCAGCGCGACCAGCGACACGGCAAGAATACGAATTTGGGAAATGGCCATGGCCTGCCTCCTGCAGTGGTAATCCATGGCCGCCAACACAATCGCAACGTGTGGCGTTGATCGGGCAGAACCGGGGCGAAGGCAGCCCCGGACATCACATCCGCGTCAGGACGCGCGACGCTTCCGCCCGCCCGTCTTTGCTCCCTTGGGCTCATAGCCGCCACCGCCAGGCCCCATCGGCTTCGGCTTCCAATCCGCCTTTGGCGTGGCCTCCCGCAGGGAGCGGCCGGCGAGGTTGGGTTCCAGGCCAAGGTCCAGGGATTCGAGCCGCTTGATCTCGTCGCGCAGCCGGGCGGCGGTCTCGAATTCCAGTTCCGCGGCGGCGGCGCGCATCTTGCGTTCGAGTTCCGCGATGGTGGCGCGCAGGTCCTTGCCGACGAAGTGCTGCTCCTCCTCGCCTTCCACTGCATCGACGGTGACATAGTCGCCCTGGCTGACGTCCCTGAGCACGTCGGCGATCTCGCGGCGGATGGTCTGCGGGGTGATGCCGTGCTCGGTGTTCCAGGCCTGCTGCTTGGCGCGGCGGCGCTCGGTTTCCTCGAGCGCGTTGCGCAGGCTCCTCGTCATGGTGTCGGCGTAGAGAACCACGCGGCCTTCGGCATTGCGCGCGGCGCGGCCGATGGTCTGGATGAGCGACGTCGTCGAACGCAGGAATCCTTCCTTGTCGGCATCCAGGATCGCGACCAGCGCGCATTCGGGAATGTCGAGGCCCTCGCGCAGCAGATTGATGCCGACCAGCACATCGAAGACGCCCTTGCGCAGGTCGCGGATGATCTCGATCCGCTCCAGCGTGTCCACGTCGGAATGCAGGTAGCGCACGCGGATGCCCGCTTCCGTCATGTATTCCGTGAGATCCTCGGCCATGCGCTTGGTCAGCGTCGTGACCAGCACGCGGCCGCCCTTCTGGGCGACGGCGCGGCATTCTGCCAGAAGGTCGTCCACTTGGCCTTCAACGGGGCGAATCTCGCAGACGGGGTCCACCAGGCCGGTCGGGCGGATCACCTGCTCGGCGAAGGCGCCGCCGGTGCGTTCCATCTCCCAGGGACCGGGCGTCGCGCTGACGAAGACCGTCTGCGGGCGATAGGCGTCCCACTCCTCGAACTTCAGCGGCCGGTTGTCGGTGCAGGAGGGCAGGCGGAAGCCGAATTCGGAGAGGATCGACTTGCGCGCATAGTCTCCGCGATACATGCCGCCGATCTGCGGCACGGTCACGTGGCTCTCGTCCACGATCAGCACGGCGTTGTCGGGCAGATATTCGAAGAGGGTCGGCGGTGGCTCGCCCGGGTTGCGGCCGGTCAGGTAGCGCGAATAGTTCTCGATCCCTTTGCAGGACCCGGTCGTCTCCATCATCTCGATGTCGAAGATAGTGCGCTGTTCCAGGCGCTGGCGCTCCAGCAGCTTGCCTTCCGCTTCCAGTTGCGCGAGCCGTTCCTTCAGCTCGACCTTGATCTGCGAAATCGCCTGGGTGAGCGTCGGGCGCGGCGTTACGTAGTGGCTGTTGGCGTAGATCGCGACGCGTTCCATCTCGCCGGTGATCTCGCCGGTCAACGGATCGAATTCCCGGATGCCGTCGATCTCGTCGCCGAAGAGGGAGACGCGCCAGGCGCGGTCATCCAGGTGCGAGGGCCAAATATCGACGCTCTCGCCGCGCACGCGGAAGGTGCCGCGGGCGAAGAAGGCGTCGTTGCGACGATACTGCTGTTCGACCAGGCCCTTCACCAGCGCGTCGCGATCGATCCGCCCGCCGCGTTCGAGCTTCACGACCATGCGCGAATAGGTCTCGACCGACCCGATGCCGTAGATGCAGGAGACGGAGGCGACGATCACCACGTCGTTGCGTTCGAGCAGCGCCTGCGTCGCCGAATGCCGCATGCGGTCGATCTGCTCGTTGATCTGCGAATCCTTCTCGATGTAGGTGTCCGTGCGCGGGACGTAGGCTTCCGGCTGGAAGTAATCATAGTAGGAAACGAAGTATTCTACCGCATTGTCGGGGAAGAAGGATTTCATCTCCCCGTAGAGTTGCGCCGCCAGCGTCTTGTTCGGCGCGAGCACGAGCGCCGGGCGCTGAAGCTGCTCGATCACCTTGGCCATGGTGAACGTCTTGCCGGAGCCGGTGACGCCGAGCAGCACCTGGTCGCGTTCGCCCTGCTCCAGCCCGCCGGCCAATTCCCTGATGGCCTGGGGCTGGTCGCCGTTCGGCTCGAACGGGGAGACCACGGACAGGCGGCGCTGCGGCGCAGGGGCCGGGCGCTTCTGGGGCATGAACAGGACGGGGCCGGGGGCGATCAGGTTCATCGCCGGAACATGGGCCCGCCGGGGCTAGAGCGCCACCTTCCCGGCGAGTTCCGCCATGCGCGCGGCCTCGGGCTGGCGGCCCTCGAACCAGATGGCGGCGCAGACCTTGGACATGGCGTTGCCGTCGTGGCCGATGCCGGGCACCATCTCCATTCGCCAGTGGCAGGGCACGCCGCGGCGGGCAGCCTCGGAGCGGGCGAAGGCCAGGAAGTTGTGGGCGCGGGCGAAGCGGTGCGGGCCCTGGACGACTGCCTCGGGGTTGGACGGCAGGGACGGCCCGCTCGTCTCGGTATCCGCGTCGCCGGCGAGGATCAGCAGGGGGTAGGCGAGCCAGGCCTCCAGATCGGCATCGGCGAGGCCGAGGCCCCCCAGTCCTTCCGGAAAGCGGCGGTCCAGCGTCGGCAGGGAATACCAGCCCGCATTGCCGCAGCCGATGGCGCAGAAGGGCGAGCGGTCGGTAAGCGACGCCATGCGATGCGCGAACTGCGACCCTGCCGAATGGCCGAAGAGGAAAGCCTGTGTCCGGCGCGTGACGCCGGCTTCCCGCAGCAGCGCGAAGATCCGCGCCGGGATGTGGTAGGCCCAGCCCTGCGCGGGCGTGATGGCGCCGGCGTCATCCAGCACGCCGCCATTATTGTAGGTCTCGGCCCCCGGATGGGTTTCCGCCGAGAAGGTCGGTGCCAGGATCAGCAGCCCGTGGCGGTCCGCGGCCTCGATCCAGAAGTCGCGGTATTCGTCCCCGTTCCGGCCCATGCCGTGCTGGACGAAGACCACCGGGCTGTCGGGCGTGAACCCGGCCGGGCGATAGGCATGCAGCACCAGCGGCTTGCCCGCGCCGTGCATCTCGTCGGTGAAGGGGTGGGCGTTGCGGCCCGGCGCCGATAGAGCGCGGGCGAGATCCTGGGCATTCATCACGGGGCGGGCTTCACGTCCTGGGCGGGGGTGGTCTGGTCCATGCGGCCTTCGAAGGCGAGGCCCCGGCGGAAGGCCCAGGCCGCATTCTCGAAGTGGATGGGGATGACGGGCAGGCGCTCGATCACCAGGCGGCTCGCGGCCTGCATCAGGCGCTCGCGCTCGGCCTCGTCCATGGTGGCGAAGGCGGCGCGGGCCAGGCGGTCGATCTCGGCGTCGGAGAACTCGCCGTAATTGCTCATGCCGAAACCGCGCTCGCGATCCGTGGTGGTGATCCAGGCGCGGAGGAAGAGCTGCGTCTCCTCCGCCGTGGCAGCCCACCCGCCCATCGGCACCGAGAATTCCTTCCGCCCGCGGCGGGGGAAGAAGACGTTCGACGGCATGGCGTCCACCGTGACGGTGACGCCGGCGCGCTGGAAGTACTGCGCCAGTGCCTGCGCTACGCGTGCGTCGTTGACGTAGCGGTTGTTGGTGGCGTGCAGCGTGAAGGTGAAGCCGCTGGCCACCCCTGCCTCGGCCAGCAGTGCGCGGGCACGGGAGGGGTCGTAGGGCAGCATGCCGGCGCCCTGGACGGTGCCGCGCATCCCGTCCGGCAGAAGCTGGCCAGCCGGCGTGGCGAGGCCGTCCATGATGCGTTCCGCGATCGCTCGCCGGTCGATGGCGAGCGAGAGCGCCTGGCGCACCCGCACGTCGCGCAGCGGATTCGAACCGTTCGGGCCCTGCGCGAAGGGCGCGTTCTCCCGCTGGTCCATCTGCAGGAAGATGAGCCGCGTGGTGGGGGAGACCGCCAGCGCAAACGCGGCGTTCTGGCGGATGCGCGGCACGTCGGCCGTGGCCGGCGCCTCGATCACGTCGAGGTCGCCCGCCAGCAGGCCGGCGAGGCGCGGGCCGGCATTTGTCACCGGGCGCAGGCGGACCTCGGCCCAGTGCGGCTTCTCACCCCAATAGGCGTCATTGCGGGCGAGTTCGATGACGCCGCCGCGGCTATAGGTCCGCAGGCGGTACGGCCCGGTGCCGATGACGGCACGGCCCTCGTTGAAGTCGGCCACCGTTGGCCATGGGCCCTCGCGCCCGCACCCTTCGGCCGAATAGGTCAGGCCGCCACGCGCGCCGCGCGGGATGATGGCGACCGAGGCCAGGTCGGAAACCAGCAGGGGCTCCGGTTCCCTGGTGCGGATCACCAGACGGTGCGGGTTCTCCACCTGCATCGCCTCGATGCGGCGGATCTCGCGGGAGAAGGAGCCGACCACCTCGCTCTCGTTGTTGAGCGTGCGGCAATAGGAGAAGACCACGTCCTCGGCGGTGAAGGGCTGGCCGTTGTGGAAGGTCACGCCCTGGCGGAGTTCGAAGACCCAGGTCAGGTCGTCGCGCCGCGACCAGGAGGTCGCCAGCGCCGGCTTCGGCCGCAGCCGGGCATCGAGCGCCGTCAGCCCGTCGAAGATGTGGTCACGGAAGGTGGAATTCGGCGCGGCGGCGTAGTTGTGCGGGTCGGCCGCGGTGGTTTCGGCGGCCATGCCGATGCGCAGGGTCTGCGCCGCGAGGGGCGCGGCGAGCGCGGTCGTGAAGGCGAGCGCAAGGGCAAGGCGGCGCATGGCGAATCATCCCGGCAAGAGGTCTCGGACGGGCCGCACCCTACCGCCGCGCCGTCCCGCTGTCGTCCTGCGCGCTGCGGCATGGCAGGATAGGCATGCGCAGAATCGGAATGAGGATGTCGCGATGCGCATGGCCGCCCTGCTCCTCCTGGCCCTGGGTTCGACAACGCCGGCTTGGGCCGCCCCGGAACGCCGCTGCGGCTGGCTGCACAATCCAACGCCGGCGAACTGGTGGCTGCAGGACCGAGACGGGCCGTGGGTGCTCTCCGTCCAGGGCGGGCCGGAGGTGGCCGGCATGGACGGCATCCCGGACATGACCACGCGCGGCTGGGTCGCGACCAATGGATCCTACGGCTACGGCTGCGCCTGCTTCGTGCTGGAGACCGAGGCGGCGTCGCGGCGCGTGCTGCGCGTGATCGCCGCCGAGTCGTTGCCGCTCGGCCGCTGCCGCGGGGACCGGGCGTTGCCTGCGCCCTGAGGGCAGCGGTTTGCCCGCAGGATATTCGGGTTCCCGCCCGGACCGACAGAACCCCGGACGTGCCGGCCGGTGTCCTGGACAGCAGGCGAGCAATACGGCGGCGGCTGCCCGCGGCCGGGGCGAAGAGGACGACGCAACCCGTTGGAGCATCCTGTGTTTGCGAAGAATCGGGATGTCCGAGACGGGGTAACGAGACCGGTGCGCGGTTGCCTTGTGTCGGGCTGGTATGGGTGCTTCGCCGTGCCGCATAGCCTTGGGGTGCCGGCGTGTCGCATCGCGTGATCGGCCAGGAGGGCCCGGGCGTGGACCCGGCCGCACGCAGCGGCGCGACGTTCGATCGACCGGCTTCGCGGCATCGAAGGCGTGTGCGTGCGCGAGTCGTACAAGGGCGCGGCGGGCTCCACCCGGAGGGGCGGCGCCCCTCTCAACGCGGCCCGAGCACCGCCATCACCGCGCTGACCCGCGCGACGCGCTTGCCGTCCGCCAGCATCACGCCCTCGGTGAAGGAGAGGTTGCGGCCAAGGCGGGACACCTCCGCCTGCACTTCCAGCCAGCAGCCTTCGGGTGCGGGTGCGAGGTAGTCCACCGTCAGGTTCACGGTCGTCAGGAAATGGCGCGGCCGGCCTTCGCGTTCGCGCATCACCGCCACCGCGTGGATCAGCCCGAGGTCGGCGAGCGTCGCGATGAAGCCGCCATGCGCGGCGCCGGCGGAATTGCAGTGGCGGCGCTCGACCCGAAGGCCGAGCGAGACATGCGTTTCGCCCGGCTTCGACCAGAAGGGCCCCAGTTCCGCTGCATAAGGCCCGCCATGCGTGGCGGGCACGAAACCTTCGGGCACCGCATCGGGATGCGCCGCTCGCGCCATGTTGTCCGCTCCCTCGTGACCGGCGCGGGCACGAGGCCACCAGGCGCCACCGTCGGATCCGCCGCACCATGGCGGCGGGGCGCGATGCCCGCAAGGCGACGCCCCTGGGCAGCGCCGGCGGTCTCGCGCAGGATGCGGCGCCCGCGCGGCACGAGGAAACGAGATGCGCATCGCCGTCCTGCAATTCGCCCATGAGACCGTGACCTTCCTCCCGTTCGACACGACGGAGGAGGATTTCCGCTATCCCGGCTCGCCCGCTTCGGGGGAGGCGCTGCTCGCCACCGACCCCAAGGGTTACATGGGCGGCTTCGTGCAGGTCGCGCGCGAATATGACGGCGTCGAACTCGTCGGCATCGAATCCCCGCTCTGGCCCAAGACCGGCACCGGATCGGGCTGGATCACCAACGACGCCTTCGAGACCTTCCTCGGCCGCCAGATCGAGGAACTGAAGGCACAGGGCCCCTTCGACGGCGCGTATCTCGCGCTGCATGGCGCCATGGGCGTGCGCGGCGTGCCGCGGCCGGAAGCCGAGATCGCGCGCCGCGTGCGCGAAGCGCTCGGCCCCAAGGCGCGCATCGTCGGCACCTTCGACCCGCACGGCAACGAGGACGCGGAATTCCTCCGCCACGCGGACATGGCCTTCTGCGTGAAGTACTTCCCGCACTACGACATGCACCTGCAGGGCGAGCGCGCGGCGCGCAAGCTGGTGCGCTCCATCCGCGGCGACTTCGTGCCCGCGCGTGTCACGCTGAAGCTGCCGATCCTGGCGCCGACGGTGGTGATGTGGACCGGCGCCTCGCCCTGGTCGGACCTGGTGCAGCGCGCGCTGGTCTGGGAGGCACGCGAGCCCGACGTCTTCATCAACGTCTTCTTCGGCTTCCCCTGGAGCGACGTGCCCGACGCCGGCATGACGTTCCAGGTGCTGACCAACGGCAAGCCGGACCTCGCGCAGCGCATCGCGCGCGACATGGCGGAATGGACCTGGCGGCGGCGGGCGGAACTGGTCGGCACGACGAAGGTGCTGCGCATCGCCGACGGCGTCGCGCAGGCGAAGCAGGCCGCCGCCGAAGGCCGCGCGCCGGTCGTGCTCGCAGACCACAGCGACCGCTCCGGCTACGCCACATGGCTGCTGCAGGAGATCATCGCCCAAGGCCTGAAGCGCACGCTGGTCGCGACCATCGCGGCGCCGGAGGCGATCCGGGCCGTGCTCGCGGCCGGCGCGAAGCCAGGCGACGCGGTCGAGGTGGAGATCGGCGGCCGCGTGGATGTCTCCGCCGGCGATCCGGTGCGCGTCACCGGCAGGCTGCTCGGCATCGCCGACGCGACCTCGATGCGTGCCAGGGGGCGCGGGCAGGAATGGCTCTGCATCGGCTTCGGGGACGGCAACGTCGTCGTCCTCAGCCCCTTCCTGGTGCAGATCATGGAACCGGATGAACTCTGGGGCCTGGGTCTGCGGGCAGAGGATTTCGACGTCATCGCCATCAAGTCCCGCGTGCATTTCCGCCGCGGCTTCGACGACAGCGGCTTCGCGAAGACCATCCTTCTGGTCGAGCCGGACGAGCCCTTCCTCGGCACCGTACGGCTCGAGGCACTGCCCTACGAGCACCTGAACCCACGCGACTTCTACCCCTATGGCGGGCCGGCCAATCCGTTCACCTGAGCGGCGGTGGCGACCTCGGCCATCAGGCGGGCCTCCTGACCGACATAGCGCGGGGAGAAGTGGAAGGGCTCGATGCGCCGCGCGCGAGCAGCGGCGGCGATCTCCCCGGCGGCGCGCGTGGTGAGGTGGCCGCGCTCCGCCGCCGCGGCGGCGTCCTCGGCGGCGAAGGTCGCCTCGATGAACAGAATGTCGGCCCCGCGCGCGAGGGCGATCGCGGCCGCGCGGTTCGCCGGCGTATCGCGCAGGTCCGTCAGGTAGGCGAGCCGCTGGCCGGGCGTGATCTCCACCAGGTCGCGCAGCGCGCCGAGCGGCAGCACCGGCGCCTCCCGCGCCGCCGCGGCGCGGGCGAAGACCGGCACCGGCGTCTCGTCCGGCAGCCCTTCCACCACTGCCGCCTTCAACCCCGCCAGCCACGGCCCCTTCGGCAGGCCGCGCTCCTCAAGCCTTGTGCGCCAGACATTGACGTGCCGCGGTTCCTCCAGCGCGAAGCCGAGGCAGGGGGTGAAGTGGTCCAGCACCGCCGCGCGCAGCCGCAGCGCGCCGACATGCAGTACCGCCCCGTCCTCGGTGGCGGGCAGCGGATCCAGCGCCTGCGGCCGGAAGCCGCCGTGCAGGCTGAGCCGGCTGCGCGGCCAGGCGCGGGCGCCTGTCACCTCCGTCACCTCGAAGACGAGGTCGGCCGGGATGCGGTCCGCCAGGTTCCAGGTATAGGATTGCAGGCGATGGTGCAGCCGCTCGGTGAAGCCCTGGGGCCCGACCAGCGGCAGGCGCTTGCCTCGCCCGATCAGCACCCGCAGCAGCCGGTCGAAGCCCGCCCAGTGGTCCATGTGCGCGTGGGAGACGGCGAGCGCGCCCACGCGCAGCAGGTGCCGCGGCGCGAGCGCCGTGACGTCGCCGCAGTCGAACAGCACCGCCTCGGGCGCGTGCAGTGCTTCGACATAGAGCGCCGGGTCGCCGAAGCGGCCGTTCAGCAGGCGCGGATGCAGGGTCGGCCGCATCGGACTGGAGTGCCACGCCGGCGCCGCCGGGTCGAGGCGCTTCAGCCCCCCGTGCGCCGCAGCAGCGCGGCGAGGCGCGGTTCCGCCGCGCGCTGGGCGGCGCGCTCGATGGCGCGGTAGTCGGCGACCAGGTTCCGTCCGGCATCGGTCAGCGTGGCACCGCCGCCGCGGTAGCCGCCGGGGCTCGCGGCCACCACCGGCGTGCCGAGCAACCGGTTCGTCTCGTCCACCAGGTCCCAGGCGCGCTTGTAGCTCATGCCGATCGCGCGACCGGCGGCGGAGATCGACCCTTCCCGGTCGATCGCCTCGAGCAGTGCGATCTTGCCCGGCCCGATCCGCCCCTGCGGCAGGTCGATGCGCAGGCTGAGCACGCCTCGACCGGACGGCGCGTCGGTCATGGGGCATGCTCCGGCGGCGCCGCGACGCGGTGGTCGAAGGTGACGGCCTTGAGCAGCGCCCAGACCGGCATGCCCGGCCGCAGCGCCAGGCGTTCCAGGCTGTCGCGGGTGATGCGCGCCAGCACCGTGCTCGGCCCGACGGCGAGGCGCAGGAAGACCTCCTGCGGTTCGCCGGCCGGGCGGATCTCCGCGAGCGTCGCGGGCAGCACGTTCTGCGTCGAGATGCCCTGCGGTTCCTGCACCGCCACGGCGACGTCGCGCGCGCGCAACCGCACGCGCAGCCGCGTGCCCACCGCGCCGGGGTGCAGCGTCGTCAGCAACTCCCCGCCGGCGAAGCCGAGCCGCGCGAGCCCACCCTCCGGCGCCGCCAGCACCGTGCAGTCGAGCAGCACGCCGGCATCGCGCCGCGCCGCGAGCGGCAGGTCGGTGCGCAAGGCGATCTCCGCGACCGGGCCTTCCGCCAGCACGCGGCCATGGTCGAGCACCACGAGATGGTCGGCGAGCGCGTCCACTTCCTCCAGCGCGTGCGTCACGTAGAGGATCGGCATCCTTGCCGCGTCGCGCAGGCGGGCGAGGAAGGGCAGCACCTCCGTTCGCCTTGCGGCGTCGAGGGCTGCGAGCGGCTCATCCATCAGCAGCATGCGCGGGCGCGACAGCAGCGCGCGGCCGAGGGCGACGCGCTGCCGCTCCCCACCCGAAAGCCCCGCCGGGCGGCGTGCGAGCAGATGGCCGATGCCGAGCAGCGCGACCACCTCCTCGAAGCCCGGGCCTTCCGCCTCGCGCGGCGCGCGGCGCAGGCCGTAGCGCAGGTTGGTCTCCACGCTGAGGTGCGGGAACAGCCGCGCATCCTGAAACACCACGCCGCAGCGCCGGCGTTCCGGTGCGACGAAGATGCCTGCCGCCGTGTCGAGCAGCACCATCCCGTCCAGCGCCACCCGGCCCTGCCGCGGCCGCAGCAGCCCGGCGACGGCGGCGAGGATGGTGCTCTTGCCGCAGCCGGACGGACCGAACAGCGTCGTCACGCCCCGCGGCGGTGCAGCGAAGGCGGCCTCCAGGGCGAAACCGTCCCGGTCGTAACGGTGATGCAGGGCGACCTCGACCATCAGGCGCGGCCCAGCCAGCGATGCATGCGCCGCGCGAGCAGTTCCGCCAGCAGCAGCCCAGCCACCGCGAGCGCGAAGGCGATGGCGGCGAGCCGCGCGGCGGTCGCGTCCCCGCCTGCCGTCTGCGTCGCGCTGTAGATCGCGAGCGGCAGCGTCTGCGTCTCGCCGGGGATGTTGGAGACGAAGGTGATGACCGCGCCGAACTCCCCGAGGCCCGCCGCGAAGGCGGTCACGGCGCCGGCCAGGATGCCGGGCGACATCAGCGGCAGCGTCACGGTGACGAAGCGGTCCATCGGCCCGGCGCCAAGGGTGCGCGCCGCCGCCTCCAGCCCCGGATCGACGCTCTCGATGCCGAGCCGCACGGACCGCACGATCAGCGGGAAGGACATCACCGCCGTCGCCAGCGCCGCGCCCTCGGTGGTGAAGACCAGGCGGATGCCGAACCAGTCGTGCAGCGGCCCGCCGATCGGGCCGCGGATGCCGAACAGCATCAGCAGCCCCCAGCCCACCACGACCGGCGGCACCACCAGCGGCAGGTGCACCAGCGCGTCGAGCAGCATCCGCCCGGGGAAGCGCCCGCGCGCCAGCAGCCAGGCGATCCCGACCGCCGGCACCAGGGATACGGCGACGGAGCGGGTGGCGACTTCCAGGCTCAGCCGGACCGCCTGCCACTCCTCCGGCGTCAGCGCGAGGCTCACCGCGCCAGCGCGAAGCCGAAGCGCTGCCAGATGGGCACGGCCTCCGGCCCTGCCAGGAAGGCGAGCAGCGCGCGGGCCTGGGCATTGCCCTCGGCGCGGCGGGTGAGCGCGAAGGGATAGGTGATCGGCGGGTGGCTCCCGGCCGGGAAGGTGCCGGCGACGCGCACGCCGGGGCTCGCCGCGGCGTCGGTGGCATAGACGATGCCGAAGGGCGCCTCGCCTCGCTCGACCAGCAGCAGCGCGGCGCGGACATTGTCGGCGCGGGCGAGGCGCGGCGAGATCGCATCCCATTGCCCCATCCAGGTCAGCGCCGCCTGGGCGTAGCGGCCGACCGGCACATGCGCGGGGTCCCCCGTCGCGATGCGGCCATTGGGGCCGAGCAGTATCAGCAAGTCGGTGCCGCGCTCCACCGCGACGGCGCGCGCCGCATTCGCCGGCGCGACGAGCACCAGCGCATTGCCGATCGGGCTCTCCCGCGTCGCGTTCACGATCAGGTTGCGTTGCTCGACGTAGTCCATCCAGGGCTCGTCGGCCGACATGAAGAGATCCGCCGGCGCGCCCTGCTCGATCTGGCGCGCGAGCGCCGAGGAGGCAGCGAAGGAGAAGCGCGGCGCCGGATGGCCGCGCGAAGCCCATTCCTGGCCGAGCGCGCGCAGCGCATCCGTCAGGCTGGCGGCGGCGAAGACGGTGGCGCCCTCCTGCGCGCGGGCCGCGGGCATCGTCGCCAGCGACACCGCGGCGGCCGCGACGAGAACGAGACGACGGAGCATGGGAGAGCTTCCTCGGTCCGCTATATTCTACTGGAAATAACCCTGCGATGGCCGGCCTGTCCATCTTGGCTTGGAACTGCGCAGATCCGTGGCAGGATCCGTCCCGCGAAGGGCGTGGAGGACAGGACGCGATATGGACTGGAACGCAACGAGGTCAGGCGAGGTGGAAGGCGGCGCGCCGGATCGGACCGATGCCGCCCTCGCCTTCATCGGCCGCATCCGCACCCCTTTCGCCACGCGCGCGGAATGCCCCCATCGCGGCACGCCCGAAGGCCCGGTCTGCCGCATCGAGGTGGACGCAGCCTGGCAACCCGCGCTGCACGGCATCGCCATCGGGCAGTGGGTGGAGGCGCTCTACTGGATGCACCTCGCGCGGCGCGACCTGCTCGTGCAGGCGCCGAAGGGCCGGCCGGCGCCGCTCGGCACCTTTGCGCTGCGCTCGCCCAACCGGCCGAACCCGATCGCCATCTCGGAGGTCGAGGTGGTGGGCGTCGAGCCGGGCGCGCTGCTGGTGCGGGGGCTGGATTGCGTGGACGGGACGCCGCTTGTGGACATCAAGCCGGCGCGGCGGCCGCGCGCCCACGGCTGATATCGGCTCCGACCCGGTGTCGGCGCCCCTGCCTTGCGCTCGGCCGCCCCGCCTGGCCCTGCCGATGGCGCCATCGACAAGAAGGAGGCGGGGTCTGGCCAAGCCCGCCCGCATGGCCGAGATGAGGGTGATGGACTCCCCCCTGCGCGCCCCTGCCCCCTTGCGCCTCGCGCCGCTGGAGGATGCGCTCTCCGCCTGGCTGGCCCTGCTGCCCGCGCCGGTCGCGCCGCGCCGCATCCCGGCCGCGGCGGCGGTGGGCCGCGTGCTGGCGGAGAGCGTGCAGGCGGCGACGCCCGTCCCCGCCATGCCGGTGGCGCTGCGCGACGGCTGGGCGGTCGCCGCCGCCGATACGCTCGGCGCAGGTCCGTATTCTCCGGTCGTGCTGGCCGGCCCGCCGTTGCGGGTCCGGCCGGGGGATGGCCTGCCGCCCGGCACGGATGCCGTCCTGCCGCCCTTCGACCTGGAGATGACCGGCCCCTTCGCGCAGGCCGTGCAGCCCGTCGCCCCCGGCGAGGGCGTCAGGCGGCCCGGCGAGGACATCGCGGCGGGAACGGTGCTGCGCGCTGCCGGCGAAAGGCTGCGGGCCCGAGACCTGCCGGCGCTGGCCGCGCTCGGCTCGGCGGAGGCCGCGGTCCGCGTTCCGCGCCTCGCCTGGATCGCGACAGGGGCGGAGATCGCCACCGATCCGGCGCGCGACACCAACGGCCCCCTGCTGGCGCTCCTCGCCGCGGCCGAGGGCGCGGACTGGTCGGCCCTGCCGCCGCGGCCAGGTACGCCGGAGAATACGGCCGCCGCACTGCGCGCCGCCGCGCCGGACCATGATCTGATCCTGCTCGGCGGCGGCAGCGGAGAGGGGGCGGAGGATCGCAGCGCCGAAGGGCTCGCCGCGGCGGGACGGGTGGCCCTGCACGGCATCGGTGCCCGGCCGGGCACCACGGCCGGGTTCGGCGCGGTGGGCGGAACCCCCGTGCTGATCCTGCCGGGGCGGACGGAGGATGCGCTCGCCGCCTGGCTGCTGCTCGCGCGGCCGGCCCTGGCGGCATTGTCCGGCCTGCGCGGCGCGGCGCCCGCGCATGCGCGGCTGGCGCGCAAGGTGGCCTCCGGCATCGGCTTCGCCGAACTCGTGCCCCTGCGCGTGGATGCGCGGGGCCTCGCGGAACCCCTGGCCATCGGCGCCCTGCCCCCGGGCGCCTTCGCCGCCGCCGATGCCGTGCTGGTGGTGCCGCCCGGATCGGAAGGCTACGAGCCCGGCGCCGATGTCCCCGTCATGCCGCTGTGACCGAAGCCATGAAGCATGCCCCCGCTGACCTCCTCGATCGCCTGCGTCGCGCCGCGCGGCAGGAGCAGTTCCTCGAGGTCGTCTCCGCCGAGGAGGCGACCCGGCGCTTCCGCGCTGCCCTCGACCTGCGCCCGCTGCCGGCCGAGCGCCTCGGCCTTGCCGCGAGCCTCGGCCGCGTGGTGGCTGAAACCGTCACGGCGGCGGCGGATGCGCCACCCTTCGACCGTTCCTCGGTGGACGGCTTCGCGCTGCGCGCGGCGGATGCGGCGATGGCCTCCGAGGCCGCGCCGGTGCGGCTGCGGCTGAACGCGGAACTCCTCGCCTGCGGCGTCGCGCCGGGCATCGAGGTCGCGCCCGGCACCGTCACCGCCATCGCCACCGGCGGCGTGATCCCGCGCGGCGCCGATGCGGTGGCGATGATCGAGTGGACGGAACTCGATGATGCGCCGGACGGCCCGGTGGTGGTGCTGAAGCGCGCCGTCGGGCCGGGCCAGTTCATCGGCTTCGCCGGCAGCGACATCGCACGCGGGGAGGCGCTGCTGCGCGCCGGCACGGTGGTGACGAGCCGCGAGATCGGGATGCTCGCCGCCGCTGGCCTGGCGGAGGTGCCGGTGGTGCGCCGGCCGCGCGTCGCGGTGATCTCGACCGGCGACGAGCTGGTGCCGCCGGGCGCGCCGCTGCCGCCGGGCGGCATCACCGACAGCAATGCCGCGATCCTCTGCGCCGCCGTCGCCGAGAATGGCGGCGAACCGGTGCCGATGGGCATCTTCCGCGACGACGAGGCCGTCCTGGAGGCTGCGGTGCGGGAGGCGCTGGACCGCGCCGACCTCGTCGTGATGTCGGGCGGCACCAGCAAGGGCGCGGGGGATGTGTCGCATCGCATTCTCTCGCGGCTGGGTGCGCCGGGCGTGATCGTGCACGGGGTGGCGCTGAAGCCGGGCAAGCCGCTGTGCCTCGCGGCCGTCGGGCAGGTGCCGCTGGTGGTGCTGCCGGGCTTCCCGACCAGCGCGGTCTTCACCTTCCACGAATTCGTCGTGCCGGTGATCCGCGCGCTGGCCGGGCTGCCGCCGCGGGAGGAAACGCAGGTGGCGGCGACCCTCGCCGTGCGCACGCCGAGCGAACTCGGCCGCACGGAATACGTGATGGTCTCGCTGGCCGAGGCGCCGGAAGGTGGGCTGCACGCCTTCCCGCTCGGCAAGGGTTCGGGCAGCGTCACGGCCTTTTCCCAGGCGGATGGGTTCTTCGCCATCCCGGCGCTGGATGCCGGGGCGGAGGCGGCGGCGCAGGTCAGCGTGCGGCTGATCGGCAAGGCGGCGCGGCCGCCGGACCTCGTCATCATCGGCAGCCACTGCATCGGGCTGGATGCGGTGCTGGATGCTCTCGCGGCGCGGGGATTGCGGGCGCGCACGCTCGCCGTCGGCAGCCTGGGCGGGCTGGCGGCGGCGAAGCGCGGGGAATGCGACCTGGCGCCGGCGCATCTGCTCGACCCGGGGAGCAGCACCTACAACACGCCCTTCCTCGCGCCCGGCCTGCGGCTGGTGCCGGGCTGGCGGCGGCTGCAGGGCGTGGTGTTCCGCCCCGGCGATGCACGCTTCGAGGGGCTAGACGGACGCGAAGCGGTGCGCCGCGCCGCACCCGACCCCGCCTGCCTGCTGGTGAACCGCAATGCGGGCTCGGGCACGCGGATGTTGCTCGATGGGCTGCTCGGCGGCGTGCGACCGGCGGGATATGCGAACCAGCCGAAGTCGCACAATGCGGTCGCGGCGGCAGTGGCGCAGGGGCGCGCGGACTGGGGTGTCGCGATCGCCAGCGTGGCGCGCGCCTATGGTCTCGGCTTCCTGCCGCTGGCCGACGAGGTCTACGACTTCTTCCTGCCCGAAGCCCGCGCGTCGCGGCCGGCGGTCGAGGCCTTCCTCGATGCGCTGCGCTCGGCGCCGGTGCGCGACAGGCTCTCGGCGCTGGGCTTCGTGCCGGCCGGCTGACGGTTCAGCGCGTCCCGGTCGGCGCGCCCTGCATCTGCCATTCGCGCACCGCCTCGACGGGCCAGAGCAGCATCAGGACATTGAGCGCGAGATTGTCGCGGATCATCCAGACCGCGAGCCCTTCCATCGCCAGCACGATGACGACCGAGGCCGTCACCGGCAGCCGCGCCGCCAGGAAGAAGCCCGCCAGCATCGCCACGCCGTCGCCGAAGGAATTCACGATGCTGTCGCCGTAGTAGTCGAGCGAGGCCGTCACCTCCCGATACCGGTCGATGACGAGGGATGTGTTCTCCGCCACCTCCCATGCGCCTTCCACCAGCAGCGCGGCGACGGCGCGCCAGGCGAGGCTCCAGCCCGGCCGCAGCCAGCGCAGCACGGCGTAGAAAATGAAGCCGTGCGCGAGGTGCGACAGCGTGTACCAGTCCGTCAGGTGCTGCGAGTTCTCCGACGACCAGACATCGCCGTGCCAGAACTTCACGTAGCCGCAGGCGCAGATCGGCAGCCGCCCGATGGCGAACTGGATCGCGGCGACGGCGGCGAGGATCCCCGCCATCGCCGCCCAGGGCAGCCAGCGCGCGCTCATGCCCGCCAGCGCGCCAGCAGCATCACTGCCCCGCCCGCCAGCAGCCCCCAGAACGCCCCCCCGATACCGAGGAACGCGACACCCGAGGCGGTGACGACGAAGCAGACCAGCGCCGCCTCCCGCCCGTCCGGCGCATAGACGGCGCCGAGCATCGCGCCCCCGAAGGGCCCGAGCAGCGCCAGCCCCGCCACCGCCTGGATCAGCACCGGCGGCGCCGCCGAGACGAAGACCGTGACCGCCCCGGCGAGCAGCCCGAAGAGGATGTAGGTCGCGCCGGCCACCACCGCCGCGATCCACCTCCGCGCCGGATCGGGCCCCGCCCCTTCCCCGGCGCAGAGCGCCGCCGTGATCGCCGCGAGGTTGACCGCGTGCCCGCCCAGCGGCGCGCCGGCCAGGCTGAACAGGCCGGTGGTGGCGAACAGCGGCCCCGCCTCCGGCCGGTAGCCATTGGCCGCGAGCACCGCGAGGCCGGGGATGTTCTGCGAGGCCATGGTCACGATGAACAACGGCAGCGCGATGCCCGTCAGGGCCTCGACGGAGAAGCCAGGCAGCACGAATTCCGGCTGCGGCATCCAGCCCGTCGCCGGCAACGGCGCCGAGGTGGCGATCACGCCGACCGCCACCACCACCGCCGCCGGCACCGCCAGCAGCCGGTTGATGCGCGCCATCACCGCCCAGGTGACGACGATGGCGAGGCCCGCCATCGGCTGCTCCGCCACCGCGCGCACAGGCGCGAGGCAGAGCGTGAACAGGATCCCCGCCAACATGGCGTTCGCCAGCGGTGCCGGGATCGCCGCCACGGCGCGCCCGAGCGGCTTCCACAGCCCCGCCGCCGTCAGCAGCACGCCGCAGACCAGGAACGCACCCACGGCCTCCGCGAAGCCGCCGGCCGGCGCCGCGGTCGCCGCCAGCAGCGCCCCGCCCGGCGTGGACCACGCGACGCTGATCGGCAGCCGCAGCTTCAACGACAGCACGATGCCCGCGAGCCCCATGGCGATCGACAGCGCCATCAGGCCGGAGGCCGCCTGGGACGGGCTCGCGCCCACCGCATGCAATCCTTGCAGCACCACGGCGAAGGAGGAGGCGAAGCCGACGAACCCCGCCAGCAGCCCGGCCGAGATCGCATGCATCAGCGCTTCGCCTTCGGGCGGCTGTCGAGCACCGCGTTCAGCCGCGCCACCGTTTCCGGCGTCAGGCTGCGCACGTCCTTCGCCAGGCGGTTGGCGAAGTCCGTGATCTCCGGTGCCAGGCCCGAGGTGTCGAGCACCACGCGCGGATGGGATTGCCGGGCGAGACGGGCGAGTTCCTCCGCATCGTCCCAGATCAGGCCGAAAAACTCGTTCACCTGGTGCACGAGGCCCGGCGAAGGGCGGCCGCGGCGGCCGTGCTCGAGCGCGGAAAGATAGGCGGTGGAAACCTGCAAGGCGGTCGCGAGCTCCTTCAGCGTGACGCCGCGCTGGGCGCGGAGTTCGCGCAGGCGGGCGCCGAACGGGGTCATGGGGCGGAAGGTCGGGGGGAGGGAACTCCCCCCGAATCCCCCCTCCTTCCTTGTGAACCTGGGATGTTCATCGGCGGCGGCGCAACAGCAGGTGAACGGCGCCGGTGTTCGCGCTGTGGGGGTGCGCGGCGCCGAGCAGGATGCGGCGCAAGTCCGGGGCGTTCAGCCAGTGTGGCAGTTCACGCCGCAGCACGCCGCCCTCGGGCGAGGAACCCCGGCCGGTGATGACGGCGACGCAGCGCAATCCGTCCGCGAAGGCACCGGCGAGGAAGGCATGGACAGCCGCATGCGCGTCCTGCGCGCGGCGGCCGTGCAGGTCCAGCGTGCGCTCGGGCTTGAGCTTCCCGCGACGCAGGTCGCGCCAGCGGCGGTCGTCCAGCCCAGCGGGCGGCGCGTTCACCGCGATGGGGGGCGGCGCCCAACGCGCCGGCGGCAGGGGCGGCGCGGATGGCGCGGCCAGGGTGGACGCGGCGACGACCGGCATGGGCGGCGCGGGTTCCGGCGCCAACTCGTGCCCCGGCAGCGGCACGATCTCGGCGGCATAGGCACGCCAGAGGGCGCGATCGGCCTCCGACAGGCCGCGGAGGCGGCGGGGCATGGTTCAGGGGGTCGGCGGCGCGGCGGGGTCGTTGGCGCTCCGCGCCGTGGGATCGTCCGCGCTCCGCGCGGCGGGATCATCATCCAGCAGCACGATGTGCAATCGCCGCGGGCCGTGCGCGCCGAGTTCGAGCGTCTGCTCGATGTCGGCGCTGCGGGATGGGCCGGTCACCAGCATGACGTTGCGCGGCATGAAGCCGCCGGTCACCGCGTCGGTGCGTTCCGCGCGCAGCAGGTCCCAGGCTTCCTCGTACGCGCCGGCGATGCGGGAAGCGCGGAGCACGACAATCTCCGTCTCCGCCAGGATGTTCAGCGTGGTCGGCCGCGCAGGATCGGAGGGCAGCATCAGCGTGCCGGTCTCGGCGATGGCGGCATAGCCGTGCTGGACGGAGACGGCGTCGCTCGGCTGCGCGCGCCGCGCCTCGAATTCCAGCATCGGCTTGTCGGACCAGGGCAGTTCCTGGAGTTCCGGGTTCGGCGCCAGCACGAAGCGTGGCGCGAGATTCTGTGCCGCCAGGTAGTCCGCCACCGCGCCCGGGATGTCCTTCGCATCGGCCACGCGCGTGACCGAGCCGAACTCCTTCTCGACGTTGCGGACGAACAGCGCGACCTGCTCCGGCCGCGACACGCGCGAACGCTGTGGGATCAGGTGGCGCGGATGGGTGGCGAGGCGCCCGTCCAGCATGGCGCGCTGGTCGGCGGGTAGCGGCCCGCGCTTCAGCCCACGACGGATGGCGCCGAGGATCGCGTCCTTGCTCATGCCCTCACCGCCCCCGCTGCATCTTGGCGTAGCGGGCCATGAAGGTACCGCCCGGCTCCGGCGCCGGCAGGTCGCGCCCCTTGGTCCAGCCGCCGGCGAGCGGCAGGGACCGGAAGGCGCCCTTGCCGCGCGCGAGCAGCGACAGCGCGCCGATCGCCGTCTTCGTCGCCAGCCGATAGGCGCCGGGCCGCTTCGCGAACCAGGCCCAGACGCCGAGTCCGCGGCGCACCCCAGCGGGCGTCAGGTGCCGTTCGAATTCCCGCTCGCGCCAGTGGCGCATCATCTTGGGCAGCGGGATCTTCACCGGGCAGACGCTCTCGCACTTGCCGCAGAAGGTGGAGGCATTCGGCAGGTGCCCCGCCTTGTCCACGCCGATCAAGGAGGGCGTCAGCACCGCGCCCATCGGCCCCGGATAGACCCAGCCATAGGCATGCCCGCCGGTCACGCCGTAGACCGGGCAGTGGTTCATGCAGGCGGCGCAGCGGATGCAGCGCAGCATCTCCTGGAACTCGGACCCGATCATGTTGGTCCGGCCGTTGTCGAGCAGGACGACGTGGTATTCCTCCGGCCCGTCGAGATCACCCGGCCGCCGCGCCCCCGTGCTGAAGGTCGTATAGACGGAGAAATCCTGCCCGGTCGCCGACCGCGCCAGCAGCCGCAGCAGGGAAGTCGCGTCTTCCAGCGTCGGCACCACCTTCTCGATGGATGCGAGCGCGATGTGCACGCGCGGCAGCGTCTGCGTCAGGTCGCCATTGCCCTCGTTCGTCACGATCACGGACGACCCGGTTTCCGCGATCAGGAAGTTCGCACCGGTGATGCCGACATCGGCGGCGATGAAGCGCTGGCGCAGCTTGGTGCGCGCCTCGGCCAGGATGTCGCGCCGCTCGTTGAACACGCGGTCCGCCGGCAGGTCCGTGTGCATGCGGCGGAAATCGGCCTCCCAGTCCTCGCGGTTGAGGTGGAAGGCGGGCGCGATGATGTGGGACGGATGCTCCTTGCGGAGCTGGATGATGTATTCGCCGAGGTCGGTCTCGACCGGCGTGATGCCGTGCTTCTCCAGGTGGTCGTTGATCCCGATCTCCTCGGAGATCATCGACTTGCCCTTGGTGACGGTCCTCGCGCCCGCCTGGCGGCAGATCTCCAGCACGGCGGCGCGGGCGTCCTCGGCCGTCGAGCACCAGTGCACCTTACCCCCGGCGCGTTCCACGTTCGCCGCGAAGGTCTCGAGGTAGAAGTCGAGGTTCGCCAGCGTGTGGTTCTTGATGTCGCGCCCGATGTCGCGGAGCTGCTCGAACTCCGGCAGGCGCGCGACGGCCTCGGCGCGGCGTTGCAGGAAGGCGCCCTTCGCCTTGCCGAGCGCCTTCTGCAACCCGGCATCGGCGAGCGCGCGCGCGGCGTTCTGTTTGAAGGCAGGGGAGGTGATCTGAACCAAGGGACATCCTCAGCGTGGTCGGGCCGGTCGGCGGCCAATGTAGCCGGAACGCGCCGCCGGCACAGCGGCGGGGTTGCGGGATGCGATGACCCGTCTAGGCTTAATCCAGATAAGGAAGGAATCGTCCATGGCCAACCTGCTGTCCCGCCGCGCGGCGCTCGCCGCCGGTGGCGCCCTGTCCGTTGCAGGCCTGCGCCCGGCCCGCGCCCAGGCGCCCTCCATCAAGCTCGGGGTCCTGTCGGACATGTCGGGCCCCTATTCCGACAATACCGGACAGGGTTCCGTGACCGCCGCCCGCATGGCCATCGAGGACTTCACCCGCACCCGCCCCGGCATCCGCGTCGAGCTGATTTCCGCCGACAACCAGAACCGTGCCGATGTCGGCATGTCCATCGCGCGGTCCTGGTACGACCGGGAAGGCGTGGATTGCATCCTCGACGTGCCGCTCTCGGCGCTGGCCCTGGCGATGGGCGAGGTGGTGCGGGAGAAGAACAAGGTCGCGCTCTATACGGGCCCTGCCGCCTCCGACCTCACGGGCCGCGCCTGCGGGCCGAACCACATCCACTGGACCTACGACACCTGGGCGCTGGCCCACGGCACCGGCACGGCGCTGGTGCAGGAAGGCGGGGACAGCTGGTTCTTCCTGACC
The DNA here is from genome assembly GCF_018129065.1 of Neoroseomonas soli. Taxonomy (GTDB): domain Bacteria; phylum Pseudomonadota; class Alphaproteobacteria; order Acetobacterales; family Acetobacteraceae; genus Neoroseomonas; species Neoroseomonas soli. The sequence goes on along the minus strand of NZ_JAAEDM010000006.1, from coordinate 60,689 downwards.
GCCGACTACGCCTTCGGCCATGCGCTGGAACGCGACACGGGCGGCTTCGTGACCGCGGCCGGCGGGCGGGTGCTCGGCCAGGCGCGCTATCCCTTCCCGGGCACCACCGACTTCTCCTCCTTCCTGCTGCAGGCGCAGGCGAGCCGGGCGAAGGTGCTCGGCCTCGCCAATGCGGGGTCGGACACCATCAACTGCATCAAGCAGGCGGCGGAATTCGGCCTGACGCGGCGCGGCATGCGCCTCGCGGGCCTGCTGTTGCAGATCCCGGACGTGCATGGCGTGGGCCTCCAGGCGGGCCAGGGCCTGGTGATGACCGACAGCTTCTACTGGGACCTGACGGACGGCACCCGCGCCTTCACGGAGCGCTTCCACCCGCAGAACCGCGGCATCCGCCCGACGCAGATCCATGCCGGCACCTATTCCGCCGTGCTGCACTACCTCAAGGCGGTGGAAAGCCTCGGCGTGGCGGAAGCCAAGGCGAACGGCGCGGCGGCGGTGCGGCGGATGAAGGAGATGCCGACCGACGACCCGCTTTTCGGCCGCGGGGAAGTGCGCGCGGATGGCCGCAAGATCCACGACATGCACCTGTTCCAGGTGAAGGCGCCGGAGGAAAGCCGCGGCCCCTGGGATTACTACAAGCGCCTGCGCTCCATCCCCGCCGCCCAGGCCTTCCGCCCGATGGCCGATGGCGGCTGCGCGATGGTGCGCACGTGAACCTCGCCGCCCTGCCGGCGCGCGTCGCCGCCACGCCCGGCCTCGCGCGCTGGGGGCGGCACCTGACCGCCGAGGTCCTGGTCGAGGCCGGGGAACGCCGCTGGATCCTGTCGGTCCGCGACGGTGCGCTGGTCCGCGCCGAGGCCGCGCCCGCCATCATGCCGCGCTACGACCTGGCACTGCGCTTCGACCCGGCGGGGCTGGAAAAGTTCCTGCAATCGCCGCCGCCGCCCGGCTGGCACGACCTGATGGCGCTGATGCGCCAGGGCGCGCTGCAGGTGGAAGGCGACGTCCAGCCCTTCATGGCGCATCTGTTCTGGTTCAAGGGCGTCTTCGCCCTGCTGCGGGAGTCCGCCGCGTGATCGAGCCCGTCATCGGCCGCTACCTGCGGCTCGACCTCGAAACCCGCCCGCACCGGGTCTATTTCGAGGAAACCGGTCAGGGCGTGCCCCTGCTGCTGCTGCACACCGCCGGCAGCGACGGCCGCCAGTGGCGGCACCTGATGAACGACGCGGCGGTGACCTCCCGCTTCCGCTGCATCGCCTTCGACATGCCCTGGCACGGCAAGTCTTCCCCGCCCGAGGGCTGGCAGGGGGGCGAGTACCGCCTGACCACCGCCGCCTACACAGGCATGGCGCTGGCGGTGTCCAGTGCGCTGGGCCTGGATCGCCCGGTGGTGATGGGGTGCTCGATCGGCGGGCGCATCGTGCTCGACCTCGCCGCGGACCATGCGGATGCCGTCCGCGCCGTGGTCGGCCTGCAATCCTCGGCCTTCGTCGCGCCCTATTACGATACGGAATGGCTGCACCACCCGCACACCCAGGGCGGGGAGGTCTGCGCCGCCGTGGTCTCCGGCCTGATCGCCCCCACCGCCCCCGATGCCGACCGCTGGGAGACGCTGTGGCACTACATGCAGGGCGGCCCCGGCGTCTTCCGCGGCGACCTGCACTTCTACAAGGGAGAGGGCGACCTGCGCCCGAAACTGGCCCGCATCGACACGGCCCGGTGCCCCGTCGCGCTGCTCACCGGCGAATACGACTATTCCTGCCGGCCGGAGGACACGCTCGCCACCGCCGCCGCCATTCCGGGGGCGGAGGCCGTCATCATGCCGGGCCTCGGCCATTTTCCGATGAGCGAGGACTACGCCGCCCTGCGCCCGCACCTGCTGCCGGTGCTGGAACGCTTCGCCGCCCTTCCGTGACGGGACCGTCTCGGGGCTTGCGGTACGCCGTCCGGGGCGCGAAAAGGCCGCGCCCCTCCTTCGGGGCCCGATTCGCACCCTTACAAGGAGAAGCGCCGGTGATCACGCGTCGTTCCCTCTTCGCCGCCGGCGGCGGTGCCCTGTTGCTGTCCGCCTGCGAAAGCCCCGTGACCCTGGACGGCCGCTTCCCGATCATGGACGTGCTCGGCACGCAGCCGGACGTCTCGGATTTCCGCAGCGCGCTGCGCCGCGCCGAGCTGGCCGATCTCCTGAACGGCCCCGGGCCCTACACCGTCTTCGCCCCGACCAACCTGGCCTGGGCCGCGACCTCCGAGCAGTTCCGCAATGGCGGCGCGGCGAGCCTGCGGAACTTCATCGCCGGCGGCCGACTGCGCACGCCGGACATCCAGGCCCGCGGCAACCGCGTGCGGATGCTCAGCGGCATCGACGTGGTGATGGTCGGCGGCTCCGCGACCGAGCCGCGCGTCCAGGCGGCCCGCGCGGGGGCGGCGCCGTCAGGTGCCTCGGCCAGCATCGTCCGGCCGAACCTGCTGTGCAGCAACGGCGTGATCCACATCCTGCAGGGCGCGCTCATCCCCGGCTGAGGCCCGCCCCACGGGGCCTGCGGCGGGGGAGGTCGTCCCCCGCCCGTCACCTCACCGGCGCCGCGGCGGCACAGGCTGGCGCTGCGGCTCGACGATCGGCGCCTCGATGGTCGCCGCGGCCTTCTGCTGTCCGAGCCGCGCCAGATCCTCGGCCAGGTAGCGTTCCAGCTCCTCGGCCGTGTCGATCGTGGCATTCGAGGCGCGGCGCGCGCGGGCGATGGCGGGTGCCGCCTCGCGGCGCATCGCGTCGGCGCGCTCGGCAAACCAGGCGTCGCGCGCCTCGGCCGAGGCGAAGGGCACCGGCGGCAGGTGGACGGTCACGTCGTTGTAGCGGCGGGTGGACCCCGTGCGGACCACGACCGCGTTCTGCACCGCGCCGGTGCCGACCGGCTGCGGATGGTGAACCCCCGCCGCGAAATCGCGTACCGGTCGAATGACGGCAGTCGTGTCCATGCGGGCAGGGCCGGAGCAGCGCGCCTCGACAATCGCGGTGCTGCGCGGCAGGGGGACCTGGCCCGGGGTGGCGATCTCGGCCACCTGGGCGCCGTCCGCGGCCTTGGTCACCACGCAGCGCGCGCCGGGTGGCTCCGAGGATACGGTGATCACCCCCGCATAGGGATTCGGGCGCGGATCCCCTCCGAGGGCCATGCTGTCCGAAAGGGCGCTCCCGCAGCCGGCCAACACCAGCAAGCCGAGCAGGGCCGCGACAGGCGATGCCTGACGCGGCAGTTTGGACCTGGACGGCATGATTCCCTCGCTGGTTGTCCCTGGGCAGGACGGCGCACCCGGACGGGACGTTAAGGCTTCGGAAGGTTCTCGAAAACGGAAAAATGTTTCGCGGAACAAGACGCCACCCAACGCCTTGATGCCGCCCGCTTGCCCCGCGAGACTATGGCCATGCCGCCCGCCCCCCAGGACGAGGCCCGCGCCGCGCTCGATGCCGCAGGCCAGTTGCCGGATGCCGAACTCGACCTCGCGGCCATCGCGCTGCAATTCGCCCGCGTGGACGCGCCCGACGCCGATTGGCGGGAGGCCGCCGCCCTGCTGACCGCCGTCGCCCGCGGCGCGGTGGAGGCCGCGGCCGGCGACCCCGTGGCCGATGGCGGCGACCCCGAGGCCCGGCGCGCCGCGCTCGCCCACCTGCTGCATGGGCGCTTCGGCCTCGCGGGCGATGCCGAGACCTATGACGACCTGGCGAACGCCAACCTGATCCGCGTGCTCGAGCGCGGGCGCGGCCTGCCGGTCGCACTTGGCATCCTCTGGCTGCATGCCGCCGAGGCGGCCGGCTGGGGCGCGCATGGCGTCGACTTCCCGGGGCATTTCCTGCTGGCCCTCGAAGGCCCCCGCGGGCAGGTGCTGGTGGACGTCTTCGCCGGCGGCCAGTCGCTCGAAGCGCCGGTGCTGCGCGCCCTGCTGAAGCGCATGGAGGGGGAGGCGGCGGAACTCCGCCCCGGCCTGCTGCGCCCCATGTCGAAGCGCGAGGTGCTGCTGCGCCTGCAGAACAACATCAAGCTGCGGCGGCTGAAGGCGGGCGACCTCAAGGGGGCGCTCGCCTGCACGGAGGACATGCTGCGCCTCGCGCCCGACGCGGCGGTGTTGTGGCGCGAGGCCGGGCTGATGAACCAGCGACTCGAACGCATCGGCGCGGCGCTGGCCAGCCTCGACCGCTTCCTGGAACTGGTGCCGGAGGGCGAGGCGGCAGCCCGCATCCGGGCGCTGACGGCAGAACTGCGCCAGCGGCTGAACTGAGCCGCCCGGCATCACCGCGCGCGGGCTGCCGGGGCAGCCGCGCGCCGGCCAAGGGGACCAGCGCCCGCAGCAACCTTCGACAGCCATTCCGCGATCGCCGCTGCCCGCCGCGTCGCGCCGCCTTGCCGAGCGGCGGTGGATACGTAGTCTGCGCCCCAACCATTGCCGGAGGAACTCCATGCATCGCCGCATCCTGCTCGCGGCCGGCCTCGCCGCGCCCTTCGCCCGCGCCCATGCGCAGGCCGCCTGGGCGCCCAACCGCCCGATCCGCTTCATCGTGCCCTTCGTCGCCGGCGGCAGCACCGACGTCGCCGCGCGCATCATCGCCGACCGCATGGGCGAGACGCTGGGCCAGCCGGTGATCGTCGAGAACCGTGGCGGTTCGGGCGGCAACATCGGCGGGGATCTCGTCGCCAAGGCGCCGCCCGACGGGCACACCATCCTGATGGGCGTGACCGGGCTGCTGTCCACCAACAAGCACATCTACCGCCAGATGGCCTTCGACCCGGACCGCGACCTCGCGCCCGTCTCGATGGCCTATACGGCGGACATGGTCATCGTCGTGACCAACAGGCTGAACGTGCGCACGCTCGCGGACTTCGTCGCGCTGGCGAAGGCCAATCCGGGGAAGTTCTCCTTCGGCTCCTCGGGCCATGGCGCATCGACCCATACGGCGGCGGAGCTGTTCCGCCAGCAGGCGGGGCTCGACATGGTGCACGTGCCCTATCGCGGCTCGGGCGCCGCGGTGAACGACCTGGTGGCCGGCAATATCGAGATGATGCTGATGCAGATCGCCGGCGCGGCGGGCAGCATCACCGCGGGGCAGGTCACGGCGCTCGCCGCCACCGGCCCGCGGCGCCATCCGCTGATCCCGAACGTCCCGTCCATCGCCGAATCCGGCTATCCGCAGGCGGAGGCGACCTCCTGGGGCTGCGTCATGGCGCCTGCCGGCACGCCGGCGCCGGTGGTGCAGCGCCTGTCCCAGTCGGTGCGGGAAGCGATCGCCCATCGCCCGGTGGCCCAGCGCCTGGAAGGCGCGGGGGTGGACGGCGCCGCCTCCAGCCCGGAGGAACTCGCCGCCTTCATCCGCGCGGAAGGCGAGAAATGGGGCCGGGTGGTGCGCCAGGCGGGCATCCGCGTCGAATAGCAGGGCCGCGCGCGGCGGGGGCTGTCCGCGGGCAAGGGGCCTGCCTATTCTCCTTCCCATGTCCCAGGCCAAGCCGCGCGTCGCGCTGTTCGTCACCTGCCTCGTCGACCTTTACCGGCCGAGCGTGGGCTTCGCCGCGCTCCGCCTGCTCGAGCAGGCGGGATGCCAGGTGGAGGTGCCGGCGACGCAGACCTGCTGCGGCCAGCCGGCCTACAATTCCGGCGACCGCGCCACCGCGAAGGACCTGGCGCGCGCCGTGGTCGATGCCTTCCAGGGCTTCGACCACGTGGTCGCGCCCTCGGGTTCCTGCGCGGGGATGATCGCGCACCACTACCCGTCCCTGTTCGAGGACGACCCGCAATACCGCGCCAAGGCCGAGGCGCTGGCGGAGCGGACGCATGAGCTGGTGTCGTTCCTGACCGACGTGATGGGCGTGGCGAAGGTGGACGCGCGCTACCAGGGCAGCGTGACCTATCACGATTCCTGCTCCGGCCTGCGGGAGATGGGCGTGAAGGCGCAGCCGCGCGCGCTGCTCGCCACCGTCGAGGGGCTGACCCTGGCCGAGATGGCCGACCCCGAGATCTGCTGCGGCTTCGGCGGCACCTTCTGCGTGAAGTATCCGGACATCTCGACGCGCATGGTCACCGACAAGTGCCGCGACGTGCAGGCGACGGGTGCGGCCACGCTGCTCGCCGGCGACCTGGGCTGCCTGCTGAACATGGCCGGCCGCCTGAAGCGCGAAGGCAGCCCGGTGCGCGTGCGCCACGTGGCGGAGGTGCTGGCAGGCATGACGAACGAAGTCGCGCCGATCGGCGAGGGAGGAGGCACATGACCGTTCCCGCAGGTCCCCTGGCGGAACTCGCTGCGCGCGGCTTCGCCCGCGTGCCGGGCACGACCATGACGGCGCTGATGGGCGAGGCGGGGCGCGTGGCGGCGCTCGCGCCCTTCTTCGCCTCCTGGAACCGGCTGGAGACGGACGCCTTCATGGCCGATGGCGGCCGCTACCGGCGCCGGCGCATCGCCAATTTCTCCGCCGAGCCCGGCGTGCCGGGCCATCGGCGCGGCGAGCACCGCCCGCATTTCCAGGCGGTGGTGCACAACACGTTGAACGGCGGCCTGGACCGCTGGTTCGCGCCGATGGAAGACGAGATCGGCGCTTCCGCGCCGCTGGTGGCGCTGCTCGACCTCGGCCGGTCGATGGCCGATGCGCTGCACGGCCCGCAATCCTGGTTCGTCGAGGCGCACCAGTTCCGCATCGAGGCCGCCGCCGGCGCCCCCGGCTATCCCACGCCGGAAGGCGTGCACCATGACGGCGTGGATTTCGTGCTGATCGGCATGATCGCGCGCACCAACCTGGTCGGCGGCGAGACGGTGATCGAGGACGATGCCGGCAACCGCCTCGCGCAGTTCGTGCTGCAGGACCCGCTGGACGCCGCGCTGGTGGATGACCCGCGGGTGAAGCACGGCGTATCCCCGGTGGCGCCGGCCGATCCGGCGCTGCCGTCCTGCCGCGACGTGCTGGTGCTGACCTGGAAGCGCGGGGGCGTGCCCGGCGCCTAGAGCGCCTCGGCTCACGGACACCGCCCCAGGCCTTTGTTTCTGCGAGCATCTTCACTCGATCAGGCGATTCCACCTGATCGGGATCTGCTCTAACGGCGCCGGAACACGGGCGCGCGCTTTTCGACAAAGGCGCGCGTCGCTTCCTTGTGGTCCTCGGTGGCGGAAAGGCGTGCCTGGTGCGTCGCCTCGAGGTCCAGCACGTCCTGCAGCGTGCCCGCCTCGGCAGCGAGGAAATTCCGCTTCATGTAGGCATGCGCGAGGCCGGGCAGCGCCGAAAGCCGGCGCGCGAAGTCGAGTGTCGCGGCTTCCAGTTCCTCGTCCGGCACGACGCGCGTCACGGCGCCCCAGGCCAGCGCCTCCTGCGCCGTGAACTGTTCGCCGAGCATGTAGAGTTCCCGCGCCTTGCCCGCGCCGACCAGCTTCTGCAGCAAATAGGACCCGCCGAAGTCGCCGGCGAAGCCGATCTTCACGAAGGCGGTGCCGAAGCGCGCGGAGGCGGCCGCGATGCGGAAGTCGCAGGCGAGCGCGAGGTTCAGCCCGGCGCCGAAGGCCGGCCCGTTCACCATGGCGATGATGACCTTGGGCGAGCGGCGGATCGTCGTGACCAGGCGGTGCTTGTGGCCCAGCACCTCGATCCGGTGTTCGGGGCCGCGCGTCGCGCGCCCTTCCATCGACTTCACGTCGCCACCCGCGCAGAAGGCGCGCCCCGCGCCGGTCAGGATGACGGCGCCGACATCGGGATCGGTGGCGACATCGGCGAGCGCCTGCTGCAACCCGTCGAGCATCGCGTCGGAGAAAGCGTTCAGCCGATCGGGCCGATTGAGGCGCAGCGTCACGATGCCGTCGGCGCGGCTCTGCTCGATGTCTGACATGGAGGCGGCGTTTCCCCGTGGTGGTTTCCGGGGGCAGGCTAGCGGAGAGACGACGCCGCTCCCACAGGCGGCGTGAACGGGTCGGAAGCCGCCTCGACTCGCCTCGTCCCCGCCGGATTGCTGCGCGGGCACGCAGGCGCCTGCACAAATTTCAACCATGCTTCACGAGTATTGGAGAAACGCTGATCCACGGCTGGTGATTGCTTTGGAAAAAGTCATCTCGCAGTTGCGAAGAGATTTGGCTGCTGCCTAGGCTCGGGTGTTACGACCTCGCCACGAGCGCCAGGAGCCAGGATGTCCACCACCCGTCGCAACCTTCTCGCCGCACCCGCCATCCTGTCGGTTCTCGGCGCGATGTGCGCGCGGGATGCCTTCGCGCAGGCCGCGCCGGTGCGCGGCGGCACGCTGATCTACCTGGAGCAGCAGACCTACACGAACCTGTATCCGCCCGCCGGCGGCTTCTACCCGAATGGCGGCGTGCTGAATCAGATCACGGACAAGCTGACCTACCAGAACCCGCAGACGCTCGAGATCGAGCCCTGGATCGCGGAAAGCTGGACGGTCAGCGCCGACGCCACGGAATACGTGTTCCGCATCCGCCCCGGCGTCACCTTCTCCGACGGCACACCGCTGAACGCGGAGGCCGTGGCGAGGAACTTCGACACCTTCGGTCTCGGCAATCGCGAACTGCGGCACCCGGTCTCGGAGGTCATCACCAACTACCTGCGCAGCGAGGTCATCGACCCGCTGACGGTGCGCTTCCACTTCCGCGCGCCCTCGCCTGGGTTCCTGCAAGGGACCTCGGTGATCGGCTCCGGCCTCGTCTCCCTGCGCACGCTGGCGCTGCCCTTCGACCAGCTCGGCGATGCGACGAAGATCATCGGCTCCGGCCCCTTCGTGGTGGCGCGGCAGGTGCTGGGGCGGGAACTCGTGCTGAACGCGCGGCAGGACTACGCCTGGGGGCCGAAGCAGCACCCGCACCAGGGGCGCGCGCTGCTCGACACCATCCGCATCATCGTCAGCGGCGAGGACAGCGTGCGCATCGGCGCGCTGCTCTCCGGCCAGGCGCATGTCATCCGCCAGATCCAGGCCTATGACGAAGGCCGTGTGCAGTCGCGCGGCTTCCAGATCTTCGCGCCGTCCACGCGCGGCGTGAACAACAGCGTCGTCTTCCGCCCCGACAACCCGCTGGTCGCCGACATCCGCGTGCGCCAGGCCCTGCGCTACGCGACCAATGCGCAGGAGATCGTGGACACGCTGTTCTCGCCCAACTACCCGCGGGCCACGTCGATCATCGCGTCCACCGCGCAGGGTCACGTGAACCTCGCGGACCGGTTGACCTACGACCCGCGGCAGGCGGTGCGGCTGCTCGAGGAAGCAGGCTGGACCCTCGGCCCGCAGGGCGTGCGGCAGAAGGATGGGCGGGAGCTGGTGCTCACCGCCTATGAATCGCCGCCCCAGCCGCGCAACAAGGACACGCTGCAACTCGTCGCGCAGCAATGGGCGCGCGTCGGCGTGCGACTGAATGTGCTCGCGGGCGATGCCGGCAGCCGCGTGGTGGACAGCCTCGATCCCGCGAAGACGCCGGTCGCGCCGGCCATGGTCGGCCGCGCGGACCCGGACGTGATCCGCAGCCAGTACCACCCGCTGACGCGCAACGCGCTGCTGCAGACCGGCGGCGTCAGCCAGCGCGTGCAGTCGTTCAACGACGCGCGGCTGAACGGCCTGCTCGACGCCATTGCCTCCGAACCCGACCGGGCGAAGCGCCTCGCGCTGGTGGGGGATGTGCAGCGCTACGTCCTCGACCAGGCCTATGTGATCCCGATCTTCGAGGAGCCGCAGGTCTTCGCCGCCGCCCCACGCCTGCGTGGCTTCGGCTTCGAGGCGGTCGGCCGGCCGAGCTTCTACGGCGCCTGGCTCGCCGCGCGATGAGCCGGCATCTCGCGCAGCGCCTCGGCCAGTCGCTGCTGGTGCTGCTGGCCGCCTTCACCGTCGCCTTCGCGCTGTTGCAGGCGCTGCCGGGCGATGCGGTGCTGATCAAGTTCCTCGATTCCACGATGGGGCTGACGGCGGACCAGATCGCGGAGCTGCGCATCGCCTACGGCGCCGATGCGCCGCTCTGGCAGCAATACCTGCACACGCTGGGCAATTTCCTCTCCGGCGAATTCGGGTATTCGATCCGCGCCGGGGTGCCCGTGGCCAGGCTGCTGGCGGAGAACATCCCGCCGACACTGCTGCTCGCCTCGCTGGCCTTTGGCGTGGCGAGCCTGCTCGCGATCTTGCTTGCGGTGCTGAGCCAGCTCGGCTTCGGCTGGGTGCGCGGCTTCGCGCGCTCGATGCCGCCCTTCTTCGTGGCGGTGCCGGTCTTCTGGCTCGGCATCATGCTGATCCAGGTGTTTTCCTTCCAGCTCGGCCTGGTCTCGGTGATCGCGCCGGAACCGTGGGAGGAACTGATCCTTCCGGTGCTGACGCTGGCCGTGCCGATCTCCGCCCCGCTGGCGCAGGTGCTGATCCGCAACATCGACACGGTGCTCAACGAGCCCTTCGTCGCCGTCGCGCGCGCCAAGGGGGCAACCCATGCCTGGGTGCTGTGGCGCCACGTCGCGCGCAATGCGCTGCCATCGACCCTGACCATGGCCGGCGTGCTGTTCGGCGAGTTGCTGGGCGGCGCGGTGGTGACCGAGACCGTCTTCGGCCTGAGCGGCCTCGGCGGACTGACGCAGCAGGCGGTCGCGAACCAGGACGTGGCGGTGCTGCAGGCGATCGTGGTGCTCTCGGCCGTCGCCTTCGTGGCGATCAGCCTGGCGGTGGACCTGCTGCTGCCGCTGCTCGACCCGCGGCTGGCCGTGCGCCCGGCAGGTGCGGCATGAGCGGCGCGAACCCCGTGGCCGGCGTCGTGCCGGTGCGCCTGCCGCCGCTCGGGCTGACGCTGGCCTGGGCCGTGGTCGGGCTGGTGCTTGCCTGGGCGGTCGTGCCCGGCCTCTTCGCCTGGCAGGATCCCCTGCAGGGCATCGCCGGTCGCCAGCTTGAAGCGCCGAGCCTGGAGCATCCGCTGGGCACGGACGGGCTGGGGCGCGACATGCTCGCGCGCGTGATCCATGGCGCACGGGAATCGCTGCTCGGCGCCTTTCTCGCGGTCAGCGTCGGGCTGGTGTTCGGCACGACGCTCGGCCTGCTGGCGGGTGCGCGCGGTGGCATCGTCGACGCGGCTGTGATGCGGCTGGTCGATACGCTGCTGGCGATCCCGTCGTTGCTGCTCTCGCTGTCCGTCATCATCCTGCTCGGCTTCGGGTCGATCAACGCGGCGATCGCGGTGGGCTTCGTCTCCGTGGCGCATTTCGCCCGCCTGTCGCGGTCCGAGGTGCTGCGCGTGCGCCGCGCGGAATATGTCGAGGCCGCCTTCGGCAGCGGCGGGCGCTTCCTCGCGGTGCTGTGGCGGCATGTGCTGCCGAACGCGTTGACCTCGGTGCTGGCGCTGGCGGCTTTGCAGTTCGGTTCGGCGATCCTCGCGCTCTCGACGCTCGGCTTCCTTGGCTACGGGGCGCCGCCGCCGACGCCGGAATGGGGGCTGCTGATCGCGGAGGGGCGGGACTTCCTCGCCACCGCCTGGTGGCTGACCTGCACGCCGGGCGTCGTCGTGCTGGCCGTTGTGCTTTCCGCCGAACGCATCAGCCGCAGCCTGGGGGCGCGCCGGACATGAAAATCGATATCGCGCCGCGCCTCGCGCCGGCACCCGCGACCACCGTCGCGCCGCTGCTCGAGGTGGAGGACCTCGCCGTCCGCTATGCGAGCGGCGGGAGCGTCCGTCGCGTCGTGGACGGCGTGTCGTTCTCGATCGCGCCGGGAGAAGTGCTGGCGCTGGTGGGTGAATCCGGTTCCGGCAAGACGACCACGGCGCAGGCGGTGCTCGGCCTTCTGCCGGCCAACGGTGCCATCGAACGTGGCGCCATCCGGCTGGACGGGGCCGGCATCTCCCGCTGGCCGGAGAAGCGCCTCACCGCGCTGCGCGGCGCGCGCATCAGCCTGATCCCGCAGGACCCGACCACCTCGCTGAACCCCGTGCGCACCATCGGCGCGCAGATCGCCGAGATCCTCGAGATCCACGGCGAACGCGATCGCAGCCTCATCCGCGAGCGCGTGCTGGACCTGCTGAGCCGCGTCGGCCTCGAGCCCGCGGAGATGCGCGCGGGGCAGTATCCGCACCAGCTGTCCGGCGGCATGCGCCAGCGCGTGCTGATCGCCATCGCCGTCGCGCTTCGCCCCGGGCTGATCGTGGCGGACGAGCCGACCAGCGCGCTTGACGTGACCGTGCAGCGCCGCATCCTCGACCTGATCGATGAATTGCGGCGGGAGGACGGGACCTCCGTCCTGCTGGTGACGCACGATCTCGGCGTCGCGACTGACCGCGCCGACCGCGTGGTGGTGCTGCGCAACGGTGCGGTGCAGGAAGCCGGCCCGGTGCGCCAGGTGCTGGCCGCCCCGCGCAGCGCCTATACCCGGCAACTGCTGCAGGATGCGCCGTCGCTCGCCACGCCGCGCGCGCGGCCACCGGTCTCGGGCGCCACCGGCATCGCCTTGAAGGTCGAGACGCTGGTGCAGGAGTATCCCGTGCCGGGCGAGCGCGGCCGCCTCTTCCGCGCCGTGGACGATGTCGGGTTCGAGGTGCGCGCCGGCACCACCCACGCGCTGGTCGGCGAATCCGGTTCGGGCAAGACGACGACGGCGCGTTGCATCGCCGGCTTCCTGCGCCCGACCGCGGGCCGAGTGCTGGTTGGCGAAACCGACGTCGCATGCCTGTCCGGCGAGCCGCTGCGCCAGTTCCGCCGTCAGGTGCAGCTGGTGTTCCAGAATCCCTTCGCCTCGCTCGACCCGCGCCAGACCATCGCCGGGATCGTCGAGGAACCGCTGCGCAACTTCGAGCCCATCCCGAAGGCGGAGCGCGAACGCCAGGTGCGCGCCATCATCGAACGGGTCGGCCTGCCGGATTCCGTGCTGACACGGCCGCCGGCGGCGCTCTCGGGCGGGCAGCGCCAGCGCGTGGCCATCGCCCGCGCCCTGGTGCTGCGCCCGCGCGTCGTAGTGCTGGACGAGGCGGTCTCCGCCCTCGACGTCACGGTGCAGGCGCGCATCCTGGAACTGCTCGACGAGTTGCAGCAGGACCTGGGCCTCACCTACGTCTTCGTCTCGCACGACCTCGCGGTGGTGCGGCTGATCGCCGACACCGTCTCGGTCATGCGCGACGGGCGCGTGGTGGAATCCGGCGCGACGGAGCAGGTGTTCCAGGCGCCCGAATCCAACTACGCTCGCGAGCTGATCGCGGCGATCCCGGGCATGACGGACGAGGCAAGGAAGGCAGCGGAATGACGATGGCACGCGGGCTGCGGCTCGGCTTCTTCACCCGGCTTCTCGACGAGGGCGGCGCCGCGGAGCGTTACCGTCTCGCGCTCGCGCAGATCCGCCACGCCGAAGCGCAGGGCTTCGAGAGCGCCTGGATCGCCCAGCACCACTTTCACGAAGCCGAGGGCGGACTCCCCTCCCCCTTCGTCTTCCTCGCCCAGGTCGCGGCGTTGACGTCGCGCATCCGGCTTGGCACCGGCATCGTCACCCTGCCGATGGAAATGCCGATCCGCGTTGCGGAGGATGCGACGGTGCTCGATCTGATCTCGGGCGGGCGGCTCGAACTCGGTGTCGGCTCCGGCGGCAATCCGGAGGCCTTCGCGGCCTTCGGCCTCAAGGATGCCGACCGGCGCACGATCTTCGCCGACAAGCTCGCGGAACTGACCGGCGCGCTCGCCGGCGAAGCGCTGAAGGGCGGGGATCGTGTCTATCCGGCGCATCCCGCGCTGCTCGACCGGCTGTGGTACGCGACCTTCTCGGTGGATGGCGCACGCGCGGCAGGGCGCCTGGGCGCGGGGCTGCTGCTCTCGCGTACGCAGCCGCGGCCGAAGGAGGCGCCGGATGCGGCGCTCTCCGACATCCAGGACCCTATGGTGGATGCCTATCTCGCCGCGCTGCCGGCCGGCGTGGCGCCGCGCATCCTTGCCTCGCGCTCGGTCTTCGTTGCCGACCGGCATGAGGATGCCTTGCGCTTCGCCGCGACCGGCCTGCGCCGCCACCATGCGCGGCTTGCCTCGCTCGGCCGCGCGCCCGCCGAATGTCCGCCGGTCGAGGAAATGATCCGCCGGCAGGACGTGCATCTCGGAACGGTGGAGGAGGTGATCGCCTCGCTGCGCACCGACCGCATCCTGGACCGCGCGACGGAGCTCGCCGTGCAGGTGCATTCGGTGGATCCGCCGCATCCGCATATCCTGCGCTCGATCGAGCTGATGGCCGAGGGCGTCGCACCCGCCTTCGGCTGGCGGCGCGAACCGGCCGAGGCGGCGCGTCGCGTCGCCTGACAACGACATCATCCGAGGGAACACCGTACCCGTGACGGACCTGATCGACACCCTGGCCAGCATCGTGCCCGGCTCCGCGCTGGACGCCGCGCGCGCGCGACGCCCGGCGGCGCGCACCCATGCCGAGGCCAGCTACCAATCGCTGCTGCTGCCCGCCGAACCCGGCGATGTCAGCATCGCCGAGCGCTTCGCCGTCGCCGCCTATGTCACCGGGCTGCACCGCGCGGAGGCGACGCACCCGCACTACGCCGCGGGGCTTGCCCAGCATGGCGGCACGGCGCTGGTCAAGGCCGTCGCGCTGGCGGTGGTCGAAACCCTCGCGGAAGGCCCCAAGGGCCATTTCCCGCCCGGCCCACTGAACGCGGAGGACACGCCCGCGCCGACCTTCGCGCTGTCCGCCCCCGTCGCCGCCGCGCTCGGCAAGCGGCTGGAGGCGGCCTTCGCGCATGCCCATTTCCTCGTCTTCCACCCGCGCGACGCAGCGGCGGACCGCTTCCGCCCGCTGGCCGAGGCAGGCTGGACGACGGATGCCATCGTCACGCTGTCGCAGCTCGTCTCCTTCCTCGCCTTCCAGATCCGCGTCGTCGCCGGCCTGCGCGTGCTGGCCGCGACGCCCTGACCCCGGGACCCACGCCATGCCCGACACCATCCAGCCCCGCACCGCGCCGAACGTCTTCACCCGCGACCATCTCGACTGGCTGCCCTGGCTCGAGCCGCTCGCCGAGGCCGAGCTGACCGAGAAGCACATCGCCGCGCTGGTTGATCCGGCGCGCGCGAAGTCCGATTATTTCCGGCTGCTGGCGCGCGATCCCGATGCGCTCGAGCACCGCACGCGCACCGACAAGGACATCTTCTACAACACCGATGCCGGCGCGCCGCGCGCGGATCGCGAACTCGCCGCCGCCGCGGTGTCGCGCTTCAACGGCTGCATCTACTGCGCCTCGGTCCATGCGCGCTTCGCCTCGACCTATGCGAAGCGCGAGGCGGATGTGGACCGGCTGCTGGCGGAAGGCGTCGGCGCCGATCTCGGCGAGCGCTGGAACGCCATCGTCGCCGCTTCCGTCGCGCTGACCGCGATCCCCATGACCTTCGGGCCGGAGCATGTGCAGCGGCTGCGCGCGACGGGCATGGACGACCTGGCGATCTCCGACATCATCCAGGGCGCGGCCTTCTTCAACTGGGCGAACCGGCTGATGCTCTCGCTCGGGGAACCGGCGACGAAAGCCTGACGTTTCCCCTCCCGTCCGGCCGGGCCTAGGCTCGCGCCGGGACGGAACAGGGGGAACGGACATGCCCAAGAGCGAACTCTGGCAGCGCGGCGACGCGATGCGGCGCCGCCTGATGGGCGCGGCCACGGTCGAACGCATGGCGAAGGGCGTCTATGACGACCCGCTCATGGAGAAGTTCGGCGACTACGCGCGCGAAGCGGTCTTCGCGATGCTGTGGGACCGCCCGGGCCTCGACCTGAAGACGCGGACGCTGATCTGCGTGGTCTCGGACACCGCCACCCATGCCTGGCCGGAACTGGCCATCCACCTGCGCATGGCGCGCCGCGCGGGCTGGACGGAGGACGAACTGTCCGAGGCGCTGCTGCACCTCAGCGGATATATCGGCCTGCCGGCGGTGCGCGAGGCGATGATCACCGCAAGGACGGTCTTCACCGAGATGCGCGGCGAGCCGGACGGCGGCCTCGGGATGTAGCATCGGCTCGAACCGACCGCTGTGCCCGGAGGACATCCGGGTCATGGCGAAGGTGTTCGCGCTCGCCCTTGCGACAGAAGGCGGAAATGCTTCGGGCGCGGAGGTCGCCCTCCGCGCCCGTCGCCGTCCCCCGCCTTCAGGCCGACATCAGTTGATGCGTTCCCCGTGCAGCGTCACGTCGAGACCCTCGCGCTCCTCTTCCTCGCTCACGCGCAGGCCGACGATGGCGTCCACGATCTTGAGCAGGATGAACGTGCCCACCGCCGTGAAGGCGAGCGTCGCACCGACCGCATAGAGCTGCTTGATGAACTGCTCCATGCCGCCGGCCGAACCCTCCGGCGCCGCGGTGGTCGCCGAGAGCGGACCATAGGCCAGGAAGCCCACCAGCAGCGCCCCGACGATGCCGCAGATGCCGTGCACGCCGAAGGCGTCGAGGCTGTCGTCGTAGCCGAGCGCGTGCTTGAGCGCCGTCGCGCCCCACAGGCCCGCGAGACCCGCCGCCAGGCCGATGATCAGCGCCGAGCCCGGCAGCACGAAACCCGCCGCGGGGGTGATGGCGACCAGCCCCGCCACCGCACCCGAGATGGCGCCGAGCACCGAGGGCTTCCCCTTGATCACCCATTCCGCGACGGTCCAGGAGAGCACCGCGCTGCCGGCGGCGATCTGCGTCACCAGCATGGCCATGCCCGCGCGGCCGCCGCCCGAGGAGCCCGCCGAGCCGGCATTGAAGCCGAACCAGCCCACCCAGAGCAGGGCGGCGCCGACAACTGCCAGGCCGAGGTTGAACGGCGCCATGTTCTCGCTGCCGTAGCCCACGCGCTTGCCGAGCACGAGCGCGGCCACCAGGCCCGCGACACCCGCATTGATGTGCACCACCGTGCCACCCGCGAAGTCGAGCGCGCCGAGGCCGAAGAGCCAGCCATTCGGATGCCACACCCAATGCGCGATCGGGGAGTAGATCAGCAGCGTCCACAACGAGACGAAGAGCACCAGCGCCGAGAACTTCATGCGGTCCGCCACCGCGCCGGTGATCAGCGCCGCGGTGATGATCGCGAAGGTCATCTGGAAGGTCAGGAAGACGCTCTCGGGGATGGTGAAGGCGACCGCCCCGTCGCCGGTGCCCAGGGTGAAGGGCTTGTCCCAGTTCTCCGAGAGGCCGGCGAGCAGGAACTTCGAGAAGTCCCCCACATAGGCGCCGTAGGTGCCGCCGTCGCCGAAGGCGATCGAATAGCCCGCCACCATCCACAGCACCGTCACCAGCGCGCAGATGAAGAAGGACTGCATCATCGTCGCCAGCACGTTCTTCTTGCGGACCATGCCCGCATAGAAGAGCGCCACGCCGGGGATGGTCATCATCAGCACGAGCGCGGTGGAGGTCAGCATCCAGGCCGCGTCGCCGGTGTCCACCTTGGCGTCCTGCGCGAAGGCCGGCGCCGCGGCCAGCATCAGGGTGGCCGCGGCCAGGCCGCAGCGCGCGAGCATGCGCTTCACAGTCGTCTCTTCCTTTCCGGTCATGGGACGCCGCCTCACAGGGCCGAGCCGTCGGTCTCGCCCGTGCGGATGCGCAGCGCGCGCTCCACATCGAGGACAAAGATCTTCCCGTCGCCGATCTTGCCGGTGCGGGCGGTGGTGGCGATCGCCTCGACCACCGCATCCGCCAGTTCGTCCGGCACGGTGACCTCGATCTTCACCTTGGGCAGGAAGCTCACGTGGTATTCGGCACCGCGGTAGATCTCGGTCTGGCCCTTCTGCCGGCCGAAACCCTTCACCTCGGTCACCGTCAGCCCCTGCACGCCGAGGGGCGTGAGCGCCTCGCGTACCTCGTCGAGCTTGAAGGGCTTGATCACAGCCATCACCAGTTTCATGGCCCGTGCTGTTCCTTTCTGGGGCGGACTGGTGGGTTCTGCTTCCAAGAGCCGTGCCAGAGCGCGGCGACACGGCAAGGCGCGGGATTCGCCGCGCTCGCCCGGCCGGCTGCCTGCGAAAAAGGCAGGCGCCCAATTCAACGGCAGGCTGGCGCTGCGGCACCGGGCGCCTAGATTGCCGGCATGAGCACTCCCTTCGAGGTCGAGATCTGCGTTGTCGGCGCCGGTCCCGTCGGCGCCACCCTGGCCGCGACCCTCGCCGCCGCCGGCATCCGGACGGCGGTGATCGACGCCGCCCCCCTGCCGCCCATGGAACTGCCGGCCTTCGACGGCCGCGCCTATGCCATCGCCCTGAGTTCCAAGCGCCTGCTGGCCGCGGCCGGGGTGTGGGACCGGCTGCCCGAGGCGCCCTGCCCGATCCTCGGCATCCGTGTCGCGGACGGCCGTCCGGGCGAGCCCGCCTCACCGCTCTCCCTCCACTTCGACCATGCCGATGTGGGAGAGGAGCCCTTCGGCTGGCTGGTCGAGGCCCGTGCCCTGCGCGTCGCCCTCAATGCCCACCTGGCGCATCTGCCGGGGCTGCACGTCTTCGCCCCCGCCCAGGCCGAGGTGACGCGCGGCGTGGAGGGCGTGGCGGTGCGCCTTTCGACCGGGCAGGAGATCCGCGCGCGGCTCGTGGTGGGCGCCGAGGGCCGCAATTCCGCGCTGCGCCGCCAGGCGGGCATTCCGGTGTCGCGGCTCGACTACCACTGCATGGGCATCGTCGGTGCCGTCGCGCATGAAAAGCCGCACAACAACGTGGCGCTCGAGCAGTTCCTGCCGCATGGGCCCTTCGCCCAATTGCCCATGACCGGCATCCCGGGCCACCCCAATGTCAGCGCCATCGTCTGGACGGAGCGCACCGCGATCGCCAGGGCGGTGCTGGCCATGGACGACGTCGCCTATGGCCGGCAGATCGCGGCGCGGATGGGCGGGCATCTCGGCGCGGTGACGCCGATCGGGCGGCGCTGGTCCTATCCGCTCACCGCGATGCACGCCGCCCGCTACACGGCCGAGCGGCTGGCCCTGGTGGGCGATGCCGCGCACGGCATCCACCCGATCGCGGGCCAGGGGCTGAACCTCGGCTTCCGCGACGTGGCGGCGCTGGCCGAGATGGTGATCGAGGCGGTGAACGCCGGCGCCGATCCCGGGGCGCCGGCCGTGCTCGCGCGCTACCAGGCGGCGCGGCGGCCCGACAGCCTGGTGATGCTCGGCGCCACCCACGCGCTGGAGCGGCTCTTCACCTCCCGCCTGCCGCCGCTGCGGCTCGCGCGGCGGCTTGGCATCGCGGCGGTGGACCGGCTGCCGGGGCTGAAGCGCTTCTTCGCGACGCGAGCGATGGGTCTCGGCGGCGGGACGGCCGGGCTGCTTGGCGGGCAGGGGCTGGCGCGGCGCGGATGAGCCGCTGCGGACTCGCGCAATACGCGAAATTTATGTATGGACCGTCATGTTCCGGGCTCGTTATCCTGCTTCGAGGCCAAGATTCCCGGGCATCCACGGCTGATGCACGTGCCGGATGCGCAAGAATCGTGGATTGCGAGCTTTTTTATGCTCGCCCCACGCGAAACCATTCGGGATAACGTACCCGTGAGAAATCTGCGCAAGGGGGCTATGAGCAGCAGCAAGAGGGGCGTCACCACGCCTGAGATGGCATCGCCGCCGACCTGCCCCCCCGCCACCGTCGTCGCGGCCGATGCGGAGCAGGCCGGTGTCTCCCTCACCGCCTCGTTGTGGGCCCGGTTCGGGACTTGGCCGCCGGCGGCGCGGCTGGTGATCGCCGTCCTGCTGTCCCTGATGCTCTGGGTGCCGATCTGGTTCGGCGTGCGGGCGGGTCTGCGCGCCTTCGGCTGACGCGCCGGCCGCCCGGTCCTGGAGCGGTTTTCGTTCGCACGGGGCTACGGCGCCCCCTCCAGGCTTTTGGTGCCGCAGGCATCCCGAGCTGCGTTCGGGAGATCCGGCCCGGCCGGGATCTCCTGGATCGGTTTCCATGCGCCCGGGCTCACGGAACTCGATCCCGGGTATTGTTTTCGCGGGCATCTCCACCCGATCAGGTGATTCGACCTGATCGGGACCTGCTCTAATCGAGCCGGATGTTCGCGCTGCGGATGATGTTCTGGAACAGCTCGCGCTGCCCGCGCAGATAGGCCGCGAAATCATCCGACCCGCGGGCGATCGGCTCGACGCTGATGCTCTCGATGCGGCCGCGCACGGCGGGGTCGGCGACGCCCGTCGCCACCTCGGCCGCCAGGCGATCGACGATCGGGCGCGGCGTGCCGCCCGGCACCATGACGCCAAGCCAGGCGCCGGCGTCGAAGCCTTCCAGCCCCGGCACCCGCGCGAAGGGCTCCACGCCCGGCGCCAGCGAACTGCCGCCGGCCAGCGAGATGCCGAGCGCGCGCAGGTTGCCCTGGCGCACCAGCGGGTTGGTCGCCGCCAGGGTCTCGATGCTGTAGTGGATCTGCCCGCCCATCAGCGCCGTCATCGAAGGCGAACTGCCCTGGAAGGGGACGTGCAGCGCCTCGACCCGGGCGCGGGCGTTGAAGGCCTCGGCGATCAGGTGCGCCGTCGCCGCGGTGCCGGAGGAGCCGAAGGTGTAATGCCCCGGCCGGGCCCGCAGCAGGGCGATGAATTCCTGCGTCGTGCGCGCCGGGAAGTCCGGCTTCACCACCAGCAGGTAGGGCGAGATGCCCATCATAGCGACCGGCGCGAGGTCCTTCTCGGCATCGAAGGGCACGCGCTGCAGCAGCGGTGCGATGGTCACCGGCCCGGAGGAAGCGGCAAGGATGGTGTAGCCGTCCGGCGCCGCCTTCGCGACCGCGTCGGTGCCGATGGTGCCGCCGGCCCCGGCGCGGTTCTCCGGCACCACCGGCACGCCGAGCCGGTCCTGCAGGTGCTGCGCCATGACGCGGCCCGCGAGGTCGGTCGCCTGCCCCGGCGGCCAGGGAATGACCATGCGGATCGGACGGTTGGGCCAGGGCGCCTGCGCCGCGGCGATACCGGGCAGCGAGAGCGTCGAGGCGGCCAGAGCGAGCGCGTGGCGGCGGGCAATCTTCATGCTGACATTCCCTTCCCGGCAGCGGGGTGATCCCCCGCGATCAATTGTGCGTCACTCAGCACGCCGCGCGACGCGCCGCAAGGGCATGCCGCGCGCCGCGAGGCGACCCGGGCAGGGCTCGCGATGCGCGCCGCCGCAGCATTCGCGGCGGCCACATTGCAGGCCGGGGTGCGGCAGGCGCGGCACCTCCGCGGCTGCCGCGCCTGCCGTCAGCGCGGCGGCACTTCCGAGATGATGAGCTGCGCCGGCACGCCGCGGCCGC
The DNA here is from genome assembly GCF_018129065.1 of Neoroseomonas soli. Taxonomy (GTDB): domain Bacteria; phylum Pseudomonadota; class Alphaproteobacteria; order Acetobacterales; family Acetobacteraceae; genus Neoroseomonas; species Neoroseomonas soli. Next base: position 39,521 of record NZ_JAAEDM010000006.1, on the reverse strand, counting down.
GGTCGTAATGGCCGATCCAGATGTCGTACTGGCCGGACAGGGGCTGGCTGAAGACCATGCCCGCATGGGTGCCGATGAAGTCGTCGTTGCAGACCCATTGCCCGTTCGGCAGGTTGACCACCAGCGTGACGTCGAAGCGCGATTGCGCCGCGATGTAGAGCGGCAGCCCGCCGCCCGCCTGGTAGTTCAGCCGCACGTCGGGCGCCTGGGCGATCGCGCCCACGCAGCCCGGCCCGCCGATGCGCTCGGCGGCGATGTTCCCGCCGGCGGTCACGTTCACCACGAAGGGGTCGGGCTGGAAGTTGAAGCGCAGGTTCGCCGTCCCGAAGGATGGCGGCATGTTGTAGTTCTGCGCCGCCACGCCGCCGGCGCCGAGTGCCGCGACCACCGCCGCGCCGGCAAGCAAACGTCTAGAAAACATATCGAATCCTCCGGATTTGGGCTGGCCGGATCATTCCGCCTGATGCGCGGCGGGACAAGCGCGATACCGCCGCTCGCCGCGCACGAAGGCGCCATTGCGGCTATCGCGCCACAATCCGTGGGTGCGGTCCGTCCTCCAGCACATGGGCGGCGAGGACGGCCTCCCGCACCCGGGCGCGCACCACCTTGCCTTGCGCGTTGCGCGGCAGTTCCGGCAGGGCGAGCCAGGCACGCGGGCGCTTGTGGCGGGCCAGCGCGGCGATTCGCGTCTCGGCCTCGGTGACCCAGTCCTCGGGCGGGGCCTCGGCGACGGCGACGATCACCTCCCCCCAATAGTCGGAGGGCAGGCCAAGCACGCAGATGACGCGGCCGCCCGCGGCGCCGTCCAGCACCGCCTCGATCTCCCCCGGATGGACGCGGTAGCCGCCGGATTTCATCAGGTCCGCCGCGCGGCCCGAGAGGCGCAACCGCCCGCGCGCGTCGATGACGCCGAGATCCCCCGTGCGGTGCCATCCGCCGGGCGGGCGCGCGGCGAAGCCCGCGCCGGTGATGGTGCCCGCGGCCATGTGGCGGGCACGGAGATGGATCTCGCCCGGTTCGCCCGGCGGCAGGGGGGTGCCGTCCTCGGCGCGGATGGCGATCTCGACGCCGGGGGCGGGCCAGCCCAGGTTCGCGCCGAGGCCGTCATCCGCCTCGGCCATCGCCTCGGCGACCTCCGGCGGCTCGAGCACGCAGATGGGGTTGAAGCACTCGCTCATGCCGTAGGTGATGCGGACCACCGGGCCGAAGGCCTCCGCCGCGCGGCGCCAGAGTTCGCGCGAGAGCGTCGAGGTGCCGGTGAAGATGCAGCGCACGCCCTCGAACCGCCGGCCCGGGAACAGCGAGAGGATCTTCGCCAGCACCGTCGGCGGGGCGAAGATCGCGGAGGGCCCGGCGTCCAGGATCGGCGCCACGCGATCGGCGCGCACGCCATCCTGCAGCACCACCTCGCCGCCCTGTTCGAGCCAGGCGGCGGCGATGAGCGAGGCACCGTGGACGAAGGGCGTCATCAGGAGCACGCGGTCGCCGGGACCAGGCGTGAAGGGCAGCACGGCGCGTTGCAGCAGATGCGCGGTCCAGCGCCCGCCATGGGTGTGCACGATGGCCTTGGGCCGGCCCGTGGTGCCGGAGGTGAAGAGGATGCGGCCCCAGGCCTCGGCCGGGACCGGCGGCAACGGCGCGGGTGCGGGGTCCGGCGCGATGTCCTCGATCGCCCAGGGTTCGAAGCCGAGCGCGGCGAGCCGCCCCGCCTGCGCGCGGTGCGCGAGGATGCGCCGGAACCCCGTGAGTTCCGCGAACCAGCCGAGTTCCGCATCGGTCGATGCGGCGTTGATCGGGACCTCCGCCACGCCGGCGATGGTCAGGCCGGCGCTGACCCAGGGCGCGTCGCAGCCGTTCGGCACCAGCGAGGCGACCGGCGCACCGGGCGCGACACCCGCCGCGCGCAGCCGATGGCCCAGCGCATGGGCACGCTCCGCGAGCGCGCGATAGGACAAGGTCGCCGCGCCATCGGTGACCGCGATACGGTCCCCGAAGCGCGCGGCGAGGGTGAGAAGGTCGTTCGACCAGGCGATTCCATCCCGCATGGCGCGGAGATTCGTCGCAGCGGCGCGGCGCGTCAAACGCGCGGGGGCTTGATCGCGCCGCGCTTCGCGGGCCGGATGGCGGCAACGGAGGAGAGAACGCCATGGACCCGCTGCGCCACGCCACGCTGCCCGCCGGCATCCGCTCGCGGATGGTCGAGGGCATCAACGGTCTGACGATGCACGTGCTGGAGGCCGGCGAGGCCGGGCGCCCGGCGCTGCTGCTGCTGCACGGCTTCCCCGAACTCGCCTATTCCTGGCGCAAGGTGATGCTGCCGCTGGCGGCGGCCGGCTTCCACGTCGTCGCGCCGGACCAGCGCGGCTATGGCCGCACCATGGGCTGGAACGACGCCTATGACGCGGAACTGCGGCCCTTCGCACTGCTCAACCTGATCCGCGACCAGTTGGCGTTGCTCGGCGCGCTCGGCATCGAGCGGCTGCATGCGGTGATCGGGCATGATTTCGGCTCGCCCGTCGCGGCGCATTGCGCATTGGTGCGGCCCGACGTGTTCCGTCGCGTCGCGTTGATGAGCGCGCCCTTCGCCGGGCCGCCATCGATCGGCGCCGCGCATCGCGCGCCGGTGGCGGACATCGCGCAGGACCTCGCGGCGCTGGCCCGGCCGCGCAAGCATTACCACTGGTACTATGCGACGCGCCCGGCCAATGGGGACCTGATGGCCGCGCCGCAGGGCCTGCCGGCCTTCTTCCGCGCCTACTACCACCACAAGAGCGGCGACTGGGCCGGCAACGACGTCTTCCCGCTGAAGGGCTGGACCGCGGAGGAACTCGCGAAGCTGCCGACCTACTACGTGATGGACCTGCACGAGACCATGCCGCAGACGGTGGCGCACGAGATGCCTGCTACCGCCAGCGCCTGGCTGACGGACGACGAGGTCGCGATCTACGCGCAGGAATACGGCCGCAGCGGCTTCCAGGGCGGGCTGAACTGGTACCGCACACGCTTCACCGGCACGAACATGGAGATGGAAGCCTTCGCCGGAAAGCGCATCGAGGTGCCGGCCTGCTTCATCGGCGGCGCGCGCGACTGGGGCGTGCAGCAGGCTCCCGGCGCGCTGCGGAAGATGGAGACGGAGGCCTCCGCGGACTGGCGCGGGACGCATCTCGTGCCCGGCGCGGGGCACTGGGTGCAGCAGGAGAAGCCGGCGGAGACGGTCGCGCTGCTGCTGGATTTCCTGAAGGTCGCGGGGAGTTAGAGCAGATCCCGATCAGGTGGAATCACCTGAGCGGATGAAGATGCTCGCAAGACAACGGCCTGGAGCGGTGTTCGTGAACCGGGGCGAACGGAAACCGCTCTGCCCCCCCTACCCGCCTTCGTCGAACCTGGCGCCACGACGAGGCTGCGGGGCCGCCGGCCGTTCCTAATCGTGGTCCCCGCCCCATCGCGCGACAGGCGCACGCCATCCCCGGAAGATCGCCAGGAGGCGGAGGAGGATGCACGCGGCCGCGCCCAGCAGCATGGAAATGGACGGCGAGATGGCCATGACATGGCCGATCGAGACGACCGCGCCGCCGGTCAGCGCGGCCAGCGCGTAGATGTCCCCTTTCAGCACGAAGGGGACCTCGCCGGCGAGAAGGTCGCGCAGCATCCCGCCGCCGATCCCCGTGAGCATGCCCAGTATGCCGGCCATCAGCGGGTTGATGCCGAAGTCGATCGCCTTCTGCGCCCCGATCACCGCGAAGAGCCCCAGCCCGACCGCGTCCAGGACGAGGATCTTGCGCTGAAGCAGCGTCAGGCTGGGATACCACCAGAAGGTCACGAGGCCGCCGACGATCGCGATCAGGAAGTAATGGATCTCGGTGATCGCCGCGGGGGGCACGGCGCCGATCAGGAGGTCGCGGGTGATCCCGCCGACGACGGCGACCACGAAGGACAGGAACAGGACGCCGAACAGGTCGAACCTCTTCTTCACGCCGAGCAGCCCGCCGCTCAGGGCGAAGATGAAGGTCCCCCCCCAGTCGAGGACCGTGATCAGGTCCTTCACGAAGGGGCTGTGCGCGGTCTCGACCATCTGATCCGCAGCCGTCAGTGCGCGTGCGCGTCGGAGGAGGGCGGACAGATCCAGGCGCCGGCCGCCGCGAGCATCGCCTCGATTCCCGTGCGCAGCGTCGGGTCGATGACCGGCGCGAAGTCGGGCGCGTGGTTCGCCGGAAGCTCGTCGAGCCGTCCTGCTTCCGCTGCCTTCGCGTAGATGGCCGGATCGATGCCGCCGATCATCCAGAAGACCACCGGCACGTTCCAGGCGGCGCCGAACAGTCCGAAATCCTCGCTCGCCGTCGCGGGACCGATTTCCGCCAGCCTATCCGCACCGAACCGGCGCTCGAGCGCGGCGACGACCTTCCGGGTGGCGGCCTCGTCGTTGCGTGTCGGCGGGAACTCGCTCAGCACGGAGAACTCGGGCGGCCTGGGGGCGCCCGAGGCGGCCGCTTCCGCTTCCAGGATGCGCCTGATCGCCGACAGGACGCGGTTGCGCACCTGGTCCTTGAAGGTGCGGACGTTGAGGCGCAGCAGCGCCCGGTCGGGAATGACGTTCTCGTTCATGCCCGCGCTCAGCGTGCCGACGGTCACCACGGCGGAATCCGTCATCGCCACTTCCCGCGACACCACCGTCTGCAGCCGCATCACCGCCGATGCGGCCATGACCACCGGATCGATGCTCTTCTGCGGCATCGAACCATGGGCGCCGCGCCCGAATAGCGTGACTTCCCAACTGTCCCCGGCCGAGAGCACCGTCCCGGTCCGCCAGCCGATCCGGCCGGCGGATAGCGGCATCACATGCTGGCCGAGGGTGACGTCGGGCTTCGGGAAGCGCTTGACCATGCCGTCCTCGATCATCGCGCGGGCACCCTGGCCGGTTTCCTCGCCCGGCTGGAAGACGGCCATGACCGTGCCGTGCCAGTTCCCTCGACTTTCCGAGAGGATGCGTGTCGCGCCCATCAGCCAGGCGACATGCATGTCATGCCCGCAGGAATGCGCGATCGACGTGGCCTGCCCGAAGCGGTCCGTGCCCGTCTCGCTGCTGGCGTAGGGGAGACCCGTGCTCTCCCGGATCGGCAGGGCGTCCATGTCGGCGCGCAAGAGCACCGTGGGCCCGTCGCCGTTGCGGAGCAGGCCGACGACACCGGTGCCGCCGACGCCTTCCGTCACCTCGTAGCCCGCGTCGCGAAGCCAGGAAGCCGCGATGCCCGCGGTGCGGAGCTCCTGCATGGACAGTTCAGGATGCGCGTGAATGTCCCGGTAGATGCCTTCGAGCTGTGCGAGCAGTTCATCGGACGGCTCGGGCAAGACGAGGGCGGGCGCAGTGCTCACATTCATGACTGCCTCCTTCGTAGGTCAATGCCGGTTCCGGACTCGGGCGCGGCCGGAAGATCACACCGAAACCCCGCTTCATGCGGCCGTGTCAGCACGAGAAGGTCCTGGCCGATGCGCAAGGCCGCATCTGCCGGAAGCGCATCTGGGTGCTCGATGAGGGCCAACAACTGCAGGATCCGTTCGCGCTGGATTGGTCCGTCGCCTTGGCCACGCGCGCATCGCATGCACATCTGCTTATTTCCTCCTGCGCGATGCCCTGAGGGGCGTTGCAGAAGTCGAGGACGCGAGCATATCCCGGATGGATACGACTATTGGCCCGGCGACCCCGGATCGCGAAGCCGTTTCGCCGATCGTGAGCATTTCCGGGGCGGTCGCCCCGACCATGAGCACTACGTCGCGCGCCTCGAACCGATGAGACCGGTCGCGCGTGGACTGCCGGGCTGTCTTCATGACGGTCACCTCGGGCTATTTCGGCGGCAGCGGCAGCAGGGTGATGTTGGACGGCAGGGGTCACCTCGCCCGACAGGTGGCATCCGGCCCGGCCCTGTGGAAGGGCGGCGGGTGATTTCTCGTGCCGCGACCGTTCGACATGTCATGCCCTCGCAAGCCGGCGCCGCCGAGGCGGATTTCCCCCGCTGGCGCGCCGCGGCGGCCCTGGCAGGATGGCACCCGATCACCGCCGAAAAGGACGCGGGCCATGTCGCCCTGGCTGCTGACGCCCCTGCTGCTGCTCTTCTCCAACGTGCTGATGACCTTTGCCTGGTATGGGCACCTCAAGGCGCCGCACTGGCCGCTCTGGCTCGCCATCCTCGTGTCCTGGGGCATCGCGCTGTTGGAATACTGCCTCGCGGTGCCGGCCAACCGGATCGGGTTCACGGCAGGCGCCTTCACGGGCCAGCAGCTCAAGGTGATGCAGGAAGCGATCACGCTGCTCGTCTTCGCCGTGTTCAGCGTCACCTTCCTGGGGGAGACGCTGCGTTGGAACTTCCTCGCAGCCGGAGCGTGCCTTGTGGCTGCCGTCGTGTTCATCTTCCTGCCGGCCAGGTAACGAACGGAGGGATCGATGCGAATCGGTGTGCCGAAGGAAGTGAAGGTCCACGAGTACCGCGTGGGCCTGGTGCCCGGATCGGTCCGCGAACTGACGCTGCACGGCCATGAGGTGGTGGTCGAGACCAATGCCGGTGCGGCCATCGGCTTCCCGGACGAGGCCTATATCGCCGCCGGCGCCCGCATCGCGCCCGACGCCGCCACGATCTTCGCCGAGGCCGAACTCATCGTGAAGGTGAAGGAGCCGCAGCCCCATGAATGGGCGCGGCTGAAGCCCGGCCAGGTGCTTTTCACCTACCTCCACCTCGCCCCGGACCCGGCGCAGACGAAGGGCCTGATGGCATCCGGCTGCACCGCCATCGCCTATGAGACAGTCACCGACCCGCAGGGCGGCCTGCCGCTGCTCGCGCCGATGAGCGAGGTCGCCGGCCGCATGGCCGTGCAGGTCGGCGCCCGTTGCCTGGAGAAGGAGGCCGGCGGCGCGGGCATCCTGCTCTCCGGCGTGCCGGGCGTTCCTTCGGGGCGCGTGGCGATCATCGGCGGCGGGATGGTGGGATCGAACGCGGCGCGGATCGCCGCCGGCATGCGTGCGCATGTCACGGTGCTCGACAGCAACCCGCGCGTGCTGCACGCGCTCGATGTCGAGTTCAACGGCATGGTCGACACGCTCTTCGCCACGCGCGACGCGGTCGAGGGCACGGTGCTCGAGGCCGACCTGGTGATCGGCGCCGTGCTGGTGCCCGGTGCCGCCGCGCCGCGGCTGGTCTCACGCCAGACCGTCGCGCGCATGCGCCCCGGCAGCGTCATGGTGGATGTCGCCATCGACCAGGGCGGCTGCTTCGAGACCTCCCGCCCCACCACGCATGCCGAGCCGACCTATGTCGTCGACGGCGTGGTGCATTACTGCGTGACGAACATGCCCGGCGCGGTGGCGCGCACATCCGCGGTGGCGCTGAACAACGCGACGCTGCCCTTCACCCTGCAGATTGCCGACAAGGGGTGGCAGCGGGCCGCGGCGGACAACCCGCACCTCGCCGCCGGGGTGAACGTGCATGCAGGCGCGGTGACGCATCCGGCGGTGGCGGGCGCGCTGGGCCTGCCGGTCGCCTCGCTGCCAGGATGAGCGGGGCGGCAAGCATCGAGTTGCGGCTTTCAACCGCGGCGCAGCTCTTCAACACGCTCGACCCGGCTCCCTTCCGGGAGGGCGACCTGGCGCCGGATGCCGAGCAATATATCCTCGACTGGGTGGAGGACCTTCCCGCGCATGCGCCGCTGGCGATCCTGGTTCACCTGCCGGCCGCGGAAGCCGCCACTCCGGCCGCCGCTTCCATCCCGGACTCGCTCCGCGCCTTCTTCGCCCACCGTGCCGATGCCGCCGCACGCCAGATTCGGGAGAACTTCCGCTCAGGCCGGCACGCGCTGGTGATCGGGCTGGCCATCCTTTCCGCCTGCCTGGCGCTCGCCGTCACGCTCGCACCGGAAGGGGAAGCGATCGGGGCCGCGCGCATCGCGCAGGAAAGCCTTGTGATTCTCGGCTGGGTCGCATTGTGGCGCCCGGCCGAGATCTTCCTCTACGACTGGCTGCCCATTGCGCGACGCCGCGCACGCTTTCGCCGGCTCGCCGGGGCGACGCTCACGGTGCTGGGCGACACCCCGGTTCAGCCGATGCGCCGCCAGCCTTCATAGACCGTCTCCCTGGCGATGCGCCCGTCCCGCATGGCGAAGAGGTGGAGCAGGCGCAACTCCACCCGGCTGCCGACCGGGAGCGGCGCATTCGCCATGCCTTCGCCCACCAGGCGGAAGCGCACGGTGCAGTCGTCCACGACATGGTCCTCGGTGGCGAAGCGGGTGCCCGGGGCGATCTCGACCTCCGCGATGGCGCCGAACATCGCGCGGTAATTGGCCTCGATCGCCGGCTTGCTGGTCAGCGTCAGGCCGCGTGTCGGCATCTCCAGCACGATGTCGTCGGTGTAGAGGTCCATCACCAGGGAGGGATCGCGCGCCTCGTCGCGGATATGGGCGTCGACCACGGCGAGATTGCGGGCGATGGCGTCCATGGGGGGCGTCCTTTTCGTCATATTGACTGACAATTTATTGACAGAACGACTGACCATCTGTCAACAAGAGCCATGGATTCCCGTCCCGTCACCGAGCAGCGCCGCACCCTGGGTGCCCTGCTCCGCCTGTCCTACGAGGCCCTTCAGCGGGAGGTCTACGGCGGCCTCGCCGCTCGCGGCTATCCCGAGATCCGTCCGGCCCATTCCGCTGTGTTCCGCCACATCGGGCCGGATGGTTCCCGCCTGACCACGCTCGCCGAGCGCGCCGGCATGACCAAGCAATCCATGGCCTACCTGGTCGATGGCCTCGCCGCCGCCGGGCATCTGACGAGTACCCCCGATCCGGCCGACGGGCGCGCGCGCATCGTGCGCCTGACGGCGAAGGGGCAAGGCGTGCTCGCGGCCCTGCTCGCGCTCAGCGCCGAGGCCGAGGCACGCGTCGCCGGGCGCATCGGGGAGCGCCGCGCTGGCAAGCTGCGGCGCTACCTGGAGCAACTGGCCGCCGCGCTCGAGGCTGAGCGCGCCGCCCGCTGATCAGTGCAGCGGCAGCGACAGGGGCGCGATCTCGTCCCCGCTGCGGCCGCGATAATCCCGCCCGCGGGCGTCCCGCAGCATCCTCGCCTGGCTCTCCGCCAGGATTCCGGCGGCCTCCGCGACGTCGAGCCGCGTCGTGCGGCCATCCGCGAAGACCGTCTCCCCCGCCACCACCACCCGCTTCACCGCGCGGTCCGCGGCATGGAACACCAGCGCGCGCAGCGGGTCGCGCGGCGGGTTCATCAGCGGGTGCGCGAGGTCCACCAGCACCACATCGGCCGCCGCCCCCTTCTCGAGCCGCCCGAGATCGGGCCGCCCCAATGCCTCCGCCCCGCCCACCGTCGCGGCGTGGAACACGCTGCCGGTGTCCGCCGCCGCCACGTCCCGCACCGCGTTGCGCGCGAGCAGGATCGCGAGCCGCATCTCCTCGATCAGGTTGTGCGGTGCACAGTCGGTGCCGAAGCCCATGTTCACGCCACGCGCGCGGTACTTGCCGAAATGCTTCAGGTGCTCGCCGTAGCGCGCGAAGGGGGACGGGCAATGCGCCACCGTCGCGCCGTGTTCCGCCACCAGGCCGATGTCCTTCGCGGTGTGCCAGCCGATGGAGGCATGCTCGTCCACGAAGATCGCATGGCCGAGGATCGAGCGCGGCGTCAGCAGCCCGATCGAGGCCGCCCATTGGATCGGCGTGACGCCGTGGCGGCGGATCATCTCCCGCACCTCCACCACGGCCTGGGCGATGTGGGTGGTGAAGGGGCGGCCCGTCTCGCCGGCATAGGCGACGGATTCGCGCAGCATGTCCTCCTCGACCGTGTCGATCTGGGCAGGGAAGACGATGCCGTGCAGCCGGCCGGAATTGTCGGCCTCGGCCTCCTTCATCACGCGCTTGGCGGCCTCGAACTGCGTGCGTGCGTTCTCCCGGTTCCACATCCAGGTGACGGTCTGCGGTGCCGACATGCCCCAGTGCGCGGCGGCATAGCCCGGGCCGGCCCAGACGCGCAGGCCGCTCTCGCGCATGATGCCGAGCCATTCGGGGAACGGCGGCGAGAGGTCCACCACGCTCGTCACCCCGGCCGACATCAGCTCGGCATAGGCCAGGCGCATCGCCGCCGCCTGCCCCTGCTGGTCGAGGCGGAAAGCCTGCAATCGCTCGAACAACCCGGTCATCTGCTGTTCGGGCACGCCGTGGTCCTCGCGCACGCCGCGGCCGGCGGGCTCGGTCGTCGGGTGGGTGTGGATGTTCACCAGGCCCGGCATCACCAGCAGGCGGCGGCCATCCACCACCTCGGCGCCCGGTGGCAGCGGCGCGTCGGGGTCGTGGTGGGCGATGGCGGCGATGCGGCCATCCCGCAGCAGCACATCCATGCCGTGCGCATAGGCGTGCCGCCGCGCCGGCCCATCCCACACCACGGCCCAGGCGGCGTCGCGGATCAGCAGCGGTGCGGGCATGGCGTCGGTCCTCTCAGCGGCTGCGGTTGGCGTAGTCCCAGGTGGTGAAGGTGAAGTCCTGCTGCGCGCGGTTCTGCAGGTGGCAGGTGAAGCAGGCGTTCAGCGGGCCGGACAGGCGGCTGCCGTCGGCGGGGCTGAAGCGGGCGTATTCCCATTCGCCGTTGCGCAGGTCGGGGCCGTAGCCCTCGCCCCAGCCGCGTTCCTTCTGCTGCACGTTGATGCCGATGAAGGCGGGCTCCGGGATGAAGCGGCCATTGGCGTCGAGCAGCGGAGTGCCCTGCGCGTCCAGCCGCGCGCGCTGGTCCGCGAGGATCACCAGCGACCCGTAGGGCATCGGCTGGCCGGGCTGCAGCGCGGCGAAGGCCTCCGGATTGATGTAGATGTTGCGGATGATCTTGCGGTTCCGGTTGTCGATCGTGGAGTAGCGGACGAAGCGGGCATGCCAGTCGGCCGGCAGTTCGATGTTCTGCGGCCCGGGCGTATACGCCCGCGGCTGGGCCAGCGCGGCGGGGACGAGTACGGCCAGGCCGCCGAGTGCGGCGAAAAGGGCATGACGGCGCACGGGAGCCTCCCTGTCTGTGCGCCATCGGGCCCCGTTTCGTCGTCGCGATGCAAGCGTCGCGTGCGCCCCTCACGCCTCCGCGAAGGCCGGCGCGGCGCGCGCGATGCCGCCATAGGCGTCGAGCATCCGCTCCCGCCAGGCATGCACGGGGTCGGAAGGCTCGAGCACCGGGAAGGGGCTGACGCAGCGCGCCCACTGGAAGGGGCCGAAGACGACGGCGTCGCCGTAGCCCGGCGCGTCGCCGTGCAGGAAGGGCGCGCGGCGCAGTGCCAGGCGCAGCGGCACCAATGTCTCGCGGAAGGCGGCGACCGTCGTCTCCCGCCCGGCCGTCACCTCGGGGAGCGTCCGGGCGTAGCGTGCCTCCCGGCTCTCGATGAAATAGGCGGCGTCCTCCGGGTCGAGCAGCGCCGGGATGTCGGAGACGACGAGCCGCGCCATGCCGCCCACCAGCGCCGCATCCGCCCAGCCGTTCAGGAACCGCGCCAGCGCCCGCCCGCCCTCGCCGCCGAAGAGGGAGGGCCGCTCCGGGTAGGTGTCCTCGAGGTATTCGGCGATGCGCCAGGAATCCGATACGGCGCGGCCGCCGTCGAGGATCACCGGCACCTTCTCCGCCCCGTGCGCGGTGATCGTGGCGCGCTCGCGGAAGCGCCAGGGGATGGTCTCCACCTCGAACCCCTTGTGCGCGAGCGCGAGCCGCGTCCGCCAGCAATAGGGGCTGAAGCGCCGCGCCGGGTCGGCGCCGCACAGGTCGTAGAGCGTGACGGGCATGTCATTCCTCCGAAGCGCGACTATCCTGCGTCCCGGAGAGGAACGCCACCGCATGACCGACGACCTGTTGCTGGCGCTGGACCAGGGCACGACCTCGACCCGGACCATCGCCTTCGACGCCGCGCTCGCGCCGCGCGCCACGGCGCAGGAGGAGCTGCCGCAGCACTTCCCCGCGCCCGGCTGGGTGGAGCACGAACCGGAGGACATCTGGCGCGGCGCGCTGGCCACCCTGCGCGGGGCGCTCGATCGTGCGGGCGGGGAGGCGCGGCGCGTCGCCGGCATCGGCATCACCAACCAGCGCGAGACGACGCTGCTGTGGGACCGCGCCACCGGGCGGTGCCTGCATCGCGCCATCGTCTGGCAGGACCGCCGCACCGCGGGACATTGCGCTCGGCTACGAGAGGACGGCGTCGAGGCGCTGCTGACGGAACGGACCGGGCTGCTCGCCGACCCGTATTTTTCGGCGACGAAGCTGGCTTGGCTGCTCGCGGAGGTGCCCGGCGTGCGCGAAGCGGCGGAACGCGGCGACCTGGCCTTCGGCACGGTTGACACCTTCCTGCTCTGGCGCCTGACCGGCGGGCGCGTGCATGCGACGGATGCGACCAATGCCGCGCGCACCATGCTGTTCGACATCCACCGCGGCAGCTGGGACGAGGAGTTGCTGCGGCTGTTCCGCATCCCCGCCGCCGTCCTGCCGGAGGTGCGCGACTGCGCCGCCGAGTTCGGCGCCACCGATGCCGCGCTGCTCGGCGTGCCCGTGCCGGTCCGGGGCATGGCTGGCGACCAGCAGGCGGCGACGATCGGCCAGGCGTGCTTCGCGCCGGGCATGGTGAAGTCGACCTACGGCACCGGCTGCTTCGCGCTGTTGAACACGGGGGCGACGCCGGTCGCCTCGCGGTCCCGCCTGCTGACGACGATCGCCTACCAGCTCGAGGGGAAAAGAACCTATGCGCTGGAAGGTGCGATCTTCGCCGCCGGCGCGGCGGTGCAATGGCTGCGCGACGGGCTCGGCATCATCTCGAACGCCGCCGAGGCCGGCATGCTGGCGGCGCAGGCCGACCCGACGCAGGCAGTGGTGCTGGTGCCGGCATTCACCGGCCTCGGCGCGCCGCACTGGGACGCGGAGGCACGGGCGGCGATCTTCGGCCTGACGCGCGGCTCGGGACGCGCAGAACTGTGCCGCGCCGCGCTGGAAAGCGTGGCCTTCCAGACCCACGACCTGCTCGAGGCCATGCGCGCGGACTGGCCCGCGGGCGCCGAGACGGTGCTGCGCGTGGACGGCGGCATGGTCGCCTCCGACTGGACGATGCAGTTCCTCGCCGACCTGCTCGGCGCACCGGTGGACCGGCCTACGCTGAAGGAGACGACGGCGCTGGGCGCCGCCTGGTTGGCCGGATTGCAGGCGGGACTCTGCGCGCCGCCCGGCGCGGCGGGAAGCACGCATTGGCGGCTCGATCGCCGCTTCCAGCCGACGATGGGCCGTGACGAGGCGGCGCACCGCTACGCCCTGTGGCAGGATGCCGTGCGGCGCACGCTGACGCATTGAGCCAGGACGGGACACGGGCATGGCTGGCATCTGGACGCTGATCGAAGTGGCGGGGGAGGCCGCGCTGCTCCTCTGGGGCCTGCACATGGTGCAGTCGGGCATCATGCGCGCCTACGGCACCCGGTTGCGGCAGAGACTCGGCACCGCGCTGTCGAACCGCCGGCGCGGCTTCGCGGCGGGGCTGCTGGTGACATCGCTTCTTCAGAGCAGCACGGCCACCGCCTTCATGGTCGCGTCGTTCTGCGCCGCCGGTGCGGTGGCGCTGGTGCCGGGGCTCGCGGCGATGCTCGGCGCCAATGTCGGCACGGCGCTGATCGTGCAGCTCTTCTCCTTCGACGTCTCGGCGGTGGCGCCGTTGCTGATCCTGCTGGGCGTCGTCGCCTTCCGCGGCGGGGAGCAGTCGCGCCGGCGCGACCTGGGCCGGGCGTCGATCGGGCTCGGGCTGATGCTGCTCGCGCTGGAACTGATGCAGACCACGGTCGCGCCGGTCGAGCATTCGCCGGCGCTGCGCGCGGTGCTGGCGGCGCTCTCCGAAAATCCCTTGGCGAACCTTCTGATCGCGGCCGTGCTCGCCTGGGCGATGCATGCCTCGGTGGCAGCGGTGCTGTTCGTCGCCTCGCTGCATGCGGGCGGCGTCATCGGGGCGGATGCGGCGATCGCGATGGTGGTCGGGGCGAATATCGGCAGCGCCTTCAATCCGCTGCTTGGCGGGGATCGCTCGGATCCGGCGCGGCTGCGTGTGCCGCTTGGCAATGTGGTGAACCGGCTGATCGGCGCCGTCATGGTGATGGCAGCATTGCCTTGGGTTGCCGCTGCGCTGGCCGCCGTCGATCCGTCGCCCGCGCGGCTGGTGGCCAATGCGCATCTGGCCTTCAACCTGGTGCTGGCGCTTGCGGCGATGCCGCTGCTGCCCGGCTTCGCGCGGCTGCTGGAACGCGTCCTGCCGGACCGGGCGGCCGGCAGCGACCCCGCGGCGCCGCGCTACCTCGACGATGCGGCGCTCGGCACGCCGCCCGTCGCGCTGGCGAATGCGGAACGGGAGGCGCTGCGGCAGGCTGATGCGCTGGAGGAGATGTTGCGCGCCATCGCCGCCGGCTTCCGCTCCGAGGACCGCGACCTCGGCCGCCGCGTCGCGCGGCTGAACGAGGTGGTGGACCGGCTGAACCGCGGCGTGCAGGCCTATCTCGCGGCGCTCGGGCCGGAGACCCTCGGCGACGAGGAGCGTCGCCGCGTCGCCGAGATCCAGACCTTCGCCATCAACCTCGAAAGCGCGGGGGATGTGCTGGAACGCAGCCTGGCCCGCGTCGCGGCGAAATGGGCGAAGGCGGGGGTGGCGCTCGATCCGGAGATGATGGCCTCGATCGAGGCGGTGCATGCCCGCGGGCTGGAGCAGCTTCAGCTCGCTGTCGCCGCCTTCATGCGGGAAGACGTCGCGGCGGCCCGGCGCCTGATCGAGGAGAAGGAACGCATGCGCGTGGAGGAGGCCGAAACGGCACGCCGCTTCGCCCTCGCCGCCGAGCCGGCCGCCGTGGCGAGCGCGGGGCTGCTGCTGGAAGTGGTGCGGGACCTCAAGCGCGTCGGCGGGCATCTCGCGGCAACGGCGCATCCACTGCTCGAACGCATCGGCGCGCTGCGCCCGACGCGGCTGACCGAGCCACCGGAGGAAGGGCTGCATCCGGCATGAGCGATATCTACGTGCGCCTCGGGGTGAGGCGGATCATCAACGCATATGGCACGAACACGCGGTTGTCCGGCGGGCTGATGGCGCCGGACGTGCTCGCCGCCATGGCCGAGGCATCCCGCGCCTGCGTGGAGATGCATGACCTCCAGGCCGCTGCCTCCCGCGCCATCGCGACGGCGACCGGGGCAGAGGCCGGCATCGTCACCGGGGGCGCGGCGGCGGCGCTGCTGCTCGGCGCAGCGGCCTGCATGGCGCGGCTCGACCCCGCGGCGATGAACCGGCTGCCGGACAGCGCCGGTCTCCCCAACGAGTTCGTCGTCGTGCGCAGCCAGCGCAACATGTACGACCGCGCCCTGCGCGCCGCCGGCGGGCATGTCGTCGAGGTCGGCATCCCCGACCGCTTCTCCGGCCCCGGCGTGCGAGATGCGAGCGCGGGCGAGGTCGCGGAGGCCATCACCGACCGCACCGCCGCCGTCTTCCACCTGGCCGGCGAGAATGCGGAACCTTCGCTGCCCGATGTCGTGCGCGTGGCGCATGCGCGCGGCGTTCCGGTGCTGGTGGATGCCGCGGCGCAGTTGCCGCCCGCGGCGAATCTGCGGCGCTTCATCGCGGAAGGCGCCGACTTGGTGTGCTTCTCCGGCGGCAAGGCGCTCGGCGGCCCGCAGGCATCGGGCATTCTCGCCGGCCGGCGCGACCTGGTGGCCTCCGCGCTAGTGCAGATGCTCGACCTCGACCTGCCGGAGGCGCAGTTCGTCGCGCCGGCGGAATTCGCCGCGCTCAACCAGTTGCGGTTCCTGCCGCACCACGGCATCGGCCGGGCGGCGAAGGCGGGGAAGGAGGAGATCGTCGGCCTGATCGTCGCGCTGTTGCGCTTCGCAGCAGAGGACCCCGCAGCGCGCACTGCGCGCTGGACGGCGCGGCTGGAGGCACTGCGCGCCGCCGTACCCGGCGCGGTCCTGGTGCACGATGGCGCCAAGCCCGGCCTGCCTTTGCTGGAACTGCGCCTCCCCGACCGCGCCGCTGCCGTGCGCGCCGAAGCCGCCTTGCGCGCGCGCGACCCGGCGGTGCATCTGGATGCCTCGCGCATCCGCCGCGGCGTGCTGGCGGTGAACCCGATCGCGCTCGATGATGACGACCTGCCGCTGCTCGCCGCGGTGCTGAAGGAATGCTGCGCATGAGCGACCTGTTTCTCGTCGGCAATGCGTCCGGCTTCTCGGGCGACCGCATCGACGCGGCCCCGCCCGTGGTGCGCACGCTGGTGCGCCGCGGCCTGCCCGCCGCGCTGTTCTTCGAATGCCTGGCCGAGCGCACCATCGCGCTGGCGCAGATCGAGAAGCGCCGCGACCCCGATGCGGGCTACGAGCCGATGCTCGAACGCCTGCTGGAACCGATCCTGGCGGATTGCGCGCGCGCCGGCATTCCGATCCTCGGCAATTTCGGCGCCGCCAACCCCATGGCGGCAGCGCGCTGCGTGGCACGGCTGGCACGGCGGCTCGGCCTGCCGGAACTGCGCATCGGGGTCGTCACCGGGGATGATGTCTCGGGCAGCGTCGATCTGAACGCCTTGCCGGTGCATGAGGCGGATGCCGGCCTCGACATGTCGGCGTGGACGCTGGTGTCCGCCAACGCCTACATCGGCGCGGCGCCGCTGGCACGGGCGCTGGCGCAGGGCGCGCAGGTGGTGGTAGCCGGGCGCACCTCCGATCCTTCGCTCGCCATCGCCCCGCTGATGCATCACTTCGGCTGGCCGGAGGATGACTGGCGGAACCTCGCCGTCGGTGCGGCTTGCGGGCATTTGCTGGAGTGTGGGTCGCAACTGACGGGCGGCGTCTTCTGGGATCCCGGATTCAAGGACATCCCCGACCCCGCCAATATCGGCTTCCCCATCGCCGAGGTCGGCCGTGACGGATCCCTGCTGGTGACCAAGGCGGAGGACACCGGCGGCCTCGTGGACCTGCGCAGCGTCAAGGAGCAGTTGCTCTATGAACTGCACGATCCCGCCGCCTACCTGACGCCGGACGTGGTCATGGACATCACCGGCGTGACCATGGAACAGGCCGGCAAGGACCGCGTCGCGCTGCGCGGCGTGCAGGGCCATGCACGGCCGGAGCGCCTGAAGGTGACCGCCTGCTACGAGGGCTCCTGGCTCGGCGAGGGCGAGGTCTCCGTCGCCGGCCCCAACGCCCTGGCCCGCGCCCGCGCCACGGCGGATGTGCTGTTGCAGCGCGTGAAGCAACGCGGCCTTGCGCGGCGCGCGCGGGCGGACCTGATCGGCGTTTCCGCCGTGCATGATTCCGACGACGGCGCGCTGTGGCGCTCCTACGACGGGCCGGAACCACCCGATATCCGCATCCGCCTCGCGGTGGAGGCGACGACGCGCGACGATGCCGACCAGGCATCGCGGGAGGTTCTGGCGATGCTCTGCTGCGGCACGGCGGGAACGTCCGGCGCGCGCTGGCGCGTGACACCGCGCATCCTGACGCGGTCCTTCCTCGTGCCGCGGGAGATGGTGCCGACCGAGGTCACGGTGCGGGAGGCACGGCTGTGGAACTGAACAACACGATGGTCGAGGTTCCCCTGCACCGCGTCGCGCACAGCCGCGCGGGGGACAAGGGCAACCGGGTGAACCTCTCGCTCATGCCCTATGATCCGGTGCTGTATCCGCTGCTCGCGGAACAGGTCACGGAGGAACGCGTGCTCGCCCTGTTCCGCCATCGCGGCGCGACGCGGTGCCGGCGCTACGACCTGCCGCTGATCCACGCCTTCAACTTCATCGTGGACGATGCGCTGGAAGGCGGGGTGAACGGCGCGCTGAACCTCGACGGGCACGGCAAGAGCCATTCCTTTCGCCTGCTCGGCATGACGGTGCGCGTGCCCGCGGCGAGCCTTCCCGCCGCGGGCTGACGGCGCAGCTCAGCCGCCTGCCACCCCCTGCGTATTCACGTAGAGGCTGTAGAGCGACTGCGCCGCCGCCATGAACAGGCGGTTCCGGTGCCTTCCGCCGAAGCAGAGATTGGCGCAGCGTTCCGGCAGGTGGATGTGCCCGATCGGCGCGCCGGCGCTGTTGAACACACGCACGCCATCCAGTGCCGCCGACATTCCCCAGCCGCACCAGAGGTTGCCGTCCACGTCCACGCGGAAGCCGTCCGGCGTCTCCCCCGCCTGGCCGGAGATGAAGATGCGGCGGTTGCGCAGCGTCGCGTCGTCCACGTCATAGGCGAGGATGTTGCGCGGCTCGGCGCGGCTCTCGACGACGTAGAGGATGCTCTCGTCCGGGCTGAAGGCGAGGCCGTTCGGGTGGTTGATGTCGTCGGCGACGCAGGTGATCTCCCCCGTCGCGCCATCCACGCGATAGACGTTGGTGGGCGGCAGTTCGGGCGCGTGCCTCTCGCCCTCATAAAAGCCGAGGATGCCGAAGGGCGGGTCGGTGAACCAGATCGAGCCGTCGGACTTCACCACCACGTCGTTCGGGCTGTTCAGCCGCTTGCCCTGGTAGTGGTTGGCGATGACGGTGATGGAACCGTCGTGCTCGAAGCGCACCACGCGGCGCCCGCCGTGCTCGCAGGCGACGATGCGGCCCTGGCGGTCGCGGGTGTGGCCATTGGCATTGCCGGACGGCTTGCGCCAGGCGGAGACGGCGCCGGTCTCCTCCTCCCATTTCAGAACGCGGTTGTTGGGGATGTCCGACCACAGCAGGCAGCGCGCGTCGCCGAGCCAGACCGGGCCCTCCCCCCAGCGCGTGCCATGGTAGAGACGTTCCACGGCCGACAGCGGCAGGTGGTACTTCCGGAAGGAAGGGTCGAGCGCGACGATCGCAGGGTCGGGATAGCGCAGGCTCGGCTGCCAGCGCGGGTCGTCGGTCATGGCGTGCTGCCTCCGGTGTGGCCCGCGGCACGCTAGAACAGATCGCATACGGCTGGAATCAGCCGTATGCGTGCAGATGCTCGCTCAGGCATGGCGAGAGCGGTCATCCGGCGGATGCAAGCGCCGCGCCGCCCCATGCCGGCATGCGACGATCGCGGGCACCCGATGCCGGCTCCCGCGGACCGCGGGCGGACCATCCGCTTCGCGACAAGGCGGGTGCCGAAGGGCAACTTCTTCCCGGGTCCCGCCTCCTTCCCCGCGATTCCGCCTTGCGCGATGCCGGCGCTTGCGGCACCGGAGGCGACATGAACCGCAAGGCGATCGCCTGGGCCACCTTCGACTGGGCGAACAGCGCCTTCCCGACCGTCGTATCGACCTTCGTGATCGCGGCCTATTTCTCCCAGGGCATCGCACCGGACCCGGCCACGGGGCAGGCGCAATGGGGGTGGATGCAAACCGCCTCCGCCCTCGCCATCGCCATCCTCTCCCCGCTGCTGGGCGCCATCGCGGATCGCGGCGGGCACCGGCGCTCGCTGCTCGCGGCCTGCACCTTCTGCACCGCCGTCTTCACCGGCCTGACCTGGTACGCCGAGCCCGACCCGTCCTGGACCCTCTGGGCCCTGGTCTGCGTCGGGCTCGCCACCATCGCCTTCGAGCTCGGGACCGTATTCTACAACTCGATGCTGCCGGAGGTGACGACGCCGGAGCACATGGGGCGCGTCTCGGGCCTCGCCTGGGGGCTGGGCTATGCGGGCGGGCTCGCCTGCCTGGGCGTCGCGCTGGTGCTGCTCGTGCAGCCGAACCCCGCCCTCTTCGGCCTCGACCGCGGCGCGTCGGAGCATGTGCGCGCCACCGCCCTGCTGGTCGCGGCCTGGACGGTGGTCTTCGCCTGGCCGGTGCTGCTCGCGGTGCCGGACCCGCCGGGCGAGCGCCTGCCCATGCAGCAGGCCGTCGCCACCTGCGTCGCCGAGACGCGCCACCTGGTGCGCGGCCTGCCCGCCCGGCCCGACATGCTGCGCTTCCTGATCGCGCGGCTCTTCTACACGGATGGGCTGAACACCCTGTTCGCCTTCGGCGCCATCTACGCCGCCGGCGTCCACGGGATGGCGTTCGAGGAGATCCTGCTTTTCGGCATCGCCCTGAACGTCACCGCCGGTACCGGTGCGGCCGGTTTCGGGCTGCTCGAGGACCGGCTGGGCTCGAAACCCACGGTGATGGTGGCGCTGGTCGCGATGGTCGTGCTCGGCGCAGCACTGCTGATGGCCGACACCAAGGCCTGGTTCTGGGGCCTGGCGATGGCGCTCGGCATCTTCATGGGGCCGGCGCAGGCGGCGTCCCGCACGCTGATGGCACGCATGGCGCCGGAGGGGGAGGTCACGTTGCATTTCGGCCTCTTCGCACTGTCCGGCCGCATCACCGGCTTCCTGGGCCCGGCGGTGCTGGCCGGCGTCACCGCGGCGACGGGCAGCCAGCGCGCCGGCATGGCGACGGTGCTGGTCTTCCTCGGTGTCGGTGCCGCCATCCTGGCGACGGTGCGGCCGGTACGGGGCTAGAGCGGATCGCATACGGCTGGTTCCAGCCGTATGCGTGAAGATGCCCGCTCAAACGTGGCTGGAGCGGTTTCCGTTCGCCCGGGCTCACGGAAGCCGCCCCGGTTCCTCGTCACGACGCCGATCCCGGGCCCGGCCGCAGCATCGTCAGCGCGTCCACGGTCGCCCTGCCGTCCGGCTGCTCGAGGCGCAGCCGGTGCCGCTGGTGCGGCGCCGGCACCGCCCGTCGCCGGAGGGCGCCATCCACCGCGGTCAGTACCGCGTCGCGGCAGTCGATCTCGTCGGCGAAGCTCGGCACCCAGTAGCGCACCACGTAGACCAGGCCATCGGGTTCGTGGGCAACCAGCCGTGCATCGGGTGCGGGCGTGGGCAGCACCTGGGGCGTCGCGGCCGCGGCCTCGGCGAGCAGCCGCTTGGCCTCCACTGCGGGCAGCGCGTGGTCGAGCGTGAGGCGCACCTGCTGGCGGTAGTGCGGGCGCGGGGCGCTGTAGTTGGTGACGCGCTGCTGCGCGATCCGCCCGTTCGGCACGACGGCCTGGATCCTGTCGAGCGTCTCGATGCGCGTCGCGCGCCAGTTGATCTCGACCACCCGCCCGCTCGGCCCGCCCTCGATCCCGACCCAGTCGCCGATGCGATACGCCCGCTCGAGGCCCAAGGCGATGCCGGCGAAGACGTCGGCCATGACCCCGCGCAGCGAGAAGCCGAGCACGGCGACGATGACGCCGGAGGTGGCGGCCGCGCCGAGAACCGACCCCTCGAACACCAGCGCGATCGTCGCCAGCGCGGCGGCAGCGAAGACGGCCGCGGCGAGCAGATCCTGCAGCAGCCTCGGTGACCGCTGCCGACGGCCCCGGCCGCCCCCGGACAGGACGAGCCCGGCGAGCCGCGTGGCAAGCCAGGCGGCGCCGAAATAGGCCGACGTGCCGAGCAGCAGCCGGAGCACGTGCAGCCCGTCCGGCCCGGGTTCCGGGACGCCGAGGGCGCTCATGGCAAGGGGGCGGCCGACCAGCAGGCCCACGCTCGCCAGCGTCACCGCCAGGGGCGAGGCGATCCGGCCTAGCGTCGTCACCGCCCCGGCGCCCGCACGCGACCGCGCCTCGTCAGCGCGCCGTTCGGTACGAACGCCATCCGATTGCCCGCCAGGGCGCGGCCGATGAATATCTCCGCGACGCGGAACCCGATCTCCAATCGTCACACCTCCTCTCCTTGCCTTGCCACCATCGCCCCGGGCGAACCGCCCTGCGCTTCCCGGCTGCCTGCCGGCGACGGGCCGACGAGCCTTCCGAAAGGCGGGAATCCGAAGGCCCCTGCTGACCCACTGGCCTCGCATGCGGATACGCCCGGCAATGATGCCGGGCGTATCACTCGATCACTTTCGGAAAGCGTCCCCGGGGCGCGGGGGGCGCGCGTCATCTGACCCGGGACCAGGCGCGCGCACGGGGCGCGCCGTCCGGGTTCAGTGGAATGCGTTACCGTCTCCTCGCCCTGCCCTCTCCGGAAACGAGGCTAAGGAGCGCAACGCCGCCAGAGCGGTTTCCGTTCGCCTGGGCTCACGGACACCGCTCCAGGTCCTCATTCCTGGGAGCAACTTCACCCGATCAGGTGATTCCACCTGATCGGGATCTGCTCAAGCAGTGCGTCGCGCAGATCGTCTGCCGCCGCGCCGGCTCAGCCAGGCTGGCCCGCCAATGGCGGCCACCATCGCAGCAATACGTGCGCGGCGAGCCCCGCCAGCAGCAGCACGCCGACGATCAGCCCGCGCATCCAGCGTGCCTCCGCCGCCGCGCCGTCTCCGAAGCCGCCATGCGGCGGGCTGGAGACGGCGCGCCCGGTATCCCCGGTCATCGGGGGCTCCGGGCGGCGCGCGACGCGCTGCCAGGCTCGCGCCGGGGCGGCTCGCTCACCGTGATCGCCACCGGATCGCTGGCGGGAAAGGTATCCGCCAGCGCCGCGTCCAATCGTGCTTCCGCCGCGAGCGCGGTCTCCGCTGCGTCCGAGCTGGTGTGCTCCGTGAACTTGTTCATCGTCATGTATGGTTGTCCTCCATGCAGAACGCACGGCGCCGTGTTTCGCGGCGACCGCACACTTGTTTCGTTTCTGCTGGGTGTCCCCGGGCCCGCGCGGCAGATACGCGTGCGATAAGACCCGGGGCTAGACGCCCGCGATCAAGGTGCCCGCGTGACGCGGGCGACGGCAATGAATCACAGCTGACCACATGGCAGCCCTGATATGGGGCCGCACCGTGGCGGCTTCAACTTCAGGTGCCATTTCCGCCCGCCTCGTGATCCTCAACCCTTCCTTCCATGCCGCTGTTCCCGGTCAGCCCCGACGAGCGCGATCGCCGCATCACATCGATGCGCGAGCGGCAGGTGGACTTCGTGGACGACAGCCCCGGCACGGTGGCAGGCATCGCGCGCCACACCAGCCGTCGCCAGATTGCAGCCTTCATTTCACGGATCACGCGATGAAGGTCGTCGGCGGCGGGAACGTCCGATCGCCAAGTGCATGGCAAGGGCGAGATCGAGTGGCGGGACGGGACGCCGTTCATCGGCCAGGCGCCGTGGACGAGCCGCTCGGGCTGCTGGCGTTGCCAAGCGGCGATGGCCGGCCCGGTTCATGGCGATCGACCTCGCGCGGGGGGCCGATCGCCGCCGCAAGCGCTTCCTGCCCCCCCCCGCAACGGCCCGGCACGGCCACCGCGGAGGACAGGAACACGACCCGGAGACTGTCAGCCATGCCGCCCGCTCCGGAGCGTCAGGCATGACGGCGGTCGGACAGCCTTCTCCCGCGCCCTTTCTCCGTCGCCCCCGAGCAGGCATAACCCCACCCCTCATGTCCGTGCGCGACCTCACCGCGCCTGGTGCCCGTCGGGCCGCCTGGCTCAATTCCCTCTTCATCGACCATGCCCTGCTCCGCCTCGGCTGGCGCAACTGGGGCGTGGTCGAAAGCGGCCGCCTCTATCGTTCGAACCACCCGACGCCCTGGCAGCTGGAGCAGGCGGTGCGGCGCCACGGCATCCGCACTGTCATCAACCTGCGCGGCCACCGGGAGGCCTGCGGCTCCGACGCGCTCGGGCGCCAGGCGGCGGCGGATCTCGGCCTCGAGCACATCGACGCGCCGCTCGAGAGCCGCGGGGCGCCGCACAAGGACCGTGTGCTGCGCCTCGCGGGCATCTTCGCGCGCATGGAGGAGCCGGCACTGATCCACTGCAAGTCGGGCGCCGACCGCACCGGGCTCGCCGCGGGGATCTGGCTGCTGGCGCAGGGCCGCCCGGTCGAGGCAGCCTGCGACCAGCTCTCGTTGCGCTACGGCCATGTGGCGGCGGCGCGCACCGGCATCCTGGACGCCTTCTTCCGCGCCTATGCGGCCTTCGTCCGGGAAAAGGGACCGAAGCCCTTCCTCGACTGGGTACGGGAAGACTATTCGGAGGACGCGCTGCGCGCCGAATTCCGCAGCAAGGCCTGGGCCGACCGCCTGGTTGACGGGGTGCTCAGGCGGGAATGAAGGCTTCGAGCGCCGCGACGTCGCCCTTCACCAGGGCGGGCACGGCGCGCGCGACCTGCTCGGCCGGCCAATCCCACCACGCGAGGCGGAGCAGGCGTTTGACCGCTGCCTCGTCGTAGCGCATGCGGACCACGCGGGCCGGATTGCCGGCCACTACGGCATAAGGCGGCACATCCCGCGTCACCACCGCGCGGGCGGCGACGACCGCGCCGTGGCCGATGGTCACGCCCGGCAGCACCAAGCATTCCGTGCCCAGCCAGACATCGTGTCCGACCATGATCGGCCCGCCGCCACGCCAGGGGTACTCCGCGAGCGGCAACGCCTCCCCGAAGGATCCACCGAGGATGCCGAAGGGGAAGGTGGAGGGTCCGGCCATGGCGTGGTTCGCGCCCGGCATCAGGAAGGTCGCACGGTGCGCGATGGCGCAGTAGCGCCCGATCGAGAGGCTGCCGAAGCCGAAATTGTACCTCACGCAGCGCTCGAGGAAGCGCAGCGGGTCCTCATGGTCGTGATAGTAGGAATACGCGCCCGCGCTGACGTTGGTGACCTGCTGATGCCTCGCGAGCAGTGGCCGCAGGAACACCGTGCCGGTGTCGCCGGGAACGGGATGCAGCGTGTCCGGGTCGGGCGGCGCGGTCATCCGGCGGTCCTCGGTGCAATGCGCAGATACATGGCCAGCGCCCCAAGCGCGATACCGAGGAAGCCCACCCCCGCCCACAGCGGCGCGGCAGGTGCGCCGCTGACGTCCCGCGCGAGCCCCGCGAGCGGCGGCAGCAGGGCGAGCGCCCCGTAGAACAGCGTGTAATGCACCCCCATGCCGAAGGCCCGGCTGGCGGGGGAGAGCGCACGCCCGACCATCGCCATCACCAAGGAGGCCGGCGGCGCCGTCAGCACGCCGAACAGGGTCAGGAAGACCCAAGGGGAAAGCCCCGCGACCACCGCGAGCAGGCACCCTGCCATGCCGAGCATGCAGGCGACGGTCACCGCCACCGGTCGCCCGGCGCGCTCGGCCAGGGCGCCGCCCATCGGCAACAGCGGCAGGATGGCGAAGCCGATGAGGGAGGTGGCGGCCCCCGCCTGTTCCGCGGGCCAGCCGCGCGCCACCAGGAACGCCGGCGCGAAGCCCAGCGCGACGACATAGGCCGCGTTGTAGAAGCCCCAGACCGTGCCGGCCGAGAGCAACGGCGCCCATTCGCCCGCGAGCAGCCCCCCGCGCCGCGGCGGCGTCGCGCCCGCCCCGTCACCGCGCGGCAGCGCCCACCACAGCGGCAGGAAGGACGCCGCGCAGGCGGCAGCGGATAGCCACAGCCCCGCGCGCCAGTCCCCGGCCAGCAGCGGCAGCACCAGCAGGGCGAAGCCGATGCCGCAAGGCCAGGCCATGAGCATCAGCCCGAGCGCCGGCGCGAGCGAAGCGCCCGAGAACCGGTCCAGCACCATCTTGGCGCAGGCGATGGCGAGCAGCGCACCGCCGATGCCGGAAACCAGCCGTCCCGCCAGCGCCACCGCGAACCCCGGCGCGAGCGCCAGCACCACGCCGCCCACCGCCATCAACCCGACCCCCGCGAGCAGCACCCGCCGGTCCCCGAGCCGCGCCATCACCCAGCCCGCCGGAAGGGCCACCGCGACGCCGGCCAGCGAATAGGCACCGATCAGCGTGCCGAGCTCCGTCCAGTCCGCTGCGAGTGCCCCGATCAGCAAGGGGCCGAGCGCGCCGACCACCTGGAACTGCGCGCCCATGGCAACGCGGGATGCTGCGAGTATGCCGAGTTCGGCCCAGCGATTCCGGGAAGCGGAGATCATGCCCGATATGGCCGGGGATCCCGCGGACGCGCCAGCCCCCTGCCCGTCTCGCCGCCTTCGGCGCGGCGCCCTATCGTGGCGCGCGAAGCAGATGGGGGGAGACTGGATGCTGCCGCTTGAAGGGGTGCGCGTGATCGAGGTGGGCCAGGCGCTGGCCGGGCCGCTCGCCGGCGTCATCATGGCCGACATGGGCGCGGACGTGATCAAGGTGGAGAAGCCCGAGGGCGGCGACGACGCGCGCGGCTGGGGCCCGCCCTTCGCGGCGGACGGCGTCACTTCGCTCTATTTCCACGGGCAGAACCGCAACAAGCGGTCCATCACGCTGGACCTCAAGCAGGCCGAGGACGTCGAGGCGCTGCACCGCCTCTGCGAGACCGCCGACATCCTGGTCCAGAACCTGCGCCCCGGCGTGGTGGAGGAGATCGGCATCGGGCCGGATGCGATGCTCGCGAGGCATCCGCGGCTGGTCTACTGCTCGATCTGGGCATTCGGCGACCGCGGGCCGATGAGGATGAGGCCCGGCTTCGACCCGCTGCTGCAGGCCTATGGCGGGATGATGAGCGTGACCGGCCGCCCGGATGACCCGCCGACCTTCTGCGGCGCGTCGATCAACGACAAGGCGACGGGGATGTTCACCGTGATCGGTGCGCTCGGCGCGCTGCGGCGGCGGGAGATCACGGGGCGCGGCGGGCTGGTGGACACCTCTCTGTTCGAGACGGCGGTGCACTGGGTCGAAGGCCAGGTGAACAACCACCTGGCCACCGGGGACATCCCGAAGCGCCACGGCACGGGTGGCGCGGTGATCGTGCCCTACCAAGTGTTCGACTGCGCTGACCGGCCGCTGTGCCTGGCCGCCGGGAACGACCGGCTGTGGACGCGCTGCGCGGCGGTGCTCGGCCACCCCGAATGGGCGACGGACGACCGCTTCGCCAAGGGCGCCGCCCGCGTGCGCAACAAGCCGGTGCTGATCCCGCTGATCGCCGAGGTGCTGAAGACGCGCCCGCGCGACGAATGGATCGCGGCGCTGGAGAAGGCGGGCGTGCCGTGCTCGCCAGTGAACGACATCCGGGAAGTGGTGGCGAGCGAGCAGTTCGCCGCGGTGGAGATCGTGCAGGACCTGCCCGGGGGCGGGCCGCGCGTGGTGGGGCTGCCGATCAGCTTCGACCGCCAGCGGCCGCGCCCGGCGCGAGGCGCGCCGGGGCTCGGGGAGCACAATGAGGAGGTGCTCGGTCCGCGCTGACACCATCCTGGCATCAGGTGTGCTGCGCTGGTCGATTTCGGGTTCCATCGGCCTGCGCCGCAGGATGCCGACCGGCGATGCGCTTGGGCCTGCGCCGCGCGATGCTGACCGGCGATTCGCTTCGGCATGCCCTGGGGGCACTGCTGGCGCCGGCGGCGGGCGCGGCGCTGATGTCGCTCTCCACGGTGGTGGTGGCGCCGAACGCGGCTGCCTCAGCGGCAGGGGGAGGACCGACTGGCGATGCTGCGCCAGGACATCGCGCGGCGGAATGGCGCCGAACGCAGGGCGCAGGGTCCTTGTCCCTGCGCCAGGCCTGCCCGGTCCATGAGGCAGCCGCCCCTCATCCTGGGCCACGCCCGGCCGCAACGACAGGCCGAACCGGTTGCTCCACCATGCAACCGGTTCTCCGGCGCACAGGCCGGTCTTCGCCGACCCTTTCCGGCGTCAGTGCCCCTTGCCCATCATCGGCAGCACGAGGCGCGTCATCAGGGGAATGGCCAGCGCGCCGATCACGAGCCCCGCCATTCCCGCGAACGCCGCATTCACCACCCAGGCCGCGAAGCCGTCCCCCGCCATCGCCGCGATGTCGTGCACCAGATGCGGCAGCGCGCCGAGGCCGAAGGCTTCCAGCCCATGCAGGATGATGCCGCCGCCAACCCAGATCATCGCGGCCGTGCCGACGATGGAGAGCACCTTCAGCAGCACCGGCATCCCGCGCACCAGCAAGCGCCCGATCGCCTGCGCCGCGCCGTTGTCGCGCCGCGCCAGCGCCACGCCGGCGTCGTCCGCCT
This sequence comes from Neoroseomonas soli, assembly GCF_018129065.1. Lineage (GTDB taxonomy): Bacteria > Pseudomonadota > Alphaproteobacteria > Acetobacterales > Acetobacteraceae > Neoroseomonas > Neoroseomonas soli. The sequence goes on along the minus strand of NZ_JAAEDM010000006.1, from coordinate 11,755 downwards.
TCACGATGATCGCGACGACGCCATAGACGAGGAAGGTGATCACCACGCCGACCAGCGCCAGCACCACGGCCTGCGTCCAGATGCCGGCATCGGGCACCGAGGCGAGCGTGATGGCCATGATCTCGGCCGAGAGGATGAAGTCCGTCTTGATCGCGCCGGCGACGCGCGTGTCCTCGAGGTGCTGGGCGCTCGCCGCCGCGGCGGGTGCCTCGTCGTGCGCGGCGTGGGGGAAGAGCCATTCGGCGACCTTCTCCGTGCCCTCGAAGCAGAGGTAGATGCCGCCGAGCACGAGCAGCGGCGTGATCGCCCAGGGCGCGAAGGCCGAAAGGGCGAGGGCCGCCGGCAGCAGGACCAGGATCTTGTTGCGCAGCGACCCGACGGCGATGCGCCCGATGATCGGCAGTTCACGGGAGGCATCGAAGCCGACGACGTAGCGCGGCGTGACGGCCGCGTCGTCGATCACCACGCCGGCCGCCTTCGCCCCCGCCTTGCCGGCATGCGCCGCGATGTCGTCGATCGACGCCGCCGCCACCTTGGCGATGGCGGCGACATCGTCCAGCAGGGCGATCAGTCCTGTGCTCATGCGAGGATTCCCGGGCGGTGCGGCGCGGGCACCCTCGCAGAAGGCGGCGCCGGCTTCAATCCGGCGCCGGAGTGTTCACCGTGCCGTCATGCGAAGCGCGGGAAGAGCACGTTGTTCTCGAGGTGGACGTGCTCCGTGAGGTCCTCGGCGAACTTGCGGAGGCCGGCGTAGAGAGCGCGCCACGTGGTGCAGGCACCCTCGGGAGGGGTGGCGTCGTCGGTCAGCGCCATGATCTGCGCGAGCTGCGCGCCGTGGTCGTCGTGTTCGTGGCGCATCATGGCGATCGGGGCGCTGGCGCTGCCGCCGTGCCCGGCCAGGATCAGCGGGAAGAGGACGCGCTCCTCCTTCATCATGTGGCTGGACAGCTCGTGCTCCATCTCCTCGAGCAGGTCGGCGAGGCCGGCGGGGACGTGGGCGTTCTGCCGATGGACGGCCTCGACGCGACGGGCGAGGCGGGCGAGTTCGGGCAGTTCGCGCCGGTGCACGGCGTGGTAGCGCTCGAGGATGCGCCCGATCAGCGCCTCGGTGGACAGCTCGGCATCGGCAGGGGCGGCACGGCTGTCGAGGGCGTCCAGCTCCGCCTCCAGGGAGGCCAGGTCGAGGCCCTTGGCGGCCGCCGCCTCGGCGAGCGGCACCCCGCCGCCACAGCAGAAATCCATCTTCCGCTTGCGGAAGACAGCGGTGGCGCCCGGGAGGTTGGCGGCGATGTCGGACAGGGTGCGTCCGGCGAAGCCCTCGGTGGCGGTGGTGCTCATGCTTCGGCTCCTGCCCCGCCCGATGCGGGGCGCTGGGAAGTCGGATGGCGCGCGGGCAGTTCGCCCTCTGCGACGGCGATGCCCATTTCGAGGCTGCTGGCGATGGTGCGGGCGCGCGTGACGAGCAGCGCGGCGCCGGCCTCGGTGCAGTGCTCGGCGGCGGTGGCCGCGAACAGCGCGAGCCAGCGGGCGAAATGCGCCGGCGTGATGCCGATCCCGAAATGCGCGCGCATCGGCTGGCCGTGGTAACGCCCTGTCATCAAGGCCACCGAGGACCAGAAGTCGCTGACCCTGCCGATGTGGTGGTCCCAGTCCGTGACACGGGCGAAGACCGGGCCGAGCAGGTCATCGGCGCGGGCACGGGCGTAGAAGTCGCGCAGCAGGGCGGCGATGCCTTCCTCGGTCAGGCCGGTCGCGGCCGCGATCTCGGCAGCCAGGGCTGCGCGGCGGGCCGGTCCTTCGGGGATGGGGGCGCTGGGCTGCATACTGGTATCTCCAATACCAATTAACGTGGCGCGGAATTCTGGTATCGTCAATACCAATTCAGGACAACCCCAATGCGCCTCCTCGCCGCCACCGACTTCGCCTTGCGGGCATTGATGCGCCTGGCCGCCGAGCCGGAACGCTGCCTCTCGACCGAGCTGCTGGCACGTGAGCTCGGCCTGTCGCGCAATCACCTGCACAAGGTGATGCAGTCGCTGTCCGCGGCGGGGCTGGTGCGCACGATGCGTGGTGCGCAGGGGGGCGTGACTCTCGCCCTGCCGCCCGAGCGGATCAGCATCGGCGCGGTGGTGCGCCGGATGGAGCACGGCCAGGCGATCGTCGAATGCTTCCGGGACGATGGCGGCCATTGCAGCCTGACGCCGCACTGCCGGCTGAAGGGCGTTCTGGCGGGGGCCGAGGTGGCCTTCTACCGGGCACTGGAGTCCGTGACCCTGGCCGATTGCGTGCCATCGATCGCTGCCCTCGTACCGGCCGGACCGCCTGGCTGACGCTGTCACGCCGTCAGGGGCGGGCGAGCGCCCCGCCAGACGCAGGCAAGGCTCTTACCGTCGCACCAGGCACGCCAATCAGCGCGGCATCGGGCTTTCCTCCGCAGCGTGCCAGGGCATATCCCGATCAGGTGGAATCACCTGATTGGGTGAAGGTGCCCGCGACAGCAAACGCCCGGAGCGGTCGCCGTCAGCCGGCGCGAACGAAAACCGCTCGCGGCGCCGCGCTCAGCGGTCCCGCTGGCCCGCGACGTAGGTTCCGCCATCGGTCGGCCGCAGCGCCTCGAACATCTCCGTCACCGCAGCGTAGTCGCGGTAGCCGCAACGGGCCACCGGCTGCGCGGCCGCCGTGTCGAAGCGGCCATCGCGAATGAACGCCTCGTCGATGTGCACGCCCATCACCTGGCCGATGATGATCCAGCCCTCGAGCGCGTGGCCCTCCACATCGTGGAACTGCATCGAATGCACCACGCGGCATTCGAACGAGGCCGGCGAGGCCGCGATGCGCGGCACCTTCACGATCCGGCAGGGCGCCGTCGCGAGCCCGGCGGCCTCGAACTCGTTCACCCCTTCGGCGTGCGCGCCGGAGGAGATGTTCATCGCATCGAACAGCGGGCGCGTGCAGAGGTTGAACACGAATTCCCCGGTCGCGATCGCGTTCGCCGCGCTGTGCTTCATCGATTCGCTGGTGAAGGCGACCATGGGCGGGCGCGAATGCACCGCGTTGAAGAAGCTGTAGGGCGCGAGGTTCGCCCGCCCCTGCGCGTCCACCGTCGAGATCCAGCCGATCGGCCGCGGCGCGACGATGGCCTTGAACGGGTCGTAGGGCAGGCCGTGGCCGAGGCGGGGTTCGTAGAACATGTGCTCTCCAATGCTCGCGCGGCGGACCGTGGCCCGTCGTCGATCGGCAGGTCAGCGCCGCGACGCCACCGCCGCCCAGATCCGCGGCCCCGCCAGCGCCAGCACCGCCAGCGCCAGGATGAGCGCGCTGCCCGGCCGCGTGACGAAGGTGGTCCAGTCGCCCTGGCTGATGGTCAATGCCTGGCGCAGCGCCTGTTCGGCCATCGGCCCCAGGATCATGCCGATCACCACCGGCGCCACAGGGAAGTCGAAGCGCCGCATGAACATCGCCACCACGCCGAGCGCATAGAGGATCACCAGGTCCATCACGCTGTTCGAGATGCCGTAGGTGCCGATGGTCGCGAAGACCAGGATGCCGCCATAGAGCTGCGGCACCGGGACCTTGAGGATGCGCACCCAGAGCCCGACCAGCGGCAGGTTCAGCACCACCAGCATGACGTTGGCGATGAACAGCGAGGCAATCAGCGTCCACACCAGCTCCGCCTGCTGCGTGAACAGCATCGGCCCGGGATTGATGCCATAGGACTGGAAGGCCGAGAGCATGATCGCCGCCGTCGCGCTGGTCGGCAGGCCTAGCGTCAGCATCGGCACGAGAACGCCCGCCGCCGCCGCGTTGTTGGCGGCTTCCGGCCCGGCCACGCCCTCGATCGCGCCGGTCGTGCCGAATTCGTGCCGGTGTTCCGGCTTCACCAGCTTCCGCTCAGCGTAATAGGACAGCATGGTCGGCATCTCGGTCCCGCCCGCCGGCAAGACGCCGAAGGGGAAGCCGAGGCCCGCGCCGCGCATCCAGGGCCAGAAGGACCGCTTCAGGTCCTCCTTCGACAGCATCAGGCGCCCGACCTCGAGCACCTCGACCTTCCCCTCATGGTGGCGCCAGGCCATGTGCAGCGCCTCCCCCACAGCGAACAGCGCGACGGCGACCAGCACCACGTTCACGCCGTCCAGCAGTTCCGTCACGCCGAAGGTCAGGCGCGGCTGGCCGGTCTGCAGGTCGATCCCCACCAGCCCGAGCAGCAGCCCCAGGAACAGCGACGTCATGCCCCGCAGCGCCGAGGAGCCCAGCACCGCGGACACCGTCACGAAGCACAGCACCATCAGGGAGAAGTATTCCGCCGGCCCCAGCACCAGCGCCCATTCGACGATCACCGGCCCGAGGAAGGCGATGCCGAGCGTGCCCACCGTGCCGGCGACGAAGGACCCGATCGCGGATGTCGCCAGCGCCGGCCCCGCGCGCCCGTTGCGCGCCATCTTCGCCCCTTCGAGCGCGGTGATGATCGACCCGCTCTCGCCCGGCGTGTTCAACAGGATCGACGTCGTGCTGCCGCCATACATCGCGCCGTAGAAGACGCCGCAGAACAGGATGAAGGCACCCGTCGCGCTGACCGTGAAGGTGATGGGCAGCAGCAGCGCGATGGTCAGCGCCGGGCCGATGCCGGGGAGCACGCCGACCGCGGTGCCGAGGAAGCAGCCGAGCAGGGCCCAGGCGAGGTTCGCCAGGGAGAAGGCATTGCCGAAGCCGAGGGCCAGGCCCGAGATCGAGTCCATCCGAAACCCTTCGCGAGGAAGATAAGGTCGGGGGAGGAGAACCTCCCCCGAGCCCCCTCCCTTCTCTGTCAGGGCGGACCGCCTGCGGCGATCCGCAAAGTATCGAAAGAAGGAGGGGGGATACGGGGGGAGTTCGCTCCCCCCGACCTTGTCGCCCTCACAGCACCGCCTCGCCCCGCAGCACGGGCACGCAGCGCCCGCCCACCGCCGCGCGATAACCGTCCGCGAGCCGCCTCGCCCGCGCCAGCAGCAGGCTCGGCCGCCCCATCTCCGCGCCCTGGATGATCTCCCACGCGCCCTCCGAGCCGCCGCCGAGCCGCAGCAGGAAGCCCGCGAGCGGTGTCGCCGCGCTGCCGGTCGCCGCGTCCTCCCAGGTGCCGGTCAGCGGCGAGAACATCCGCGCCCGGACCTTCGCCCCGTCCCGGCAGTAGATGTAGAGCGAGAGGAAGCCGCGCGTCTCCGACGGGAAATCCGCGACCGCCCGCCGGAATGCGCCGAGGTCCGGCGCCGCGGCGGCGAGCCCGGCGGGCGTCACCTCCGTCAGCAGTCGATGGTTGCCACCATCCGAGGCAAGCGTCGGCGCGTGGCGCAGGGTGAGCACCTCCGCCTCGGGAATGCCGGCGCAGGCGGCGGCGATACGGGCCGGCAGCTCGGCGCCGACCCTGAGCGGCTGCGGCGCCGCCACCTCCGCACCGATGACCCGCCCCTCCGCGTCGCGTTCGAGGGCCACCTCAACGAGCCCCGCGGGCTCCTCGAAACGGTAGGCGCGGTGCGCCTCCTCGTCCTCCCGCCCCAGCACGTAGGCGGCGCCGACGTTGGGGTGGCCGGCGAAGGGCATCTCGGCAACGCGGTTGAAGATGCGCACGCGCGCGGTGTTGTGCGGGTCGGACGGCGGCAGGACGAAGGTGGTCTCGCTGAGGTTGAACTCGGCGGCGAGCGCCTGCATCTCGGCGTCGCTCAGCCCGCGCGCATCGGGAAAGACGGCGAGTTGATTGCCGCCGAAGCGCTGCTCGGTGAACACGTCCACCGTCACGAACCGGAAGGCCCGCATCAGATCACCTCGCGCCCGATGGCGCGCAGGATGGCAGCTTCCAGGACACCCGCACCGATGTTCACGCCAAGCGCCTCCACGAACAGGAAGAAGGCGGCGAGCGAGACCGCCAGCGCGATCGCCGCGTCCCGCCCCGGCGTCGTGCTGCCGAAGGCCCGCGCAGTGCAGACGAACTGCGCCGCCGCCGAGAGGGAAAAGCCCAGCGGCCCGATCAGCAGCAGGTTCATGACCAGCCCGCCGCCGAGCCAGCCGAGCGCGCGCGGATTGGGCGGCCCGGCTTCGGCCACCTCGGGCAGGTCCGCGCTCCAGCCTCCGCGCAGCGCGGCGGCGACGAGCAGCACGCCGAGCCCGGCGAGCCCGCCCCCCACGACATAGGGCACCGCCTTCGGCCCGACCTGCGCGTAGAGCGGCGTGGTCGGGATGACGCCCGCGGCCCAGACCGCGACGCCGCCGAGCAGCAGGACGAAGACGCCCGCGGCGAGGTCGGCCGCGTCCGCCCCGCGCCGCGTCACGTCACGTCACCAGGCCGATGTCGCGGAGTACCGCCTCGGTCTCGCGCTGGTCGCGCGCGAGGAATTCCTCGAAGGCGGTGCCGGTCAGGAAGGCGTCGTCCCAGCCGCGCGTCTTCATCAGGTCCCGCCACGCCGGCAGGGCGTGCAGCGCGGTGGTGAAGTCCACCAGCGCCTGGCGCTGCGCGGCGTTGATGCCCGGCGCGCCGAACAGCCCGCGCCAGTTGCCGATGACGATGTCGAGGCCGCTTTCCTTCAGCGTCGGCACGCCTGTCAGGCTGCGGGTGTCGCCGGTGGTCGCCAGCGCGCGCATCCGCCCCGCGGCGATCTGCTCGGAGAATTCCGACACGCCGGAGATGCCCGCCTTGACCTGCGCGCCGAGGATCGCGGCCTGGGCCGGACCGCCGCCGGCGAAGGCGACATAGGATCCCTCGCGCGCGTTGCGCCCCTGCGCCTTCAGCATCAGCCCGAGGGTGATGTGGTCGATGCCGCCGGCGCTGCCGCCGCCGACCGAGACCGCGCCGGGATTGGCCTTCAGCGCATCGAGGAAGCCGCGCAGGTTCTGGAACTCGGAATTCGCCGGCACGACGATGACGCCGGGTTCGGTCGTCATGCGCGCGATCGGCGTCACGTCCTTGATGCCCACGGGCGTGCGGTTGGTCAGCACCGCGCCGACCATCACCGCGCCGCCGACCATCAGCGCGTCGCCGCGGCCGCGGCGCTGGGCGACGAAGCGCGGCAGGCCCACGGTGCCGCCGGCGCCGCCCACGTTCTCGAACTGGAAGCTGCCGACCAGGCCGGCGCCGCGCGCCACCTGCTCGACCGCGCGGCCGAGGCCGTCCCATCCGCCGCCGGGACCGGCGGGGATGAACATGTACATGCTGGCGAAGCGCTGCTGCGCGCGCGCCAGTCCGGGCGTGAGGCCGAGCGCAGCGGTCGCGGCGAGAAGGGTGCGGCGTTGTGTCATGTTCGGTGGTCCGGCGTTGTCCTCGTGGTGGGGTGGAGTCTGCGCTCGGGCCATGGCGGCCGCCAAGGGCAAAACCGCCTGTTTGCCGCCGCGGCACGCCCGGCACTTGCCCCGACGGGCGTGCCCCGCGAGGATGCCGTGAATCGTGAGGAAGGCCGCACTGATGGAAGACGACAAGGACAGACCGCGACTTGGGCGCCGCATGCTGGTGCTGCGCATCGCCGGCGTTGGGGTCGCGGGCTCGGCCCTGGCCGGCTGCGTGATGCCGCCGCCGGGGGGGGCGGTCTATGCCCCGGGGCCGGCACGCACCGGCTACACCGACGCCGACCCGAATGACGGCCCGGGCTTTGGGCGCGGCGGCTATCGCCGCGGCACCGGCCTCACGGATGCCGACCCGAACGACGGGGCCGGACAGGGCCGTGGCGGCTATCGCGGCAACCGCGTCTACACCGGCGTGAACGATTCCGACCCCGGCGACGGCGCGGGCTATGGCCGCGGCGGCTACCGCGGCCGCGCACGCACCGGCTACACCGACGCCGATCCCGGCGACGGCGCGGGCTATGGCCGCGGAGGCTATCGCCGGCAGATATCGGATAGCGACCCGCGCGATGCGCCGGGGCGCGGCCGCGGCTGGTGAAACGCTTCGGCGCCATTGTGCGCCGGCGCACTTAGCATTCCCTCACGACTCTTGCGGAAACCGCCGCGGAGAGCCGATGATTGCCGTGGGGAAATGGAGTGCACGAGGCCATGACGGAGAAGGACGTCGCGAAGGCAGCGCCTGGCGATACGGAACGGGATGAGGGACGGGGCCTGGGGCGACGCCTGCTGGTCCTGCGCCTCGCCGCGGCCGGTGGCGCTGCGGCGACCGCGGCCATCGCACCGGCTGCCAAGGCGATCGAGCCGACGCCCGTCCAGTATCGCACCGGCCTTACCGATTCCGACCCGAACGACGGCGCCGGCTATGGCCGTGGCGGCTACCGTCGCGGCACCGGCATCACCGATTCCGACCCGAACGACGGCGCCGGCAATGGCCGCGGCTACCGTCGCGGCACCGGCATCACCGATTCCGACCCGAACGACGGCGCCGGCAATGGCCGCGGCTATCGCCGCGGCACTGGCATCACCGATGCCGACCCGAACGACGGCGCCGGCAATGGCCGCGGCAACCGCGCACCGCAGCGCCGCGCCTATACCGGCATCAATGACGGCGATCCCGGCGATCCGTCCGGCTACGGCAGCGGCTGGCGGCAGCGCCAGCGCGGCGTGACCGACAACGACCCCGGCGACGCGCCCGGCCGCGGCCGCGGCTGGCGCTGACGCGCAGCGGCACACCGGCGCCGCCATGAGCGACGACGAGACCACACGCCGCAGCCGCCTCGGGCGGCGGCTGCTGGTCTTCGCCGTCCCTGCCGCCGCCGCCGCGCCAGCCGCAGCCACGGCGCAGCCCCGGACCGGCTATTCCGACAGCGACCCGAGGGATGCCGCCGGGCGTGGGCGCCCCCGGACGGGATATTCCGACAGCGATCCGCGCGACGCCGCGGGCCGCGGCCGCCCCCGCACCGGCTACTCGGACAGCGACCCGCGGGATGCCGCCGGGCGCGGAAGGCCCTATACGGGCCAATCGGACAGCGATCCGCGCGACTCGGCCGGACGGGGGCGGCCCCGCACCGGCTATTCCGACAGCGACCCGCGTGACGGCGCCGGGCGCGGTCGGCCCCATACAGGCTATTCGGACAGCGACCCGCGCGACGCCGCGGGCCGCGGAAGGATCAGATGACGACGACACTTGCCGAGGGATCCTGGACCCTCGCCTTCGGTTCCCTGTCCCTCGAGGACGGCATCGCGCTCCGGGAAGGCACGGCCTGGAGGATGTTTCCGGGCAACGACCCCGATCGCTACGCCGGGCTGCTTTCCATTGCTGACCTCGACGCGTTCCTGCGCACCGACGCGGCGCGCACGCCGCGCGTCTCGATGGCCGACGGCGCGCGCACGGGCAGCGCCGCGGTGCCGCACGAGGAATACCTCGAGGATGGCAGCGACCGCGTGGACCTGCCGCGGCTGCTCGCGCGCCACGACGACGGGGCGAGCCTCGTCGTCTCCCAGTTCCACGAGATCCATCCGCCGCTCGCGCGCTTCTGCCGCGGGCTGGAAAAGGCCTTCCTGCACGGCGTTCAGGCCAACATCTACATGACGCCGCCGGGGGCGCAGGGCTTCCGCGTGCATTTCGACACCCATGACGTGCTGGTGCTGCAGGTCTCCGGCCGCAAGGCGTGGCGGGTGTGGGACGCGATCCCCTACGCCGCGCCGACGCGCCACACGCCGTGGTCCAACAACGCCGCGACCGAGGGCGAAGCGCACGAATTGGTCATGGCGCCTGGAGACGCGCTCTACCTGCCGCGCGGCGTGATGCACGAGGCGATGGTACAGGAAGGCGCCGATCCGTCCCTGCACATCACCATCGGGCTGCTCGAACCCGGACTGGGCGAGATGCTGCGCCAACTGCTCGCCGACCTGGAACCCGAGGAACCCGCCCTGCGCGCCGCCATGCCGACCTGGCGCCTGGCGGAACCCGACGGCGTCGCGGCGGTGGAGGCAAGGCTGCGCGCGGCGCTCGACGCGCTGGCGAAGCCGGGCCTGGCGGAACGGCTGGCGGTCGCGGCGCTCGACCGCGTGACGCAGGATCGGCTCTCCCTGCCCGGGCGCTCGCTGACGACGAGGCCGCCGGCGGCGATGGACAGGCTGCGCCTGTCGGAAACCATGCACCACACGCTGGTCCCGCTTCCCGAAGGCGGCGCGGCCCTGCGCTGGTATGGCGGGGTGGAGACGCTGAGCGCGCAGGAACTCGATTGGCTGCAGGCGCTGGAGGATGGCGCCACGGCGGAGGAACTCGGCGAGGGGGCGCTGAAGTTCTGCCGCAGGCTGGCCAGGGCCGGGCTGCTGGAACGGGCTTGAAGGTCGGGGGAGGAGAACCTCCCCCGAATCCCCCTCCCTTTTTTGATCCCTTGGAAACTGATGGCGAAAGGCAGGTCCAAGGATCACTCCCCGGGGCGCTTCCTCAGGCCTCGGCCCTTCACGATGGCGTCGTCCCCGAACCTGGCGCGAAGCGCCTCCACCGCCGCCCAGCGCGCGGCTCGCTTCGGCGCCTCGGGGTCCGCCAGGTCGCCGAGGTCGGCCTGATCGGCCGGGGCCAGCGGTTGCGCCCCGATCCCGATCAGCCGGAAGGCCGTCCCGTCCGCTTCCTTGGCCAGCATCGGCCTCGCGGCGGCAAACAGCACCTCCGGCAGGCGCGTGGGCTGGGGCAGGCGGGCCGCGCGGGTGCGCGTGGCGAAACCCGCGGTCTTGAGCTTGAGCGTCACGCCGGCCGCGGCGAGGTCCTTCTCCTTCAGCCGGCGGGCGAGCTTTTCGCACAGGCGCCAGAGCGGCGCCTCCAGCGCCTCGCGCGCCGCGATGTCCGTCTCGAAGGTGGTCTCGGCGCTGATGGACTTGGTCTCGCGGTCGGGGGTGACGCGGCGGGCATCCTCACCGCGCGCGCGGGCGGCCAGCGATGGGCCGTCCTCCCCGAAGCGCTGGGCCGCCTCCCGCGGCGCCAGCGAAGCGAGTTGCCCGAGGGTCGAGAACCCCGCCGCCTGCAGGCGCTTCGCCAGCGCCGGCCCGACCCCGGGCAGCACGGAAACCGGCTGCGGCGCGAGCCAGGCGGCGGCCTCGTCCGCGCCGATCACCGCGAAGCCGCGCGGCTTGTCGCGCTCCGCCGCGAGCTTCGCCATCAGCCGGTTGGCGGCAAGCCCGACCGAGACGGTGACGCCGACCTCCCGTTCCACCGCGAGGGCGAAGCGCGCCAGCACCACGGCGGGCGGGGCGCCGTGCAGCGCCTCGGTACCCGCGAGGTCGAGCACCGCCTCGTCGATCGACATGGGCTGCACAAGCGGCGTGAGCGCTTCCATCATGGTGCGGATGCGGCGGCCCTCGCGGACGTATTTCGCGATGTCCGGCTTGATGACCACGGCGTCCGGGCAGGCGGCCAGCGCCTTGAACATCGGCATGGCGCTGCGCACGCCACGGGTGCGCGCGATGTAGCAGCAGGCGGCGACGACGCCGCGCTTCCCGCCGCCGACGATGACGGGCCTGGTCAGCAGTTCCGGCCGGTCGCGCTTCTCGACGCTGGCGTAGAAGGCGTCGCAATCGACATGCGCGACGGTCAGGCGGAACAGGTCGGGGTGCGCGATCGTGCGCCGCGATCCGCAGGCGGGGCAGCGGGTGAAGGCGGTCTCGGCACGGTGCTGGCAGTCGCGGCAGAGCGCCGGCATGGCGCTAGCGTCGCACGAGGAAGGGCAGCACCGCCATCCAGGCCAGCACCGGCAGGGCGACGGCCTGCTCGACCGCGCCGCGGGGCGCGCGGGCGGCGGCGAGGCCGGTGACCGCGAAGGCGAGGCCGAGCGCGGCGTCGAGCAGGATCACCGTACCGAGGCCGATGGCGGCGACGCCGGCCCGCTGG
>NZ_JAAEDM010000005.1 GCF_018129065.1 Neoroseomonas soli | reverse complement strand
GGCGAGTCCCAGCCGCCGCCGGGCGGCGTCGCCGACGGCATCCCGCCGCCCCAGGCCGCGGGCTGGGCGCCCGCCTGCTCGACGCGCACCTCGATCTCGTAGGCGCCGAGCCGCAGGCGGTCGCCGTCCTCGAGCATCTTCACCTGGTCGCGCCCCACCGGCGTGTCGGCGTGGTTGACGAAGGTGCCGTTGGTCGAGAGGTCGCGCACCTGCCAGCCGCCGCCACGGAATTCGAGCACGCAATGGTGCTTGGACAGCAGCCGGTCGGGATCGGGCAGCACCCAGTTCGCGTCGGCGCCGCGGCCGATGATGAAATCGCCGCCGGGCACGCGGCGCTGCTCCGGCACGACACTGTCCGGGCAGCGCAACACGGTGAGGGTCAGTTCCATCGGCAGGCTCCTCCGCACGCGGCGACGCGGCGGGCGATCACGGCAGGCAGGGCGCGGTCGGGCATGCGGCCGGAGCATATCTCCGGCAGCCACGGCATGGCACGCGCGACGCAGCGCGACGCGCATCGCGCGCCGCTCCGAGTCCGCCCAGGTTCCAGGCCACTGCCGCCGGACATCGACACCTTCCTCTGCCCCATCCGCACCATAGACGGGTTCGTCGCCAACCTGGAACAGCACGGCCCCGACGACAATCGCATCGCTTCACACCCCGCGCGATGCGGAGCGGGCGCGACGCGCGCGCGGCTTGAGCCAGCGCAAGGCGTGCGGCAGGCCGCGAGACGCATATGCCCGGCATGTCCGCGACCCTCGCCCCATCCCCCGCCACGCTCCTGCGCCACGCCACGACGACGCTGCCGCGTTACACGAGCTACCCGACCGCGCCGCATTTCGCGCCGCTGGCGGCGGAAGACTACGCCGCCTGGCTGCGCGAGGCGGGGCCGGGCGATACGCTTTCGCTCTATGTCCACGTGCCATTCTGCCATTCGCTCTGCTGGTATTGCGGCTGTCACACCACGGTCACGCGATCGTCGGCGCGGATCGCGCGCTACGGGGCGGGGCTGGCGAAGGAAGCGGCGATGCTCGCGGCGCTGCTGCCCGCGCATGGCGGGGTCGGCTCGCTGCACCTGGGCGGCGGCACGCCGACCGCGCTCGGCGCGGAGGGCTTGGCGCGCGTTGCGGAAGCGCTGCGCGGCGCCTTCGCCTTCCGCACCGATGCCGAGGTCGCGGCCGAGCTCGACCCGCGCAGCCTCGACGATGACCTGCTCGCGGCGCTGGCGCGCATCGGCCTGAAGCGGGCGAGCCTCGGCGTGCAGGACATCACGCCGGCGGTGCAGGAGAAGATCGGCCGCGTGCAGCCCACCGCCCAGGTCGAGGCCGCCGTGCGCGGCCTGCGCGCGATCGGCGTCGGCAGCATCAACATGGACCTGATCTACGGCCTGCCCGCGCAGGGCGTGGCGGAGATCGAGGCCTCCGCCCGCTTCGCCGCCGATTGCGGCGCCGACCGCGTCGCGGTCTTCGGTTACGCCCATGTGCCGTGGATGAAGGCGCACCAGAAGGGCATCCGGGAGGATGAACTGCCCGACGCCACCCTGCGCATGGCCCAGGCCGAGGCCGCGGCGCGGGTGCTGACCGGGGCAGGCTACGTCGCCATCGGGCTCGACCACTTCGCCAGGCCCGGTGATGCGATGGCGGTGGCGGCCACCGCCGGAACCCTGCGGCGCAACTTCCAGGGCTACACCACCGACACCGCAGCCTTCCTGGTCGGGCTCGGAGCCTCGGCCATCAGCAGCACGCCGGACGGATTCGCGCAGAACGAGGCCGGGGAGAAGGAGTGGCTCGCCGCCGTCGAGGCCGGGCGCCTGCCCGTCGTGCGCGGTCGCGCCCTGAGCGCGGAAGACCGGCTGCGCGCCCGGCTGATCGAGCGCGTGATGTGCGACGGCGCCATCGGGCTCGCCGCCGTGCCGCCCGCGGTCATGGCGACGGCGGCGGAGCGGCTGGATGGGCTCATCGCCGACGGGATGGTGGCGCGGCAGGGCGGGCGGCTCGAGGCGACGCCGGCCGGGCGGCCCTTCCTGCGGCATTTCGCGGCCTGCTTCGACGCCTACCTCGCCCCCTCACCGCGGCGGCACAGCGCGGCCGTCTAGAGCAGCGTCCGGTCGAGTGGAACCGCTGCGCGGTTCCGCCGACCGGACATAAGCTGCTCTAGATTCAAAATTTTCGAGAGCAAGAAATCCGATCAGGTGATTCCACCTGATCGGATATTGCTCTGGTGTCCTGATTCCGAAATCCTGCGGACTTCGTTCTCAGGACACTAGCCTTTGTTTTCAGTGGCCTGCTCGTCCGCTTCGTTCGCCGGAAATCCAGCGAACTTCGCGGGCAGGACAATAGAACGGTCTCCGTTCGCCTCGGCTTACGGACACCGCTCCAGGCCTTTGTTTCTACGAGCATCTTCACCCGATCAGGCGATTTCCACCTGACGGGATCTGCTCTCGTGCGGGCCGGCTACCGCCCGGCGCAGAGCCTCTCCAGCGTCGCCGTCAGGTCCGCCGGGTCGTAGGGCTTGGGCAGCACCGGCACATGCCGGTGCCCGGGCGGCAGCCCTGCCGCGCCGTAGCCGGTCGCCACCACGAAGGGGATGCCGCGCGCGGTGAGCACGTCCGCAACCGACAGCGACGTTTCGCCGCCGAGGTTGAGGTCGAGCACGGCCGCGGCCGGCACCTCGGCATCGAGCAGCGCCATCGCCTCGGACACCGAGCGCGCCGGCCCGATCACGCCGAAGCCGGCATCGAGCAGCGCATCCTCGACCAGCATGGCGACCAGGGCCTCGTCCTCGATCACAAGGACACGGCGGTGCGCGAGGGTCTGGGTCATGCGGGCTCCTCCTGAGCGGCCGGCGGGACGGGTGGCCCCAGGAGTCGGGTCCGACCGTCGCGCGGGCGTGACACTACCTTGGGTGGTGCCCAAGGTCATGCCCACACGTTACGGTCCGTTTCCCGGAGGCTCCCCCATGTAGCGCGGGGCGCCGCCCGCGTCATCGTTGCCCGCGCCCACTTCGGGTCACCGCCGCGTGAGCGCGACCACGGCCGCCAGCGCGGCCAAGCCCGCCGCCGCCATCAGCGCGATGGCGCTGCGCGGGCCGAGTTCGTCCGCCAGCGCCCCCACCACCAGCACCCCGAGCGGCCCCGTGCCGATGCAGGTCGTGATCAGGCCGAGGATACGGGAACGCGCCTCGATCGGCGCCTCCATCATCACGAGGCCGGTCTGCAGGCTGGAGAAGGCGGCGATGCCGATGCCGGCCAGCACGAGCAGCAGCACCGCCAGCCACAGGCTGGGTGCCAGCACCGCCAGGATCAGCACCACGACGAAGGCCGCCGAGCCCGCCACGAAGGTCCTCCGCCCGGGTTGCGGGCCGCTCCGCAGCGCGAGGCCCAAGCCGGACACCAGGGCCCCGAAGGGTTCGGCCGCGGCGAGCAGGCCGATCTCCGCCGGGGTCGCGTGGAAGGCGACGGCACCGAAGGCAGGCAGGATCGCCGTATAGGAGAAGGCGAAGACGTTCATCACGACCGTCACGCCGAGCACCAGGCGCAGGGTGGGATGCCCCAGCGCGATCCGCACCGCCTCCATCACGTCGAAGAGGAGGCGCCGCGCCACCAGCATCCTCCTCTCCTGCCGGTGCACGACGCCGGAGACCAGCACCAACGCGACGAGATAGAGGACGGAGGCGATGACATAGGCCGCGGTGACACCGACCGTCTGGTAGAAGATGCCGCCCGCGAGCGGCCCGACCATGCGTGTCGTGCTGCCCGTCATGGTGTCGAAGGCGACCGCCTGGACGATGCGGTGCGGACCGGCGGCCTCGGCGACCATGCGGCGGCGCGTGGCGAGTTCGTTGGTCCAGACCAGCCCGCCCAGCATGCCGTTCAGGAACAGGTGCCAGAGCGTGAGCGAGCCGGTCGCGGCGAGGATGGCGATGACGACCGCGCCCACCGCCGTCGCCGCCTGGCCCGCCATCAGCAGGTGCTTGCGGTCGAGGCTTTCGGCGATGGCACCCGACAGCGCGCCCGCCGTCAGCATCGGCAGCGCGCGCGACATCAGCACGAGGGAGACGGCGAAGGCCGAGCCGGTCAGGTCATAGGCAAACAGCCCGCTGACCAGCATCTCCACCCAGCGCATCGAATTGGTGAGCCCGCCGGCCGCCCAGAGGCGGACGAAGGCCGCATCCGCGAGCAGGTCGCGGACCGGACTTCGGCCGGGTGTGCCATCGGGCATTTTCAGTAGCCGGAATCCTCCAGGCGCAGCAGCGGGAAGGCGCTGTGGACATGCGGCAGGTTGGTCGGCGCCGCCGGATGGACGAAGGACGGCCCGAGCTGGTCATAGGCGGTGACCCCGAGCAGCCCGAGGCAGGAGCGGATCTCGTTCTCCAGGATCTCGAGCAGCCGCACCACGCCGGGCGCACCGTCGGCGGCGAGCGCGTAGCAGTAGAGACGGCCGAGGCCGACGAGTTCCGCACCCATGCAGAGCGCCTTCACCACATCCGTGCCGCGGGAGAAGCCGCCATCCACCCAGACCTTGGCGCGGCCGGCGACGGCCTGGACGACCTCCGGCAGCACCTCGATCGACCCTCGGCCGGCATCGAGCTGGCGCCCGCCATGGTTGGAGACATAGACGACCTCGGCGCCGTGCTCGCAGGCGATGACGGCGTCCTCGGCCGTCGCGATGCCCTTGAGGATCAGCGGCAGCGTGGGGTGCCGGTCCTTGATGCGCTTCACGTCGTCCCAGTTCAGCGCGGCCTGGTGGCGCTGCGCGTCGCCGGTCGCCGTGGCGCGCCAGGGCTTGGCGAAGCGGCGGACGATGTCGCGCTCGCGGCGGCTGTAGATGGCGGTGTCCACGGTCAGGCAGAAGGCGTCGTAGCCCGCGGCGATCGAGCGCTGGATGCTGTCCTCGATGAAGGCGGCATCGCCGCGGACGTAGAGCTGGAAGATCTTCATCCCCGGCGTCGCCGCGGCGGCCTGCTCGAGCCCCGGCTGCGTCACGCTGCTGACCATGATGGGCGCGCCGAAGGCGCTGGCCCCCTCCCCCGCCGTCACCGAGCCGTTGGCGCCGACGGCGATGGATTCGAGGCCGCCGACCGGCGCGAGCAGCACCGGCAGGCGGATCTTCTTGCCGAACAGGGTCGAGGTGCTGTCGATGCTGGACACGTCGCGCAGCACGCGCGGGCGGAAGGCGATGGAATCGATCCCCATGCGGTTGCGCCGCATGGTGGTCTCGGTCTCGGTGGCGCCGGTGACGTAGTCCCACAGGTTCGCGTCGAGGCGGGTCTTCGCCACCTTCACGAATTCATGCAGGGCCAGGTACTTGGTTTCCATCGCGGCCATCGCTTCGGGCGTGACGGTCGTGGGCATCGGGTGGGCGCTCCGTGTCAAAGGAAGTCGCGGGTCCAGGCGGCGTAGTCGGCTTCGCGCGTGACGGCCTTCATCAGCGAGGCCGGCGCGACGCCTTTCAGTTCGGCGGGCGGCATGCCGTCGCGCAACGCCTTCAGCGTGGCATGGATGGCGGCGACCGCGGCGGCGAAGGGCTGGTGCCCCTGCAGCGCGACGCGCACGCCATGGGCGGCGAGGCGCGCCTTGTCCGACATGCCGGCCGGCGTGCCGCCGAGAATGATCGGCAGCCCGCCCGAGGCCGCCTGGATGGCGGCAAGCTGCTCCCAGTCGTTCACGCCGGTGAAGAACAGCGCGTCCGCGCCGCAGGTCGAGTAGGCCTTCGCACGCCGCACCGCCTCATCCAGGTTCACGAGGTTCAGCGCGCTGGTGCGCGCCACAACCACGAGACCGGCATCGTCGCGCGCCGCGACCGCCGCGCGCATCTTGCCGAGGCCGGCTTCCAGGCTCAGCAGCCCCGGCTCCCCGCCGCCATGGGCGCGCGGCAGGTCGGTGTCCTCGATGGTCAGGGCGGCGATGCCGGCGGTTTCCAGTTCCTGCACCGTGCGCATCACGTTCAGCGCATTGCCGTAGCCGTGGTTGGCATCGACCAGCAGCGGCGGCGCTCCGGCGCGGCAGATGCGGCGCGCCTGGTCGGCGAATTCGCTCAGGGTCAGCAGGATGATGTCCGGCGCGCCGAGCACGGTCAGGGAAGCAACGGAGCCCGCGAACATCGCGGCCTCGAAACCGAGGTCGGTCGCGATCCGCCCGGCGATCGGGTCGTGCACGGAGGCAGGGTGGATGCAGGCGTTCCCTGCCAGGATCGCGCGAAAGGCCGCACGGCGCCGCGCCGTGCCCGAAGGACGTTCCATCCCGGTTCCCCGATTGATTCCGCGGCACTCTGCAACCGCCCGCCGCATCGGTCTAGGCTGCCCCCGACAACCCAGGGGACATCGGCATGAGCGAGGCAGTGGCGGAGCGCCTGGTGGCGCGCAAGGACGAGATCCTGGAACGGCTGAAGGCGCTGCTGCGCCTGCCGAGCGTCAGCACCGACCCGGCCTATGCCGAGGGCATGAAGGCGACGCGGGACTTCCTCCTGGCGCGGCTGCGCGAGGCGGGGCTGACCGATGTGCGGCTGCTCGATGGCGGCGGACAGCCGGCGGTGACCGGCGCCTGGATGGGCGCGCCCGGCAAGCCGACGCTGATCGTCTACGGCCATTACGACGTGCAGCCGCCCGATCCGCTGGACCTGTGGCAGAGCCCGCCCTTCGAGCCGACGATCCGCGACGGGCGGCTCTACGCGCGCGGGGCGTCGGACGTGAAGGGCTCGACACTGATCGCGGTCGAGACGGTCGCCGCCTTCATCGAGGCCGGCGGCTGCCCGGTGAACATCCGCTTCTTCCTGGAAGGCGAGGAGGAGACGGGCAGCCCATCCCTCCGCACGCTCATCGAGCGGCACCGGGACGCGCTCAAGGCCGATGCGGTGCTCTCGGCCGATGGCGGGCGGGCCAGCACGACTCTGCCCACGGTCAATGTCGGCTCGCGCGGGCTGACCAAGCTGCAGGTCGCGCTGCGCACCGCGTCGAAGGACATGCATTCGGGGCGCTACGGCGGCGCGGTGCGCAATGCGAACCACGAGCTCGCGCGCCTGATCGCGACGCTGCACGACGATCACGGCCGCATCGCCGTGCCGGGCTTCCTGGACGACGTCGCGCCGGTCGGCCCGCGGGAGCGCGCCGACGCCGCCGCGCTGGCGATGAACGAGGCCGAGTTCTACGGCGCGATCGGCGCCGCGCCCTATGGCGACCCGGATCTCGGGCTGCGCGAGCGCATCACCCTGATGCCGACCATCGAGGTCAACGGCATGTGGGGTGGCTACACCGGCGCCGGCAGCAAGACCGTGCTGCCCTGCGAGGCGCATGCGAAGTTCACCATGCGCCTCGGCCCCGGGCAGGACCCCGCGCGGGTGCAGAGGCTGCTGCGGGACCATCTGCTGGCCAGGGCCCCGGCCGGCGTGGCGCTGGACTTCACGGAACAGGATGCCGGGTCGCCCGCCTTCACGCTGCGGGAGGGCCACCCGCTGCTCGCCGCCGCGGAGCGCGTGATCGAACGCACCACCGGCCGTGCCCCGGTGCGCGCGCGCATCGGCGGCACGCTGCCGATCACCGCGATCTTCCAGGAGATGCTCGGCCTCGACACGCTGATGTTCGGCTACGCCATGCCGGATGAGGACGTCCATGCGCCGAACGAGTTCTTCCGCCTGTCCTCGCTGGAGGAAGGCCTGCGCGGCTGGCCGCTGCTGCTGAGCGAACTCGGCAAGGTGCCGCCCGAGGCATTCCGGAGTTAGAGCAGATCCCGATCAGGTGGAATCACCTGATCGGGTGAAGATGCTCAAAAAAACAAAGGCCTGGAGCGGTGTTCGTGAGTCGGGGCGAACGAAAATCTCTCTAGGCCGCCAGCGCATCCACGAAGGTGTTGCAGTAGCGGGCGGAGGTCACCTCGAACACCGCCTTGCGCAGCACGGCATGGCGGGCCTGCCGTTCCTCGAGCGGCATCTCGAGCGCCGCTTGCATGGCCTCCGCGATCTCGTCCGGGTCGTAGGGGTTGACCAGCAGCGCCTCGGTCAGTTCCTCCGCCGCCCCGGCGAAGCGCGAGAGGATCAGCACGCCCGGATCGGCCGGGTCCTGCGCGGCAACGAATTCCTTCGCCACCAGGTTCATCCCGTCCCGCAGCGGCGTGACCAGGCCGATGCGCGCGATGCGGAACAGCCCCGCGAGCTTCGTCCGCGCCACGGTCTGCGTCATGTAGCGCAGCGGCACCCAGTCGAACTGAGAGAAGCGGCCGTTGATGTCCCCCGCGAGCCGGTCCAGTTCGCGGCGCAGCGTCTGGTATTCCTCCACATCCTCCCGCGACCGGGCGGCGATCTGCAGCAGGGAGACACGCCGCTGCTGGTTGGGGAAGCGCGCGAGCAGCCGCGCGAATCCCTCGAAGCGGTTGGGCAGGCCCTTGGAATAGTCGAGACGCTCTGCGCTGATGGCCAGCGCGCGCCCGACCAGGCTTTCCCGCATGCGCTGGATATAGGCCGTGCCGGCCGACCGCGCCGCCATCCGCGCAAAGCCCGCCGCATCGATGCCGATCGGGTTGGCGATGGCACGCACGCGGCGGCCGTCGGTCAGCACCTCCTCCCCTTCCACGGTGAAGCCGGTGAAGCGGCGCGCGCAGTCGAGGAAATCCGCAAGATGCGTTCGCGTCTGAAAGCCGACCACGTCATAGGCGCAGAGCGCGCGCAGCAGGTCGCGCGCCGGCGGCAGCGCCTCCAGCACCGAGGCCGGCACGAAGGGGATGTGCAGGAAGAACCCGATCCGCCCGGCAAAGCCGCGCGCCCGCAGCGCGGCGGCGAACGGGATCAGGTGGTAGTCGTGTACCCAGACCATGTCGTCCGGCCGCAGCATCGGCATCAGCGCATCTGCGAAGGCGGCGTTGACCGCAAGATAGCCGTCGAAATCCTCGCGCGTGTAGCGCATCAGCCCCAATCGGAAATGCAGCAGCGGCCAGAGCGCGGAGTTCGCGAAGCCGACATAGAAGCGGTCGTAGTCCTCCGCGCCGAGGTCGAGTGTGGCGTAGGTCACGCCGCCGCCCTCGACGAAGCGCGGCTTGGTCGCGGTGCGCTCCATGACGCGCCCGGACCAGCCGAACCACAGAGTGCCGGGCGCCACGAAGGATTGCAGCGCGACCGCGAGGCCGCCCGCGCTCGCCGCCCCCTTGGTCCTGGGCAGCGGGACGCGGTTGGAGACGACTACGAGGCGCGCCACAGGCCTTCCTCCCAGGTCCGGGAAAGGCGCATGGCGGACAGGATCAGTCCCACCTGCGAATAGGTCTGCGGGAAGTTGCCCCACAGCGCGCCGGTCGCCGGGTGCACGTCCTCCGACAGCAGGCCGACATGGTTGCGCCAGGACAGGGCGCGCTCGAACAGGGCGCGCGCTTCGTCCTTGCGGCCGACGCGCGCCAGCGCGTCGATGTACCAGAAGGTGCAGACCAGGAAGCCGACCTCGGGCGTGCCGAAATCATCCGCGTGGTCGTAGCGCAGGACGATGCCGTCGCGGACCAGGCGCTTTTCCAGCACCTCGACCGTGCGCAGGAAGAGCGGGTCGGTCGCGCGGATGAGCCCGAATTCCGGCAGCAGGAAGGTGGAGGCGTCGGCGATCGGCGTGCCGTCCAGGGCACCGGAGATCCAGCCCTCCCCCGGCACGGTCGCGGCATCCAGGATGCGGGTGCGCAGCGCGGCGGCACGCCGGTCCCAGTCGTGCGCTTCCTCCGTGTGGCCGAGATGCTGCGCGATGGCGCCGAGCCGATCGAGCGCGGCCCAGCACATCGCCGCCGAATAGGTGTGCGGCACCGCGCGGCCGCGATACTCCCAGAGCCCGGCATCGGGCTCGAAGGCCGCGCGTTCCGCTTGGCCACCGATCGCGGCGAGCTGGCGATAGAGCGCGAGATTGCCGGTGCGCGCCAGCCGCTGGTCATGGAACATCTGCGCCGCGGTCAGCACGATGGCGCCGTAGCCGTCGTTCTGCACCTGGGAGACGGCGGCATTGCCGACCCGCACCGGCCCATCGCCGCGGAAGCCCGGCAGCGCGCCAGCGATTCTCTCATCCACCGACGTGCCCGGCGCGATCGGAAACAATGGCGGAATCGGCCCCGGCGACCCGTCAGGCACCGCATCCATGATGAAGCGCAGGAAGCCTTCCATGGTGCGCGTCGCGTTCAGGCGGTTCAGCGCGCCGACGGTGAAGAAGGAATCGCGCAGCCAGCTGAAGCGGTAGTCCCAGCAGCGGCCGCTGCCCGGCGCCTCGGGGATGGAGGTGGTGAGCGCGGCGACGATGCCGCCCGTATCCTCGAAGGAACAGAGCTTCAGGGTGATGGCGGCTCGGATCACCGCTTCCTGCCAGTCGAAAGGCAGGTTCAGGCCGCGCACCCAGTCGAGCCAATACGCCTCGGTCTCCGCCAGCACGGTGCGGGCGACGGTATCGGGCGCCTCCGGCAGGCTTTCGTCGGTGCCGAGCACCAGGCTGACCGGGCGGTCGAGACCGAATTCCGCCTCCCCCGTCACGTAGGAAAGCGGCGCATCGGTGGTCAGCCGCAATACCGTGTCCGCGCCGACGTAGCGGATGTGGTTGCTGCCGATGCTGGTCCGCCCCGTATCCGCGCCGTAGTCGAAGGAAGGGCGGATGCGCAGGCGGATGCGCGGCCGGCCGGAGACGGGCTCGATGCGCCGCACCAGCATGGGCGGGCGATAGATGCGCCCGAATCGGCGGAAGCGCGGCGCGACATCCAGCACGCGCACGCCGCCGCCGTCCGCGTCGGTCAGCAGCGTCTCGACCACGGCGGTGTTGCGAAGGTAGCGCTGCCGGGCCTGCACCTGGTCGCGCAGCAGCACGTCCATGAAGCCATGCGACGGGTCGCTGCCGCCGAGCAGCGCGTTGAACACGGGCTCCCCGTCCAGGCGCGGGAAGCAGAACCATTCGTGTCGCGCCGAGGCGGAAATCAGGGAGGCGACGGCGCAATTGCCGATGACGGCGTAATCAAGGTTGGGCATGCGCGTTCCCCTGCGACAGGCGCGCAAGCGCGCGGGCGATCCAGGCACGGACCTCGGCTGGTCCGCAGCGGAAGTCACGGCCGACATACAGGCCAAGCCCGCCGAGGCGTCGCGCGGCAGCCATGCCGTCCTCGTCGGTCACGTCGTCGCCGACGAAGACCGGGCGGCGGCCGTGAAAGGGGGCGGAGCGCATCAGCGCCTCCACGGCACGGGCCTTGGTGGCGCCGCGGGGGCGGATCTCGAAGGCCATGTGGGCAGGCAGAAGGGCGAAGTGCTCGGCATGGCCGGCGAGCAGCGATTCGAGCGCGGCGCGCGCATCGGCGGCCCGCTCGGGGACGGCACGGTAGTGCAGCGCCAAGCCGTGCGGCTTGCGTTCGAGGATCACGCCGGGCCAGGCGGCGGCCTCCCGTTCCAACCGCACGCCCCAATCGGCGGGCAGCGCCGGGAAGGCGTCCGTGCCGCCGGTGCGGCCGGCAGCGTCGCGCAGTTCCGCCCCATGGCCGAAGCCGCCGGCAGGGGTGAGCGGGGCGAGCAGGCCATCGACCGTAGCCCGCGCGCGGCCGGTCACGATGGCCAGCGCGCCGTCGAGGCACGCCTCAAGCCCGGAGAGGGATTCGATCAGGCCGGGTGGCACACGGACGGCGTCCGGCGTGGGCGCGATGTCGAGAAGGGTGCCGTCGAGATCGAGGAAGAGCGCCCAGCCGGCCTCGATCTCGGGAACACAGAGGGAAGTCACCCGTATTAGGTAGGACGATCACGACGGAAATGCACCCCGGTAACACTTCGTGAGGTCGGTACGGCGGGGTGAACGTCATGCGTCGGGGTCGGCCGCGGCGCGCGGTCGCGCCTATGATCGCCGCATCATGGAGATGGAGGATCCCGCATGACCGAGCGGCTGTCGGCGCGCCTCCAGGCGATCGTGGACGCCCTGCCGCTACGCCCGGGGTTGCGCGTGCTCGAGATCGGCTGCGGCCCTGGCGCGGCGGCGAGGGCGATCGCAAGGCGCGTCGGGTCGGGGCATGTCCTCGGGATCGACCGTTCCGGAGCGGCGATCACCCTGGCGCGGGAGACCTGCCGCGATGAGGTCGCCGCAGGGCGGTTGAGCTTCCGGCAGGTCGCGGTGGAGGCGTTCAGCCTCGACCCCGGTGAGGCGCCGTACGACATCGCGGTGGCGATTCGCGTCGGTGCCCTCGACGGGCGGCATCCGGAGGCCGGACGAAAGGCCCTGCCCCGCATCGCCGCCGCGCTCGGGCCGGATGGGCGATTATTCACCGATGGCGGCACGCCGCTGCGGGAGGTCGCGCTGGATGCCTGGCGCGAAGGCCCGCACCAAGTACGGGCGCGCGTAGGCCAACCCTGAGATTTCTGTGGCTTCCACGGATGAATGGCGCGCCCGGGAAGATTCGAACTCCCAACCCCCAGATCCGTAGTCTGGTGCTCTGTCCAGTTGAGCTACGGGCGCGGACGCTGCGGGTGGAACGGTGGAGTGGCGCGCCCGAAAGGATTCGAACCTCTGACCCCCAGATTCGTAGTCTGGTGCTCTATCCAGCTGAGCTACGGGCGCCCTTGCCGCCACCGCGGCGAGGCCGGGGAAATAGCGGAGGCCGCGGTGGGGCGCAACCCCTCCTCCGCAGGAACGGACCAGCATCCGCAATCCCGCCCGCCGGAAGCGCGATCCAGGGCCTTCACACGCCGGCCGCGCTCACCGCGACCCCCGCCGCAGCCAGCAACAGCGCGACCCCGAGCGGCGCCGCCAGCCGCCGGCCCCAGCGGCTGTTCTTCTCCAGCGCCATCACCGCCCCGAGCGCCAGCATCCAGCCGAGGCTGCCCGTGCCGACCACGAACATCAGCAGCATGAGCAGCCAGCAGCAGCCGACGCAGTAGGCGCCGTGCGCGAATCCGATACCGAGGCTCTCGCGCGCGGGCCGCTGCCCTTTCCATCGTGCCAGCACGAAGGGGAGCGGCGAACGGCACCCGTCGAGGCATCGGTATTTGAGCCGCGAGAACTGGAAAAGCCCCGCGGCACCGAGGATGCCGGCCCCGATCGCCCAGCCGTTGAAGGTCAGCCACAGCGAGGCCCGCGCCGCTTCGAGCAGGAGCATGCCGAGCAGATGCGCCGCGATGCCGAAGCCGAACCAGGCCCCGAGATAGCCCGCGAAGAGCAGCGCAAGGAGTCGCCCGCCATCCCGCCGGCTCCGCGTCATGCGTCGGAACACCATCACGAGCGGCAGTGTCGTCGGCAGCATCATCGCCGCCGTCATCAGCACCCACCCGCCGGCATAGAGCAGCGCAGGGCCGATGACCTCCCCGGCCGGCAGGGCGCTGCACAGGCCTGCGGCGAGACCAAGCCGGGTCCAGTCGTGGCGCAGATACTCCGCGAAGGGCGACAGATCCCAGGCGCCCAGGGCCACCCAGGCCAGCAGGACCGTGCCGCCGAAGAGCGGCACGAACCATCGGTCGTGCGGCGTCAGCCCGCCCGATGCACCGGCATGCGGCATCGCCCGCCCGCCATCGCGCGGTCAGTGCCGCATCTCGAAAAAGCCCTGGATGGCATTGTGCCCCCGCAGGTCGAGGTCGATGCCGAGCTCGGGCTGCTTCAGCCGGAATTCCGACGCCTTGCCGACGAAGGCCGGCGAACCGGGAATGGTCGAGAAGATGCTCTCGACAAGGCGGGTCGGTTCGCCGGTCGGGCCGCGATAGGGCTCCATTTCCGCATGCACGGCGTCGCCGATCTTCAGCGTCCCCTTCCCTTCCTTCACGTCGAAGGTGAACTTCGCGCGGCGGGCACCGACCTCCTCGCCCACCAGGCCGGCGAGGTCCGCTATCGGGCCGCCCGCCTCGCCCCTGAAGACCTTGAGCAGGGCCGCTTCCTGGGCGCCGTTCGCGCGATCGTCCACATAGCGGACCACCCGCCACTTCCCGGCGAGGACATTCCCCGGAATGAAGACCGCAAGCCCGAAGTTGAGACCCGAGACGTCCACGCCGTCGATCTCGCCCTTCTCGATGTGGTAGGCGAGCGAGGAACGACAGGTCCCGTTGTCCGGGTCCTCGCCGATCCAGCAGGGGCAAAGGGTGTTGCAGTCGCAGACCTCGAGCAGTTCACCCTTGAGACTGTAGCCCATGGTGCTCCCTCCCTCTGGCACGGCCACGCCCTGGGGCGATGGGCCGACGGCAAATTGCTCGCAAGTGCCTGGCGTCGAACCACGCGACGCAAAACGGGACCGGAAGAACGGCGTTGATTCAATTTGATGCCGACACGTCCGGCTGTCACGCGGAATCCGACGCGCGCGCTGGCCGATCGGCGCGGACCCTACCCCTCGGTGAAATGGGCGCCGGGGCGCATCAACAAAGCGGACACCGGACGCGCCCCGAGCGGGAATGCCGTCGGGGCCGCCGGTCGGGAAGGGGCGACTATGCGCCCCCTCCAGGGTTCAGGCGGAGAGCTTGTCGAGTTCGCGCACCACGGCCTCGCCCATCACGGTCGTGCCGACGCGGGCCATGCCGGGCTGCATGATGTCCGCCGTGCGCAGGCCGCCGGCGAGCACCTTGCCCACCGCCTGCTCGACCAGGGCCGCGTCTTCCTCCATGCCGAAGGACCAGCGCAGCAGCATGGCGAAGGAGAGGATCTGCGCGAGCGGGTTCGCGATTCCCTTGCCCGCGATGTCGGGCGCGGAGCCGTGGATCGGCTCGTAGAGCGCGTGGCGCTTGCCGGTGGTGGGGTCCACCGCGCCGAGCGTCGCGGAGGGCAGCATGCCGAGCGAGCCCGTCAGCGCCGCCGCCAGGTCCGACAGCACGTCGCCGAACAGGTTGTTGCCGAGGATGACGTCGAACTGCTTCGGGCGGCTGCAAAGCTGCATCGCGCAGTTGTCGGCGTACATGTTCTCGAGCTGCACGTCCGCGTATTCGGCCTTGTGGATCTCGCCGACGACGGCGCGCCACAGGCGGCCGGACTGCATGACGTTCGCCTTCTCGACGGATGTCACCTTGCCGCGGCGCTTGCGCGCCAGGTCGAAGGCGACGCGTGCGACGCGGGCGATCTCGTCCTCATGGTAGACGTCGGTGTCGAAGCCGCGGCGCTTGCCGTCGGGCAGCGTCTCGACGCCGCGCGGCTCACCGAAATAGACGCCGCCCGTCGATTCGCGGACGACCATGATGTCCACGCCGCGCACGATGTCCGGCTTCAGCGAGGAAGCGTCCACCAGCGGGTCCATCACCAGCGCCGGGCGCAGGTTCGCGAAGAGGCCGAGGTCCTTGCGCAGGCGCAGGATGCCGAGCTCGGGACGCTGCTCGAAGGGCAGGCTGTCCCACTTCGGGCCGCCGACGGAGCCGAACAGCACCGCATCAGCCGACTTCGCCTTGGCGACGGTCGCATCGGAGCAGGGCGTGCCCTCGACGTCGATCGCCGAGCCGCCGACCAGGCCTTCATCGATCTCGAAGGTCACGGCGCGGCGGCGGTCCATCCAGTCGATGACACGACGGACTTCGCGCACCACCTCGGGGCCGATCCCGTCGCCGGGCAGGATGAGAAGTTTCTTGTTGGACGGCATCTCTCGGGACGTCTCCTGGAAGTCAGGGGAGGCGCCCCGGGAGGGCACCACCCGGGGGTGAGTCAGGTCAGGCGTAGAGCCAGGGCTGGGCGGCCTTCTGCTTCGCCTCGAAGGAATCGATGGCGGGCGCGTGCTGCATCGTCTGGCCGATGTCGTCGAGGCCGTTCAGCAGCAGGTGCCGACGCAGCGGGTCGATCTTGAAGGCGATCTCCTGCCCGTTCGGGCGCACCACCACTTCGCGCTCGAGGTCGACGGTGATACGGGCATTGGCGCCGAGCTTCGCGTCTTCCATCAGTTGCGCGCAGACTTCCTTCGGAAGCCGCACCGGCAGGACGCCGTTCTTGAAGCAGTTGTTGTGGAAGATGTCGGCGAAGTCCGGCGCGATGACGCAGCGGATGCCGAAGTCGAGCAGCGCCCAGGGCGCGTGCTCACGCGAGGAGCCGCAGCCGAAATTCTCGAAGGCGATGAGGACCTCGGCCTTGCGGTAGGGTTCCTGGTTCAGGACGAAATCCGGGTTCTCCGAGCCGTCTTCCTTGTAGCGGAAGTTGGCGAAGAGGTTCTTCCCGAAGCCGAGGCGCGAGATCGACTTCAGGAAGCGCGCCGGGATGATCTGGTCCGTGTCGACATTCGCCTTCGGAAGCGGCGCGGCGATGCCGGTCAGCGTCGTGAAGGCCTGCATCACACGGTCTCCTTCGGCTGATAGTCGCGGACATCGGCGAGGTGGCCCGCCACCGCGGCGGCGGCGGCCATGGCCGGGGACAGCAGATGGGTGCGCCCGCCGGGGCCCTGGCGGCCTTCGAAGTTGCGGTTGGACGTGCTGGCCGAACGCTGGCCCGGCGTGAGCTTGTCCGGGTTCATGCCGAGGCACATGGAGCACCCGGCCTCGCGCCACTCGAAGCCCGCTTCGCGCAGGACGCGGTCAAGGCCTTCGGCCTCCGCCTGCTTCTTCACCAGGCCCGAGCCAGGCACGACCATGGCGCGCACGCCGTCGGCGACCTTGCGGCCCTTGGCGATGGCCGCGGCGGCGCGGATGTCCTCGATGCGCGAATTGGTGCAGGAGCCGATGAAGACGACGTCCACCTTCAGGTCCTGCAGCCGCTGGCCCGGCGTCAGGCCCATGTACTGGACCATGCGCTCCATCTGCGTGCGCTTCGCCTCGTCGGCCACGTCCGCGGGGTTCGGCACCACGCCGGTGATCGGCAGCACGGCCTCGGGGTTCGTGCCCCAGGTGACCTGCGGGGCGATGGCATGGGCATCGAGGCGCAGTTCAGTGTCGAAATGCGCCGCGGCGTCGGACGGCAGCGTCTTCCACCACTCCATTGCGCGCGCCAGCGCGGCACCCTTCGGCCCATTCGGCGTCTTCGCGATATAGTCGTAGGTGGTCTGGTCGGGGGCCACCATGCCGGCGCGCGCGCCGCCCTCGATCGACATGTTGCAGACCGTCATGCGGCCGGCCATGTCGAGGGCACGGATCGCATCGCCCGCATATTCGATGACGTGGCCCGTGCCGCCCGCCGTGCCGATCCTGCCGATGATGGCCAGCACGATGTCCTTCGCGCTGCAACCGAAGGCCAGGTTGCCGTCCACGCTGATGCGCATGTTCTTGGCCGGCTTCTGCAGCAGCGTCTGGGTGGCGAGCACGTGCTCGACCTCCGACGTGCCGATGCCGAAGGCCAGCGCGCCCATCGCGCCATGCGTCGAGGTGTGGCTGTCGCCGCAGACGATCGTCATGCCCGGCAGAGACCGGCCGAGTTCCGGACCGATCACGTGCACGATGCCCTGCCGCTCATCGAGCAGCGGGATCAGCGGCATGCCGAACTCGGCGGCGTTCTTCTCGAGCGTCTCGACCTGCAGCCGGCTCTCGGGATCGACGATGCCCGTGTAGCGGGAAGCGTCGGTCGCGATGTTGTGGTCGATCACGCCGAGCGTCGCCTCGGGGCGGCGGATCTTGCGGCCAGCCGCCCGCAGGCCGTCGAAGGCCTGCGGCGTCGTCACTTCATGGGTGAGATGGAGGTCGATGTAGAGCAGCGCCGTGCCGTCCGGGAGCGTCTCGACGACGTGGGCATCCCAGATCTTGTCGAACAAAGTGCGCGGCTTCTGCGCTGACATCGCTTTCTCCCGGTAGATCAGTCCAGGGCGCCGCGCGGTCCGCGGCGCCCCTTATATGGTTAGCCTTCGGTCGTGGCGGCAGGCTTCGCCGCTTCCGCCTTCACGCCCAGCTTCTCGGCGATGCGCGCCGACTTACCGGTGCGGCCACGCAGGTAGTACAGCTTCGCGCGGCGCACCTTGCCGCGGCGGACCACCTGGATCTCGGCCACGTTCGGGGAATAGAGCGGGAAGACGCGCTCCACGCCCTCGCCGTAGGAGAGCTTGCGCACCGTGAAGTTGCTCTGCACGCCCTTGTTGCTGCGCGCGATCACCACGCCCTCATAGGCCTGGGTGCGGACGCGCTCGCCTTCCTGCACCTTCACCATCACGCGGACGGTGTCGCCCGGGGCGAAGTCCGGCGTGGCGCGGGCGGCGGTGAGGCGAGACAGCTGCTCGGCCTCGAACTGCTCCAGAAGGTTCATGACAATGTCCTTTCCTTGAGTCCTTTAGGCGGCGGCGGGGTGGCCGTCCATGCCCCCAGCCCCGCATTGTTTCGCTTCGTGCCGCGCCCAGAGGTCGGGCCGGCGCTCCTTCGTGATCCGCTCGCTCTCCGCCCGCCGCCAGCGCGCGATCTCGGCGTGGTGACCGGAGAGCAGTACGTCCGGGATGGCTCGGCCCTTCCATTCGGCCGGGCGGGTGTAGTGCGGGTATTCCAGCAGCCCTTCGGCGCCGTGGCTTTCCTCCGCGGCGCTGTCCGCGGCACCCATGACGCCCGGCAGCAGCCGCACGCAGGCATCGAGCAGCACCAGCGCCGCCGTCTCGCCCCCGCTCAGCACGTAGTCGCCGATCGAGACCTCGACCATGCCGCGCGCCTCGATGACGCGCTGGTCGATGCCTTCGTAGCGGCCGCAGAGCAGGACGCAGCCCGGTCCCTCGGCCAGCGACCGGACCATGGCCTGGTCCAGCAGCCGCCCGCGCGGCGTCAGGTAGACCAGCGGACGGGCGTCGCCTTCCGGCATCACGCCCCCGATGGCCGTGTCGAGCACGTCCGGGCGCATCACCATCCCTGCCCCGCCGCCGGCCGGCGTGTCGTCCACCGTGCGGTGGCGGTCGGTGGCGAAGGACCGGATGTCGTGCGTGTCGATGGACCACCGGCCGTCGCGCAGCGCACGCCCCGCGAGCGACAGGCCGAGTGGGCCAGGAAACATCTCCGGGAAAAGCGTGAGAACGGAGGCGCGCCAAGTCATGCGGCGTCCTCCTCCCCAGGCTGCGGGGCGACGTTCGTCCCGTGCGGCGGGGCCGTGCTCGTCCCGCGCGGCGGGGCCGCGACGATCTCCCCCGGAGGCACCACGGTGATGCGGCCGCCGGCGATGTCCACCACCGGCACCACGGCCTTCGTGAAGGGCAGCAGGTGCTCGCGCGCCCCGCCATGCACGATCAGGAAGGCGCCGGCGCCGTGGTCCTCCACCGCGCGGACCGTGCCGAGGCTCTCCCCGCCCTCCGTCACGGCCGCGAGGCCGATCAGGTCGGTCAGGTAGAACTCCTCCTCCTCCGCCGCCGGCAGCCGGTCGCGCTCGACATAGAGCTTCGTCCCGGTCAGGCGCTGCGCCGCGTCGCGGTCGGCGACACCCTCAACGGCGGCGATGTCGCCACCCTTGAGCGTGATCGCGAAGCGCCGCGTGCCGGATTCGTCGGTCAGCGGGGAAAAGGCGGCGATGGCGGCCGGATCCTCGGTGAAGGCACGCAGGCGCACGAGGCCGCGCACGCCATGCGGCCTGCCGATCTCGCCCACCAATACGCGCTTCACCGCCACGTCACGTCACCCGGTTCGCGGAATGCTTCAGCCCGCCGCGGCGGCCGCGGCGCGCTCCTGCGCCTTCTTCTTCGGCGCGGACTGCTTCGGCTGCTCGGCGAACACCGGCATCGGCGCGAGGCCGGCCTTGCCGAGGAACTTCGCCACGCGATCGGTCGCCACCGCGCCCTGGCTGAGCCAGTGGGTGATGCGCTCGTTCTTCAGGCGGATGCGCTCGGCGTGCTCGGCCGGCAGCATCGGGTTGTAGGAGCCCACGGCCTCGATGAAGCGGCCGTCGCGCGGCGAACGGCTGTCGGCCACCACGATGTGGTAGTAGGGGCGCTTCTTCGCACCGGCGCGGGCGAGGCGGATCTTGAGGCCCATGAGGCTTCCTTTCGTCTTTCGTCTCTAGAATGGTCGCTTGTTTCCGGCCCCGGGGAGCAACGCGGCGAGCCCGCCACGCATCAGCCCCTTCTGGCCGAGCTTGTTCATCCGCTTCATCATCGCGGACATGTCGTCGAACTGCTTGAGCAGCTTGTTCACTTCCTGAACCGAAGTCCCGGACCCGGCGGCGATGCGCTTCTTGCGCGACGCCTTGATCACATCCGGGAAACGCCGCTCCTTCGCCGTCATCGAGCCGATGATCGCGGCCTGACGCTTCAGGATCGAGGTATCCAGGTTCGCGTCGTTCAACTGCTGCTTGATCTTGCCGACACCCGGCAGCATCCCGAGGATGCCCTGCAGGCTGCCCATCTTGCCGATCTGCTTGAGCTGGGCCGCGTAGTCTTCCAGCGTGAACTTGCCCTTCTGCATCCGGGCCGCGAGCTTCTCGGCCTCGGCCTGGTCGATCGTCGCCGCGGCCTTCTCGACCAGGGAGACGATGTCGCCCATGCCGAGGATGCGCGAGGCGATGCGGTCCGGATGGAAGTCCTCGAGCGCGTCGAGCTTCTCGCCCGCGCCCAGCAGCTTGATCGGCGCGCCGGTGACCGCGCGCATGGACAGCGCGGCACCGCCGCGCGCATCGCCGTCGATGCGCGTCATGACGATGCCGGTGACGCCGACCTTGTCCTGGAAGGCGCGGGCCGTGTTCACCGCGTCCTGGCCGGTCATGGCGTCCACGACCAGCAGCGTCTCGTGCGGGTTGGTGGCGAGCTTGACCTGCGCCACCTCCTCCATCAGCGCCTCGTCGATGGCGAGGCGGCCGGCGGTGTCGAGGATGACGACGTCGTAGAGTTCGCGCCGGCCGACATCCATCGCGCGGGCGGCGATCTGGATCGGCGTCTGGCCCGGCACGATCGGCAGGGAGGTGACTTCCGCCTGCTGCGCCAGGGTCTGCAACTGCAACTGCGCCGCCGGGCGATGCACGTCGAGCGAGGCGAGCAGGACCTTCTTGCGGTCCTTGGTCCGCAGCCGCAGCGCGATCTTGCCCGAGGTGGTCGTCTTGCCCGAGCCCTGCAGGCCGACCATCAGGATCGGCACCGGGGACGGCGCGTTCAGGTCGATGCCGCGCTTGCCGTCATCGCCCTCGCCGCCGCCGAGCGCTTCGACGAGCGCATCGTTGACGATCTTGACGACCTGCTGCGCGGGGGAGACGGAGCGCAGCACCTCCTGCCCCACCGCGCGCTCGCGGACCTTGTTGACCAGGTCGCGGACCACCGGGAGCGCGACGTCGGCCTCCAGCAGCGCGACGCGGACCTCGCGCAGCGCCTCGGTGACGTCGGCCTCCGACAGCGCGCCGCGGCGGCGCAGCCGATCGAAGACCCCGTTCAGCTTGCTGGACAATGCCTCGAACATCGGGCGGCCAGTTCAGTCCTTCAAAGCGTTGCGGTTGCCCCAAAAGGCTTTGCGCCGCTGCGCGAGTCTTCGCGGAGCGGCGGAGCCCAGCCCATGAGTGGCCGGACCAACGGTTCAGGGCGAACCGAGGAGCAGGCGTTTAGGCTTATGCTCCCCCGGAGGTCAAGCTCGGGCCAAAGCTACAGTCGGCGATCCGACGTCGGCGGATGCCACTCGATAAATCTCGCAATATCACAACGTTCCAAGGCAGCGATAACGTAACCAGATACCCGTCAGCATTCGGCGCTGGTGTGTATTGATGGATCTCGCGTGGAGGCGCCATCCGTCCAGATAGCTCCAATTCCAACCCATCGTTCCCGAGCGAGGCCCGCAATCTCAACGACAATAGCGTCCTCGTATCGAATATATCGTATCCAACCACTATAACTTCGCCAACGAAGGCCGCATCCCACGCCACATCAACATAACTGACGCGCCTCAATAATGACTTTATCAAATATGACCCAATAACATTAAAGAAGAATTCCGGCACGTCTCTCAGTCGAGTATCGCGTGGCTCACGAAAGAAGCCATCCCGATCACGAATGACTCTGCTTCCTGGCCTGCACCCCAAAGAATACTTGCTCAATGACAGCAGGAATATTTCAGCCTCAGAGGTCGCGATCGGCGAGCGCCGGGGCGTAAAAACCGCTTCCGATCCTGCGGTCAGGCCCATGTGCCCCCGCACCACCAAGTAACCGTGGTCGGTGATCTGAAGACCTCCGCCTCTCACGCTTCCCATTTCCTTGGCGGTGTTGCGACTTGCCACCAACGGCGGGCACGGATGAGCCCGAACCACCCTTTTGCCATTGCTGCGGCGACCGGGATGCAGAGCTTCGCCGTCAACCGGCCGGTCGGTGGCAGGCTACCTTCAAACGGTCCGACGGTGTTCCCGATCACCTCTCCAAGCGTTCCCGACATCACGAGCCAAAGCCCTTCCGAAGCCGTCCCGCCGGAGACTTCAAGCGACTCGACGAGCTGCGAGATCGGTCCGGGCTCCTGCGGCCCCCAGCCGTCCAGTGGCAGCCATCCCGGCCCGCGCGGGGGCGGCACCTTCGGAGGTTGCCACGAGTCCCATTCTGCGCAGAACCGATTCCACATGGCGCCAGCCGGCTGGCGTAGCGAAAGAAAGGGCTCATCGGTGAATGTCGGCAACTCTTCCAGCGTCTCGCGGGTAATCGCCCAAATGCGAAGACGGGGCGCAAGATCGGCTGCCGAAAAGAGGCCGTCATCGAGTTGTCGCGGGTCAGCGACCGGATGGATGTCGAGATAGCCACGATCATCGAAGTTAACCGCGAGCGTGTCATGCGGCGGCAAGACAAGCTGCGGTTCGTCAAATCGTGAAGATCGCGCGACCGAAATTGTGCCGGCGACATAGGCTTCGCCGAATTCGGCGCCGATCCGCACGTCACGCAAATACATGGCCCGACTGCACCGTTACCTCACGAAGTATGGTGGAAGGCAGCAGTCCTGACAAGGATTGGCCGGCGGTCCAACCCGAACCGGAGGCGGGGCGCTCAGGCCGCCGGCGGCATAGGATCAGGCTTCGAGCGCTCTTCCTTCAACCTCTCCCGGCCGCTTCGGAACCAGAAGAAGGCCGGAATGGCGACTGCGGAGAGAGCGAGGGTTCCAAGACCCTCAAGCCAGTCGCCGCGGGCCAATTGGCCGCACCCGGCCATCGGGCCAAACAGAGCAAACAGGCCTGCCAACCCCATCGGCACCAGCAATTTGCTGCGGCGGACAGCAAGATCGTCGCGGAGCGCAGCCTCGTCGCCTGCGCCCCACGCAGCCGCATCGACCATGACCGGGCCAGACTTGGCAGGGGCGACGCCTTCGGCCTGATTGGGTTCAGAACCTCGAGCGTCAGCCATTCCGGGCCTACTTCGGCGCCAGCACCATGATCATCTGCCGGTTCTCCATCCGCGGGAACTGCTCGACCTTGGTGGTTTCGATCAGCTCGTTGCGGATTCGCTCCAGCACCTTCGCGCCAAGATCCTGGTGCGCCATCTCGCGGCCACGGAACCGCAGCGTCACCTTCACCTTGTCGCCTTCCGAGATGAAGGTCTTCATCTGGCGCATCTTCACATCGTAGTCGTGGTCGTCGATGTTCGGACGGACCTTGATTTCCTTGATCTCGACGACCTTCTGCTTCTTCCGCGCCTCGTTCGCCTTCTTCTGCTGCTCGTACTTGTACTTGCCGTAGTCGAGAATCTTGCAGACAGGCGGCACCGCGTTCGGCGAAATCTCCACCAGGTCGAGGCCGACGTCATAGGCGCGGATCAGCGCCTCGCGCGCCGTCATCACGCCCTGCATCTCGCCGTGCTGGTCGATCAGGCGCACCTGGGGAACGCGGATTTCATCATTGATGCGCGGGCCGTCCTTGGTGGGCGGCGTGGCGGGCATGGGACCTCGGGCTATTGTCGTCTCCTGTCAAAGTTTCAGAGCAGCGTGACGCGCTTTATGCGGCGGCGGTCACATCACCGCAACTGGATAGACGCCTCCCGCGCCCCTCAAAGGACCGGGAGATGCGCCGCCGTCACGCCGAAGCCCTGAGATCGGGTGCCGTCCCCTCCGCCACAAGCCGGGCGATGGCCTCGGCGAGCGGCAGGGTTTCCTGCTCCCGCCCCGGCAGGCGGCGCAGCACAAGGCTGCGCTCCTCCGCCTCCCGCCGCCCGACCACGGCCAGCACCGGCACGCGCTGGTCGATGTGGTCCACCACCTTGCGGTTGATCTTCTCATTCCGCAGATCCAGCGAAACCGCGACCCCGGCCTTCTGCAAGGCGGCTGCCGCCTCGCGCGCGAACCCGGCCGCCTCGTCCACGATGGTCGCCACCACCACCTGCACCGGCGCGAGCCAGAGCGGGAAACGCCCGGCATGCTGCTCGATCAGGATACCGAGGAAGCGCTCGAAGGACCCCAGGATGGCCCGGTGCAGCATGACCGGCCGCTTCCGGGACCCGTCCTCGGCCACGTATTCGGCGTCGAGCCGCTCCGGCAGCACGAAGTCCACCTGCAAGGTGCCGCACTGCCAGTCGCGGCCTATGGCATCGCGCAGGACGAATTCCAGCTTCGGGCCGTAGAAGGCGCCCTCCCCCGGGTTCAGCTCGTATTCCACGCCGGCGATCCGGCAGGCTTCCTTGAGCGCGCCCTCCGCCTGGTCCCAGACCTCGTCGGTGCCGGCGCGCCGCGCCGGGCGGTCGGAGAACTTCACGCGGAACTCGGTGAAGCCGAAGTCGCGGTAGATCGACGACAGCAGTTCGACGAAGCGCACCGTCTCGTCGGCAATCTGGTCTTCCGAGCAGAAGATGTGCGCGTCGTCCTGGGTGAAGGCGCGCACGCGCATGATGCCGTGCAGCGCGCCGCTCGGTTCATAGCGGTGGCACGACCCGAATTCCGCCATGCGCAGCGGCAGCTCGCGATACGACCGCAGCCCCTGGTTGAAGATCTGCACGTGGCAGGGGCAGTTCATCGGCTTCAGCGCGAGGATGCGGTCCTTCTCGCCCTCGTCCTCCACCGTCGCGATGAACATGTTCTCGCGGAACTTCTCCCAGTGGCCGGAGGCCTCCCAGAGCTTGCGGTCCACCAGCTGCGGGGTCTTCACCTCCTGGTAGTCGGCGATGTCGAGGCGTCGGCGCACGTAGCCCTCGACCGTGCGGTAGAGCCGCCAGCCCTTCGGGTGCCAGAAGACCGAGCCGACCGCCTCCTCCTGGAGGTGGAACAACCCCATCTCCTTGCCGATCTTGCGGTGGTCGCGCTTCTCCGCCTCCTCCAACTGGTGGAGGTAGGCGTCGAGTTCCTTCTGGTCGCGCCAGGCCGTGCCGTAGATGCGGCTCAGCATCGCGTTGCGGTGGTCGCCGCGCCAGTAGGCACCGGCCACCTTCATGAGCTTGAAGGCGGTGCCGACATCGCCCGTGCCGCGCATGTGCGGGCCACGGCAGAGGTCCACCCAGTCGCCCTGCCTGTAGAGCGTGATGGTCTCGCCCTTCGGCAGCGCCTCGATCAGCTCGACCTTGTAGCGCTCGCCCTTGTCCGAGAAGAGCGCGATGGCCTCATGCCGGGTGGTGACGATGCGCTCGAAGCCCGCGTTGCGGGCCACGATCTCGCGCATCTTCGCCTCGATGGCGGCGAAGTCCTCCGGGGTGAAGGGCTCGTTGCGGGCGAAGTCGTAATAGAAGCCGTTCTCGATCGACGGGCCGATCGTGACCTGGGTGCCGGGGTAGAGGTCCTGCACCGCCTCCGCCAGCACATGGGCGGCGTCGTGGCGGATCAGTTCCAGCGCCTCGGGATCCTTGCGCGTGATGAAGCGCACCGACGCGTCGGACTCGATGGTCCGCGCCAGGTCCTGGATGGCGCCATCCACCTGCATGGCCAGCGCGGCCTTGGCCAGGCCGGGGCCGATCGCGGCCGCGACCTGCGTGCCCGTCACCGGTCCGTCGAAGGACCGGACGGAACCATCAGGCAGGGTAATCGCGGGCATCGCGGGCTGATCCTCGGTGCGGCAGGAGGTTGGGGGGCCGGAAATTGCGGTTGGGGGCCCGGCGCGTCAAGGCGAGAGCATGCAGACCACGGCTTCCGCCGCCGCGTGCCTGCCGCCGCGCGTGCGCCCCGTCGTCCTAACCCCCACCGTTCCGCAGCGCCGCGACGGCCTCGAGGACCTCTGCGACATCGAGCGTGCCGAGCGTCCTGCTGCGCAATACGACCACCGAGGCCCCGCGCGGCGCGCAGAGCGCCGGGTCGCTGTCCTCCCCAAAGAGAGCCAGCGTCGGGCAGCCGCAGGCGGCGACGAGGTGCGTCGGCCCGGTGTCGTTGCCGACGCAGGCCGCCGCCCGCCGGGCCAGGGCCGCGATATCGGCGAAGCCGGTCTTCCCGGTCAGGTCCACCGTCGCCGGAGCGGCGGCGCGGATGGTCGCGGCAAGCGGCGCCTCCGCCGGCCCGCCGATCACCACCGCCGGCAGATCGAGCAGCGCGGCGAGCGCCGCGAATCGCTCCGCCGGCCAGCGCTTGGCCGGCCGGCCCGGCGAGGCGCCGGGCACCAGCAGCGCGAAGCGCCCCGGCAAGCCGAAGCGCGAGAGGTCGGCATCGAGCCAGGACACGTCCGGGTCGGGGAATTCCCGGATGCCGGCCATCTCGAGCTGCTCCCGCTGCCGCTCGGCGGTGTGCATGAAGTCCCGGCGCGGATTCGCATGGGGGTGGGAGCAGCCGGGCGCGATGCCCGACCATTCCGCGCGGCGGCCGACGAACCAGCGATAGCGGGAGGATCGCGAGGAAGTCTGCAGGTCATAGACCCGGTCGAAACGCGCCGCCCGCAGCCGTCGCGCCAGGCGAAGCACAGCGGGGATATCCGTCCAATCGGGGCGTCCGTCCTCCCACACCTCGTCGAACCAGGGCGACATGCGGGCCAACGGCGCATAGGGCTTCGTCGTCAGAAGTGTGACGCGCGCGCCGGGGTGGTGGGCGCGGATCGCGGCGAAGGGCCCGAAGGCCTGGGCGAAATCCCCGAGCGCGGCGAGCTTGATGACCAGCACGCGCATCACAGCACTTCCCGATAGACCGCGAGCGTCGCCGCCTGCATCCGCGCCGTGGTGTAGCCCGCCAGCACCGCCGCCCGCGCCTGCGCGCCGATGGCGGCCCTCGCCTCGGCCGGCATGGCCAGCACGCGGCCGATCGCCGCGGCGAGCGCCATCGGGTCGCCGGGCCGTACGCGCCAGCCGGTCACGCCGTGCTCCACGGTCTCCGTCGGGCCGCCGAGGTCGCTCGCCACCACGCAGCGTTCCATTGCCTGGGCCTCGATCACCGTGCGGCCGAAGGCCTCGGCATCGGTCGAGGCGTGGACCACCACATCCGCCAGCAGCAGCGCGGCGGGCACGTCCTCGGCATGGCCGACCAGGCGCACGCGGTCCCCGAGCCCGAGCGCCGCGATGCGCGCGACGAGTTCCTCCCGGAATGCCGCCTTGGCGCCGGCATCGCCGACCAGCAGCGCGATCGCCTCACCTGGCAGCCGCGCCATCGCCTCCACCAGCACGCCCTGCCCTTTCCAGCGCGTGACGCGGCCGGGCAGCATCACCACCGGCCTGCCCTCCGGCGCGCCCCAGGCGGCGCGCAACGCCGCCACGCGGGCCGGGAAGACGCGCGAAGGGTCGAAGACCCGCTCGTCCACGCCGCGCGGAATGATCCGCAGTCGATCCTCGCCCACGCCATGCCGCTGCCGGACCAGGTCCGCGATGAAGCGGCTGATGGCGATCACCCGGTCGCCCCGCGCCATGACCGAGTTGTAGAGCCGCTTGCCCGGAAAGCCTTCGTTGTAGGTGCCGTGGTAGGTGGTGACGAAGCGCGCGCCGGTGCGCCGCGCCGCGAGCAGCGCCGACCAGGCGGGGGCACGGGACCTGGCGTGGAGCACGCCGATCGCCTCGGCGCGGACCAGTTCCGCGAGCGCGGCGGCATTGCGCCAGATGCCGGGCGGCGACTTGGTGTCGAGCGGCAGCGTGACATGGCGCGCGCCGAGCGCCTCGAGCGCCGGCACCAGCGGCCCGCCGGCCGAAGCCACGAAGGCGCGCATCCCGGCGGCGACCTGCGCCTCCGCGATCTCGAGCGTGCCGCGTTCCACGCCGCCCGAGACGAGCGAGGGCACGATCTGCAGCACGGCGGGCGTCGTGGTGCGGGGGGTCACGGTCCTATGAACGGTTTCATGATGCGAGGGGGCGGCGTCCCGTCCCGGTGGCATCGGGTCTTGCGCCGAAGCGGATGCCCGCGCAAGTAGCGGGGATGCCCACCTATCTCATGGCCATGATGCTGCTCTCGGCGGGCAGTTTCATCCGGACGCGCTCGGCCGCGCCGGAAATGCGCCCGGCCTCGGCCGCCTCGGACATGGTCTGGGGCTGGGTGGCGAGAGCCGCCTTCTGGAGTTGGATCGGCCTCGCCGTCTGGGGGTTCGTGACGATGCACTGGTCGCAGCCGGTCGCGGCGGTGCTGGCCTCGCTCGGGGTGAACGCATTGATCGGCTTGCGCGGCCCGATGCGGACCTGGCCGGGCCTGTCGATGGTGTTCTGCGTGGCCGGGCTGTTGTCCGGCCTCGCGACCATCCTGCGCTGACCTTGGCCCCGCCGCCCGTCAGGCGACGGGCGGCAGGTGCAGTGCGACGACCTCACCGTTCTGGCCGGCCACGGCCGGGAAGCGGTTGCGCACTTCGGGGTCGTGGCCGGGGATGACCCGGCTGTCGTCGCCGCCCGCGAGCTTCTTCGCCGTGCGCCAGCCCGCCGCCATGGCGCCGAGGTCGAAGATGATCGGGAACGGGTTCCCGCTCAGCGCATTGGCATAGAAGTGCATGGCGTCGGAGGCGAGCACCACCGGCCCGCGCGCCGTCTCGACGCGGACCATCTGCAACCCGTCCGAATGGCCGCCGACGCGGTGGACGGTGACGCCGGGCGCGACCTCGGCATCGCCATCGTGGAACTCCACGCGGTCGGCATAGACGGCGCGGACCATGGCGACGACGTGGTCGGCCTCGAAGGGCATGCGGATGGCGTGGACGCACATGTGCCGGCCGACGGCGAAGTGCATCTCGCGTTCCTGCAGGTGGAAGCGCGCGGCGGGGAAGATGCCGAGCGAGCCCGCATGGTCGTAGTGCAGGTGGGTGATGATGACGTCCTGCACCTTGGCCGGGTCGGTGCCCATCGAGGCCAGGCACTCGGCGACCGAGCGCGACAGCTTGCGCCCACGCTTCGCGGCCAGTTCGTGGTCGAAGCCGGTATCCACCACGATCTCCCGCCCGCCCGGCCCGCGCAGCAGCCAGACGAAGTAGTCGAGCGGCATCGCCTCGTGCGGGTCGGGCAGCGGCAGCAGGTGGTTGGTCTGCGCCGTCCGCTCATGCCGCCCGTAGCGGATGGCATAGACTTCCCAGGTCATGGCGACTTGTTCCCGCCGAGGATGGTGCCCGACATCTGCTCGCTCAGCTTGGCGACGGCCGTGTGGTCGGCCCCCGGCCCGAGCAGCGCAGCAGCCGAGGCCCACATCTCGCGGCACAGCGCGGCGAAGGGCGTCGGCGTCGTCGTCTCGCGGCCCACTTCCAGCGCGATCGACAGGTCCTTGACCATCAGGTCGAGGCCGAACCCCGCGTCGAAGCGCCGCGACAGCACGTATTCCTTGAACTTCTTCTGCGTCGAGTTGTTCATCCCCGTGCTGGCGTTCAGCACGTCCACCATCTTCGCCGGGTCGAGCCCGAAGCGCTGGCCGATCAGCAGCGCCTCGATGCCGATCAGGTAGCCGCCGGCGGAGACCAGGTTGTTCAGCGCCTTCATCGCCTGCCCGGCGCCGATCGGCCCGCAGCGGTGGATGGAGGTGCCCATCGCCTTCAGCACCGGATCGGCGCGGTCGAGGTCGGCCTCCTCGCCGCCCGCCATGATGGCGAGTTGCCCCGTCTTGGCGCGCGGCACGCCGCCCGAGACCGGGCAGTCGATCATCGCCACGCCCTTCTCCGCGAGGCCCGCCGCGATCTCCCGCGTGCGACCCGGCTGGCCGGAGGTCATGTCGATGACCAGCATGTCCTTCGCCAGCGAGGCGCCCATCGCCTCCACCGCCTCGGCCACCTGCTTGCTGGTGGGGACGATGATGACGACGCAATCGGCGCCCTTGGCGGCTTCGGCCGGCGAGGCGGCGGCCTTGCCGCCGGTCTCGGCGGCGAAGGCATCGGCGCGGCCGGGCACGACGTCGCAGACGGTGACGTCGAAGCCGGCCTTCACCAGGTTGGCCGCCATCGGCCAGCCCATGTTGCCGATGCCGGCAAACGCGATCTTCCGGATGGCGGCCATGGTCTTACTTCTTCCCCGGGATGGCGCCTTCGGCGATCAGCACCTCATGCGCCGCCTTGAAGGCGTCGAGGCCGGCCGGGATGCCGCAATAAGCCGTCGCGTGCAGCAGCGTCGCCTTGATCTCGTCCACCGTGATGCCGTTGTTGAGCGCACCCTTCACGTGCAGCTTCACCTCCGGAATCTTGCCCAGCGCGGTCAGCATCGCGAGGTTCAGCAGCGAGCGTGTCTTGCGATCCAGCGTCGGGTCGCCCCAGGCCCAGCCCCAGGCCCAGGCGGTGGTGGCGCGCTGGAAGGACATCATGAACTCGTCGGCCTTCGCCATGGACGAATCCACGTAGTCGGGGCCCAGCACCGCGCGGCGGATGGGCAGGCCCTTGTCGAACAGCGCCTGATCGTCGGACATGTTGCGTCACTCCCTCGGGAAGATTGAGGCGCGCAGGCTTGCGCGGACCCGCGGGGCGGTCAACCGGGCGCGGCGGAGGAGGCAGCCATGTTTTTCGATGGGTTCAACCTGGAATTCCGAGAGGCGCAGGGCCGCCGTTTCCGCCTGCGGCGCGGCGGCGAAGGCCCTCCCCTGCTTCTTCTGCACGGCAACCCGCAGACGCATGCCATGTGGCACCGGGTCGCGCCGGAACTGGCGCGGCGCTTCACCGTCATCTGCCCGGACATCACCGGCTACGGCTTCTCCGACAAGCCGCCGGTCAGCGCGGACCATGCGCCCTATTCGAAGCGCGCCATGGCCGCGGACATGGTCGCGCTGATGCAGGCGCTCGGCCATGAGCGATTCCAGGTCGTGGCGCATGACCGCGGGGCGCGCGTCGCGCATCGCATGGCGCTCGACCACGCCGCCGCCGTCGAGCGGCTCTGCACCATGGACATCATCCCGACGCTCGAGCATTTCGAGCACACGGACATGAAATTCGCCATGGGCTACTGGCACTGGTTCTTCCTCGCCCAGCGCCATCCGGGCCCGGAGAACATGATCCGCGCCGACATCGAGCCGTGGTTCGACTTCCACACCTCGCGCGAGCCGAAGCCCGCGGATTTCTTCCACCCGGAGGCGCGCGCGGACTATCTCGACGCGCTGCACACGCCCGGCACGATCGAGGCGATCTGCGAGGACTACCGCGCGGCGACGACCATCGACCTCGAGCACGACCGCGCCGCCCGCGCCGCGGGGGAGAAGGTGCGCTGCCCGATGCTCGCGCTCTGGGGCGCCAAGGGCAGCATCCCGAAATGGTACGACGCGCCGGAGATCTGGCGGCGCTACGCGGCCGGGCCGCTCGAGACCGGGGCCATCGCCTCCGGCCACTACCTGGCGGAGGAGGCACCGGCGGAGGTGCTGGCGCGGCTCGACGGCTTCCTCAGCCGATAGGCGGCGCACGGCCAGGTCCGGGCGACGGGCACGGACCGGCGTGATGCCGGCGGGGGGTGCATCGGGCGGGCTCGCCGCTCCCGCCCGAAACGAGGGGCGCGCGCGCGAGCAGGTCATCCGCGGTTGACCGTGTAGGCGTAGCCCCCGCCGTCGGGGCGCCCGCGCGCGAGCAGGTCATCCCGCCCGGCAGGGGATGCGCTTCGCGCCCGCCCGGCAAAGGCTTCACCCAAGGCTGACCGGGCGGCCGCGCGCGACATCGACGGGGCCGGCTTCCGCGCCGCCAGGGTCGGTCCCCTGCGACGCGGGCATCAGGATCCACGGCACCATGGACCCGAACACGCTCACGTCGATCCCCGGCGATGCGGGCGTCAGACGAAATCCGCCGCCGCCCGGCTCCAGGTCTTCGTCGCGAAATCCGGGCGCTTGCGGATCTCGGCCTTCAGCGTCTTCCGGCGCTCCCCCCAGTTCGGGGCGCCGATCTCGATCAGGTCGTCGAACGGCCGCGGTCCCTTCAGGGCCTGGTCGACGAGCGGCCAGGTCATGCGGCCGCCGCGCCCGTGATGGAGGATGTCGGCGATGACGCAGCACAGTTCGGCGCTCCGGCCATCGATGCCGACGCGCGCATCGGCCCGGCGCACAAAGCCGCGATAGGCGTCGGTCATCACCTGCACCTGCGCCTCGCGCGCCTCGACAACATTGCTGGTCCAGTGGATCAGCTTCGCCGCGGCGATGACCTCGGCGTCCTGCACTTCGGACAGGTCGGGGTTGAGGTAGTCCATCAGCGCCTCGGTCGAGGCGTCGTCCTCCAGCGGCTTCGGCACGGGCCCGCCCTCATCCCGGCAGATCCGTCCGTTCACCAGGGCGAGGTTGGGAAAATAGTCCGCCGCCTCCGGCCGCCCGAGCAGCATCCTGAAGTAGCGGACGAAGTCCCCGTTCGGCACATGCGCCGCGAACTGCGCGAAGCCGAATGTGAAGGCCGCGCGGTCGTACGTGTTCAGGGTGAGGAAGTTGCGCCCCTCGCAGGCTGCCGTCGGTTCCACGAA
The DNA here is from genome assembly GCF_018129065.1 of Neoroseomonas soli. Lineage (GTDB taxonomy): Bacteria > Pseudomonadota > Alphaproteobacteria > Acetobacterales > Acetobacteraceae > Neoroseomonas > Neoroseomonas soli. Next base: position 106,746 of record NZ_JAAEDM010000005.1, on the reverse strand, counting down.
CTCGGCCCAGAAGCCGAAGGCTCCGGTGAAGTCGGAGGCCGCGTAGTCGAGCCGCTCCAGCTTCGTGCCCCGGAAGATGTTGAAGAGGCCGATATTGCCCTGGAAGGGAACGCGCCGGCCGACGAAGAACGGGCTGCCGCCGTCGGCGGAGGCCGAGAAATCGTCGCCGTTGCGGATGATGCGGAACAGGATCGCCATGGCCATGCTCCTCGCCGCGTCGTGCCACGCAGGCACGCGCGGCTCGCCGCATGGTGGCGAGCCGGGCCTTCCATTTCAACTACGAAATGTCTGACCCGGTGTTAGAGCAGATCCCGATCAGGTGGACTCATCTGATCGGGTGAAGATGCTCGCAAGAACAAAGGCCTGAAGCGGTGTTCGTGAGCAGAGGCGAACGGAAACCGCTCCAGTGTCCTGCCCGTGAAGTTCGCTGGATTTCCAGCGAACGAAGCGAGCAAGCAGGCTACTGAAAACAAAGGCTAGTGGCCTGAGAACGAAGTCCGCAGGATTTCGGAATCAGGTCACCAGCACGCCGCCCGGCCCTCAGCCGGTCCCGGCCTCATCCGCCGGCAGCACCATGCGCAGCCGGTTCCGGCCGTCCGCCATGCGCTCGTAGCTCAGTTCCGCCGCGGTCCGGCGGATGAGCGTGATGCCGAGGCCACCGATCCGCGCCTCCGCGAGCCCCGCAGCCGGTGCCGGCAAGGGGGCGGCCGTGGGATCGAAGGCGATGCCGCGATCCTCGAACTGCAGCACACAGCGGCCGCCCTCGATGGAGGCGACGATGTCGAGCGCTGGCTCCTGGCCCTCCGGGTAGCCGTGGCGAAGGGTGTTCAGTGCCACTTCCTCGATCAGCAGTTCGGCCCGCGCGACGCTGCGCGGGCGCGCGCCGTGCGCGGCGAGGAATTCGACGACCGCCGCCTGGGCCCGCACCACCTCGCTTGCCGCTGCCCCGCGCAGCGCCAGCCTCAGCACCTCCCCGCCCGGAGGAGGGGTCGCGGTCATGCCTTGAGGCGAGCGAGCGCGGCGTCTTCGTCCGCCACGACCGGGATCAGATCGTCGAGCGACACGGTTTCGAAGACCTCGGCGACCGCCGACTGCGCGCCGAAGATCACGAAGCGGCGGCGTGCGCGGTCAGCTTGGCGCGCGGCGGCGATCAGCATGCGGATACCGAGGGAGCCAACGAAGGAGACACCCGTCAGGTCGACGGCAACATCGGCCTTCGAGTTGCCGATGGCGGCGGAAAACCTGCCTTCCACCTTCTCGGTCCCGGCCGCGTCGAGCCGCCCGGCCAGCACCAGGCGCAGCAGCGCCGTTCCCGAACCCACCACCGCCAGTTCCATTGCGTCCTCTCCCTCACGCCAGCCTGGAACGACCCGCGCTGCCATGCGCAGGAGGCATGGCGCGCTGCTTACGGGATGTCCAGCGTCACCAGCGAGACGTCGTCGTCCAGCGGGCCGGGGCGGGCACGGCCCCGCACGGCGCGCCACAGGCGCTCGGGCTCGGCCAGTCCCGGCACGGCGGGCGCCGAGAGCAGTGGCAGGAAGTCGCGGATGCCGAGTTGCGCGCCATCCGCGGCCGTGATCTCAAAGGCGCCGTCGCTGAAGAGGTGCAGGCGCGCACCGGGCGGGACCGCCACCTCGGCGCGGCGATAGGGCCAGTCGGGCGCGAGGCCGATCGCCGGGCTCTTGACCCAGAGCGGCTGCGGCGCCGCCTCGCCGGGTGCCACGAGGAAAGCCGGGTGCTGCCCCGCGCAGCCGAAGGTCAGCACCCGGCTCCCGATGTCGAGCACCCCGTACCAGATCGAGAAGTAGAGCCCGCCATGGCGGTCCATCTGGAAGCGCGCATTGGCCGCCGAGAGGACCGCCACCGGATCGGCGAAATCGACGCCGGGCAGGCTGTGCTCGCGAAGGATGTTCATGGCCGAGGCGGCAAGCAGCGCGGACCCCGCCCCGTGGCCCGAGACGTCGAGCAGCCATGCCGCGAAGCGCCGCTCGTCGAGCCAGCCATAGCCGAAGCCGTCGCCGCCGATCCTGGCCGAGGGGACGAAGCGCCAATCGGCCCGCACCGGGCCTTCCGCCACCGGCGGCGGCAGCAGCGCGGCGACGTAGCGCCCCGCGCGGGCGAGGTCGCGCTCCACCTCCTCCGCCCGCGCGAGGTCGGAGGCGCGGCCGCTGCGATAGACCAGGGTGAAGGGCCCGAGACGCAGCCGGCTGCCGGGCGCGAGGCGGGTCGGTCCCTGCGCGGCACGCCCGTCCACGATGGTGCCGTTGGTGGAGCCGAGGTCGCTCACCACCACCGCCTCGCCTTCCAGCGCCAGAATGCAGTGGCTGCGGGAGACATCGGGCGAGGGCAGCGCCAACCCGTTCTGCGGCGTGCGGCCGATGGTCAATGGGGTCGCGTCCAGCCCTATCCGGCGCGCGGCGATGCCCTCCGCGGGTTCGAGGTCGAGCACGTGCAGCACCGGATCCGGCTCGACGGCGGTGGGGGCCGCGCGGCGCACCATGGTGCGCTCGGACTCCGGCGGGTGGCGTTCGGTCGCGTCGTCGGTCACATGGCGATCCCGAGGGCGGGCAGGTCCACCACCCATGGCAGGTCGGTGTCGCCCGTGGCGGCGCCGGCGCGGGTCAGCAGCGCATGCGCCTGGCCGCGGTGATGGGTCTGGTGGTTGAAGAAATGCGCCACGGCGACCCAGAGCGGCAGCGACATCTCCCGCTGCGAGGCGCCGGAAAACCAGGTGAGCGGGGCGGCGAGGCAGTCCTCCGTCAGGCGTCCGGCCCAGGCCGCAATGCGCTCGTCGGCCACCGCCCGCGCCGACTTGAGCGCGGCCCAGTCCTCGATCATGCGGGCGCTGTCCTTCTGGGCGACGGGCGGCTTCTCCCAGCCGTCGAAGCGGCTCATCCAGGTGGTGTCACCCCACAGCAGATGGCTCAGCGTGCCGTGCACGGAGCCCCAGAAGACGCCGCCATCGGCGCGGCGGGCATCGTCCGTCAGGGTGTCGGCCGCGGCGTAGAGCCGACGGTTCATCTCCGCATTGTAGGCCGCCATCATGCGGCACCAGGCAGGACCGATCATGCATGTTCCTCGAGCGGGCCGGCGGGGTCGCCCGGATGGCGCGGCGAAAGGCGGCGCCAGGGGCTGCGCCCCAGGCCCATCCGCTCCATCAGGTCGAGCGCGCGCCACTGCAGCGCCTCCCGCCGCCCGCGCAGGCCAGGAATGGCCCAGAGGTCCAGCCCCGTCCAGGGGAGGAAGGGGTTGCGCCGTTCCATGGCCCAGATCTCGACGCGGATGGAGGGGCGCAGGCTCGGCCCGCGCGCATGGAAGCCGTGGGTGTCGGCGACCACGAGCGTGTTCGCCGGCACCGCGAAAGCGACGGGTTGCGGCAAGCCGAGGCGCCGCAGGCGATCCGCAGTGATGCGCAGCGATCCCCGACGCGAGAGATGGTCGAGGCCGTGCGAGGCCTCGATGCTCATGCGCCTTTCCCAGGCGAGGCGCCGCTTCGTCATGACGTGGGAGCCCGGGACGTAGGTGAAGGGTCCTTCGTCCGCCGGCACATCCCGCATGAACAGCCAGGCCTTCATGGTCGGGTGGAAGGCGTCCGAGTGCAGCACCGTCTGCGGGTCGGGCTCGGCCGGGCGCACGCCGGAGAGGATGGTCTGGATGAATTGCGACGGCCGCGCGCCGTGCCCCGCGACATGGGCGAGCAGGTTCCGCCATTCCGGGCTTTCCACCAGGGCACGCGCCGCCGGCAGCCGCGCGAGCAGGGAATCGCCGAGCGCGATCCGGCGCGTGATGGTGTCGCCCTGCACCATCTCCCGCACCGTGGTGACGAGGCCCTCCACCTCCTCGCTGAGGGCGCGGAAGGCCTCGGTCGGCAGGAAGTCCCGCTTCAGCACGAAGCCGTCCCGGGCGAAGGCGGCGGCATCCTCGGGCGAAAGCGCGGCAGAGAGGCGGGCGCGGCGCCGGTCCGCCATGCGGGCGGCAATGGCGACGCGGCGGGCGTGCAGACCGCGCCGATTCAGCGCCTCGCTGCCGAGGAGTGGGTTGTCGATGAAGGACTGCGCGCCGGTGGCGAGCGAGGCGACCCACCAGGGAGCAAGAAGAACGGAACGCGCGGCAGAAGCGACGGCCATCACGGGGCTCCTTCTGCCCCCGGATGTATCACACCGCCTTGTAGAAAAAGACGGTGTCCTGCGGCGTGCGGGCGGCGTCCAGTTCGAAGCCGGGGATGCACCCGAGTTCGGTCCAGCCCTGCTCGCGGTACAGGGCCTCGGCGGCGCTGCCCCGGCGCGTGTCGAGCATCGCCAGCCGGCGGCCATGTGCGCGGGCGGCCTGCTCCGCCCGGCGCAGCAGCGCGCGGCCGATGCCCGCGCGCCGCGCCGGCGGATCGACCATCAGCTTCTGGATGCCGACGACATGCGGCTGGTTCTCGGACGTGACGAGTTCGAGCGTCGCCGTCCCCGCCAGCCGGCCATCGAGCCAGGCCGCGAGCAGCACGCGCTGCCCGGCGGCCACGGCGGCCGAAGCACCCTTCCAGAAGGCCAGCGCGCGGTCGCGCGAGAGCGGCGGGAGGAATTCCAGCGAGGCTCCCTCCGCCACGCAGGCGATCAGGATCTCGGCAAGGCGGCGTTCCGCGCTGGCGGCCGCGGCGGCGTCCAGCGCCTCCACCACCAGGCCCTTCGCCGGCTTCGCGTAACGGAATTCGAGCGAGTGGGAGATGTCGTCGAGGATCCGGATGGAACCCTGCCGGACATAGCCGTGCTTCTCGTAGAAGCCGTGCGCGCGGGTGAAGCGGGTGTCGGTCCAGAGGACCATCCGCTCCGCCCCGGCGTCACGCGCATGGGTTTCGGCCGTGCGCAGGAGGTCGGCGGCGAGGCCGGCGCCGCGCGCGCCGGCATCGACATACATGCGGCAGATCTCCCAGGCACCGTCTTCCTTCAGCGGGCGGGTGCCGATCATGCCGATCAGGCGCCCTTCCCGCTCCGCGGCCCAGAGCGTGCCGCCCTGGCCGCGGAACCAGGTGGCGAGGGCCCGCAGTTCGGGCACCTCGCCATCCACGTCGAGGATGCAGCCGGGATACTCAGCCCAGCAGCCGCCGATGAGGGCGATGAAGCCCTCGGCGTCGCTGTCCTTGCCCGCCCGGATTTCATGATGGTGCATCCGATTCAGACCTCCGGCGCTCGGCGCCCTCGGCGCCTGCGCCCTGCGGTCATCGGATGCATCGCATGATGGTGCATCCGATTCAGACCTCCGGTGCTCGGCGCCCTCGGCGCCTGCGCCCTGCGGTCATCGGATGCACGCTCACGCGAGTTCCTTGCAGAACTCCTGGATGCGGGCGCAGGCCTCGCGCAGGCTCTCGGTGTCCGTCGCGTAGGAGATGCGCAGATACGGCGACATGCCGTAGGCCGCGCCCTGCACGGCGGCGACGTGCTTTTCCTCGAGCAGGGCGAGGGCGAAGTCGGTGTCGGTGTCGATCTTCCTGCCCGCCTTGGTGGTCTTGCCGAGGCAGCCGGCGATGTTCGGGAAGACGTAGAAGGCGCCTTCGGGCTTGTGGCATGCGATGCCCGGCGCAGCGTTCAGCATGTCCACCACCAGGTCGCGACGGCGGCGGTATTCCTCGGCGCGCTCGCGCACCAGGTCCTGCGGGCCGTCCAGGGCGGCAGCGGCGGCGGCCTGGCCGACGGTGGAGATGCCGGAGGTCGCCTGGCCCTGCATGTTGACCATCGCCTTGATCAACTCCTTCGGCCCGCCGCAGAAGCCGACGCGCCAGCCGGTCATGGCGTAGGTCTTGGAGGCACCGTTGACAGTCAGGGTGCGGTTCTTCAGTTCCGGCGCGACCTCGGCGATGGTGCAGAACTCGAAGCCGTCATAGACGAGGTGCTCATACATGTCGTCGGTCATGACCCAGACATGCGGGTGCTTCTTCAGCACCTCGGCGATCGCCTTCATCTCCTCGCGCGAGCAGGCCGCACCGGTCGGGTTGTTCGGGAAGTTCAGCATCACCCACTTGGTCTTGGGGGTGATGGCGGCGTCGAGGTCCTCGGGGCGCAGCTTGAAGCCGTTGTTCTGCGGGCAGGAGACCAGCACCGGCTTGCCGCCAGCGACCTTCGCCATGTCGGCGTAGGAGATCCAGTAGGGCGCGGGGATCACCACCTCGTCGCCCGGATCCACTGTCGCCATGAAGGCGTTGTAGATGCACTGCTTGCCGCCATTGGCGACCATGACCTCGTCGAGCGCGTAGTCGATGTTGTTGTCGCGCTTGAACTTGCGCTGGATGGCTTCCTTCAGTTCCCTGGTGCCGTCCTGCGGGGGGTACTTGGTGTCGCCGGCGAGCGCGGCCTTGTGCGCGGCCTCGATGGCATGCATCGGCGTCGGGAAGTCGGGCTCGCCGGAGGCAAGGCTGATCACCTTGATCCCCTTCGCCGCGAGTTCGCGCCCCTTCATCGTCATAACGACGGAGGCGGAGATGGAGACGTCGTTCAGGCGTTGGGCGAGTGACGGCATGTCGGCAGGGATCCCTCCTTGGGCAAAGCAATCTACGGCGAGCGAACCGGCACGCCAATGGGCCCGGCCGATGGTAGGAACCGCCATGATAGGGCTGCGAGGCCCCACGCGAACCAGCCCAGCACGGAGGCAAGTGCCGCGATCCGTGCCGAGAGCGGCATGATCCAGACGAGTTCGAGAGTGTGCTCGCCTGGCGGCACGCGGAAGGAGAGCAGACGATCTGGCCCATGCGGCTCCCTCGGCAACCCCAGCTCGGCGCCTGGCCCGACGAGGTGCCACGCTGGGAAGTCGAACCGCCGCAGGACGACCCGGCCGCCGTACGGTGCTGCGACCGCCAGGCGCTCTCCAAGCGGACCCGACTCGACGACACGCACGCCGACCTCCGCCTCGGGCTCTCCCCAGGCGCGACTGCCGGGGCCGATGGAAGCGAGCAATTGCAGGACATGGTCGATGCTCGCGACCCCCGCCGCGGAAGGCCCCAGCCAGTGCCCCGCTGGAAGGTACTCGCCCGGATCGGGACGATAGGCCACCACCGTTCGATACGTCTCACGCCAGGCGTTGGTCGTGGTCGTGCGCAGGATCGGATAGGCGGCAGCGGCCAGCACGAAAAGGGCCGGAAGGACCGTAAGGAACCACACGGCTAGGGTCGCGCGGCGCGGCCGGCCGCTGTGTTCGGCGGCGAGCACGAGAGCCGTGACAGAGGTAAAATCCAGGACCAGCAACATGCGCCACGGAAACTGCACGCGGGTCAACGGCGATCCATCCGACCAGAGTGCCGGCAGAATGCCGGCCATGAATGCGCCCCCGAGCAACGTCAGTACGGCCCAGATGCGTGGCTCGCCGCCGACGCCACCACGCGTGAAAGCCAGACCCGCAATCGCGAGCGCCGCCACGCCGAATGCGGCCGTTGCGACAAAGGTCATGTAGCCAGCGCTGAGCCAGGCGTCTGGCCGGAGCAGTAGCCACCCCGCCGAATCGTACCGGCCGGTCGTCATATGCTCGAAGGAATTGGCGCTGAGCATCGCCAATGCCGGCACCACCTGGAACGCCGCCAGCACGATACCGCCGGTCGCGCCCGCCAGAACCGCGGCGCCGCCCCGCATGCGGGCGGCCATGGGGCGCGCCGCGCTGGCCAGTCGCAGGAAGGCATATGGAATGGCCACGAAGACAGCGGCGAGCATCGCCGATGGCAAATGACTCAGAAGCAGGAGGGCCGTCGCGAAGGCCAGCCAGAGCACGTGTCTGCAATGCCCGCGCAGGCAACGGTCAAGCGCTGCAACGAGAAGCGGCAGCGCCGCATAGGCGGCGATCTCTCCGAACGAGCCACGCACGTAGATGTCGAAGAGATGATAGGGAGCAGCCATGTAAATCAGCGAGCCCACCGTCGCATGTCGCGCCGCGCCGCACTGCAGGAGCCAGCGCCGCATCATCAGGCCCGAGCCCGCCAGCATCGCGACCTGCACGAGACCCATGATCCGCCCGCCGTCCAGCACATTGCCGAAGAGCCATAGAAGCGGTGCCGTAGCGTAGAAGGGGAGCGGCGCGTAGAAGACGAATGTCGGACTTCCAAGTCCACCGAATGCATCTGGCAACCACCGCGGCACGGCAACGCCGCTGGCGAGCAGCGCCGCGAACTGCTCGGCCCAGTTCAGATTGTAATGAGCATTATCGGTCGCCGGGGCTCCCAGCAGCAGGATTGGTGCGCCCAGCAGGACAGCAGCAACAAGGATGATCCAAACGCCACCGCTTGCCGGGGGCCTCGTGACTTCTGCCGTCATCGTCTGCCGCACCGCGATGCCCGGTCTCGGAAAAAGGTCACGCTACGCGCCCGATTGCCGATCCTAGGACCCAGGCGGCACGCGCGCAGGGGACTCGTAGAGCCAATCGACGGCCTGCTCCCCGATCCGGACGAAACCCTGCTTTTCCCAGAAGCGATGCGCGCGGCTGCCCTTCAGCACCTCGATCCGCACCACAAGCCCCGGATGGGCGCCCGCCACCGCCGAGAGGACGGCGGCGCCGAGACCACGGCCCTGAACGGCCGGCTCCAGGTAGAAGGAATGGATTTCGAGGTGGTCCTTCGCCGGGACGGCGGCGATGCAGCCGACAACGCGGCCATCGACCTCAATGGCGGCAAGCGTCGCAGGGTCGAAGCCGGCCCGCATCCGGCTGCGCCGCCGCTCCGGGTCGAAGCGGCCGACGCGTTCGAGGTCCGCGCGCAGCACGCGGATCGAAAGGTCGAGGAGCGGCTCGAAATCCGCTTCCTCGACCGGACGCAGCGTGAAAGCTGCGCTCACTTCATCCCGGCGCAGAACTTCTGGATCCGCGTGCAGGCTTCCTTCAGCACCTCGTCCGATGTCGCGTAGGAAATGCGGAAATGCCCCGGCGAGAGAAAGGCCTCGCCATGCACCGTGGCGACGCCGGCTTCCTCGAGCAGGGCGATGGTGAAGTCCTCGTCCGTATCGATCTTCTTGCCGCCGGCGGTGGTCTTGCCGATGCAGCCGCGCATGTCCGGGAAGACGTAGAACGCGCCCTCCGGCTTATGGCAGCGGATGCCTGGTGCCTGGTTCAGCATCTCCACCACCATGTTGCGGCGGCGCTCATAGACCTTGCGCATCTCCTCGATGCTCTCCTGCGGGCCGGTCAGCGCCTCGATGGCCGCAGCCTGGGAGATGGAGGAGGTGTTCGACGTGGACTGCCCCTGCAGCTTGTCCATCGCCTTGATGAGATGCAGCGGCGCGCCGGCGAAGCCGATGCGCCAGCCCGTCATCGCATAGGCCTTGGAGCAGCCGTTCATGGTCACGGTGCGGTCGCGCAGCCGCGGTTCGACCTCCAGGATCGTGGCCGGCTTGAAGCCGTCATAGGCAAGCTTCTCGTAGATGTCGTCGGTGAAGACCCAGACATGCGGGTGCTTCATCAGCACGTCGGTGATCTTCTTCAGCTCTTCCGCGTTGTAGGCAGCGCCGGTCGGGTTGCAGGGGTTGTTCAGGATCAGCCACTTGGTCTTGGGCGTGATCGCGGCCTCAAGCTGTTCGCCGGTCATCTTGAAGCCGGCGTTCTGGCCGCACTGCACGATCACCGGCGTGCCTTCGGCGAGCTGCACGATGTCCGGGTAGGACACCCAGCATGGCGCGGGGATGATCGCCTCGTCGCCCGGATTGATGGTGGCGACCAGCGCGTCGAAGATCACCTGCTTGCCGCCGGTGGCGACGATGATCTCCTCCGGCTTGTAGTCGAGGCCGCTGTCGCGCTTGAACTTCTCGCAGATGGCCCTGCGCAGTTCGACGGTGCCGGAGACGTCGGTGTACTTCGTCTCCCCGCGCTCGATGGCGGCGATGGCGGCGTCCTTGACATTGCGCGGGGTGTCGAAGTCCGGCTCGCCGGAGGACAGGCCGATCACGTCCTTGCCCGCGGCCTTGAGCGCGCGCGCCTTCGCCGTCATGGCGATGGTCAGGGACGGCGAGATGCGGTTCAGGCGGTCGGCGATCAGGTTCATGGCGGGCCCAGGACAGTTCTGCGAAGGGCCGGACCCTAATGCCGCCCTCCCCCGCCATCAACCCGTGCCTACCAGAGCCGCAACGGCCGCAGCCCCTGGTAGGTCCACCCGCCCTCCTGCAGGCAGGCGGCGCGGGCGGCCCGGCGCGGGCCCGTATTGGCATCCACCCAGCCATACTGGGGCGGCTGGTAGCGCGCCGGGCGGACGACGCATTCGGTCTGGCCCCGGCGGCTGAAGCAGCGGCGCTCCGGGCGTTCCCAGTAGCCGGGCGCCGTCTGGGTCCAGACCAGGGCGGGCGGCACCTGCTGCGCCGCCCAGGCGGTGCATTCGGCCTGGGCGGCCTCGGCCTCGGCCTCGGTGGCGCCGGGCCGTTCCCAGTTCTCGGCGCAGCCTGCCAGCAGGAGGAGGAGCGGGAGGAATCGTCGCATAGTCTAAAATTTGGCACGACATAGCGGCGAAACCATGGCCCGGCCGGGATGCGGGTCAGCCCCTGCGGGGGCGGAGCAGCAGCGCCGCCAGGGCCAGCATGCCCCCCACCGCGATCACGACGACCGCGCCGAGGGCATTGACCTCCGGCGTCAGCCCCAGTCGCAACATGGAAAACAGCGCCATGGGCAGCGTCGTCCCCGCCGGCCCCGAGACGAAGGAGGCGATGACCACATCGTCGAGGGACAGGGTGAAGGCCAGCAGCCACCCCGCCGCGAGCGCCGGGGCGATCAGCGGCAGGGTCACGGTGCGGAACGCGGTGAAGGGCGTGGCGCCGAGATCCATGGCCGCTTCCTCGAGGCTGCGGTCGGACTCGGCGAGCCTCGCCTGCACCACCACGGCCACGAAGGCAGCGCCGAGGGTCGCATGGGCGAGCAGCACCGTGGTCGCCCCGCGCCCGGCGGGCCAGCCGGTCAGCGCGTCCAGCGCGACAAAGAGCAGCAGCAGGGAAAGGCCCGTCACCACCTCCGGCAGCACCAGCGGCGCGCCGATCAGCGCGCCGAACAGGGCACGGCCGCGAAAGGGGCCGAAGCGCGCCAGGGCCCAGCCGGCCGCGCCGCCCAGCAGCACCGCCAGCGTCGCCGCCCCGGCCGCGACGCGCAGGGAGAGCAGCGCGGATTCCACCAGGCGCTCGTTCGCCGCCAGGGCCTGGAACCAGCGCAGCGAGAAGCCGCCCCACTGGAAGGGAATGCGGTCCGCGCTGAAGGCATAGATGACGAGCAGCAGGATCGGCAGCCAGAGGAAGGCAAAGCCGGCGACCATCGCAGCCTTCACCAGGCGATGGTGGCTCATGTGCGCGCCTCGAGCCGCTGGAAGAGCCGGATCGGGACCAGAAGCAGGACCAGCAGCGCGAGGGCGAGTGCCGCCGCGACCGGCCAGTCCCGGTTCTGGAAGAATTCCTGCCAGAGGACGCGGCCGACGAGCTGCGCCTCGGGCGGCCCCATCAGTTCGGGGATGACGTATTCCCCCGCCGCCGGGATGAAGACGAGCAGGAAGGCCGCCGCCGCCGCCGGCGCCGTAACCGGCAGGGTCACCGTCAGGAAGGCGATTGCCGGTCGCGCGCCGAGATCCGCCGCCGCCTCTCCCAGTGACGGATCAAGGCGCAGGAAGGCAGCGAAGAGCGGCAGCACCGCGAAGGGCAGGTAGGCGTGGACCATGCCCGCGATCATGGCGCCCTCAGTGTAGAGCAGCGTCAGCGGGGCGTCGGTCAGGCCGGCGGCCTGGAGCATGCCGTTGATCCAGCCCTCGTCGCGCAGCAGGCCGATCCAGGCGCCGACGCGCAGCAGGAAGCCGGTCCAGAACGGCAGCATCAGCAGGGCGAGCAGGATCACGCGCCGCCGCGGCGCCGCGCGGGCGATGCCCATGGCCATGGGATAGGCGATGAGCAGGCAGAGCGCCGCCGTCGTGGCCGCGACGCGCAGGGCCGTCAGGAGGGCGTCGAGGTAGTAGGTGTCCTCCGTCAGCGTCGCGAAGCCCGTGGCCGATAGCGCCAGGCGGAAGGGCGGCACACCGGGGTCGGATTCCGCCAGGGCAATGGCCGCCAGGATGGCTGCCGGCGCCGCGACGAACAGCAGCAGCCAACCCCATGCGGGCGCGAGAAGGAGCAGTCGCCCCCTCACGGCCCGGTGCTCCCCGGGTGTTGGTTCCCAAAGGCCTTTCGGCCTTTGGCCCGAGGGGTTCGGGGAGGGTGGAGCCCTCCCCGATCGAGCCCTTGGGTGTGGAGGGCGCGGCGTCCCTCCCGTGCCTGTCCGTCGCCGCTCATGCCGGCAGCGCCACCACGGCTTCCGCGTCCCAGGCGAGGTAGACGTCTGCACCGCGCATCGGCGGCGCCCCGTCTTCCTCGGCATGGGCGACGCGCAGGGTGGCGCCTCCGGTCAGGCGCACCAGCACCAGGGAGTCGTCGCCGCGGAAGGCGACGTCCTCCACCACGCCACGGGCGGTATTGGCTCCCTCGGCGGCGACGGCGACGCGAATGCGTTCGGGCCGCAGCGCGATGGCCGCAGTGTGGGCCGGAATGTCACCGGCGAAGGTCGCGCCGGCTTCGGCGCTGTCGAAGCGCCCTTCCATCGCGCGGCCTTCCAGCACGTTGGCCGCGCCAAGGAAGCGCGCCACGAAGCGGGAGGCCGGACGCTCGTAGATGGCGCGCGGCGCGCCGACCTGGGCGATGCGCCCGCCGTCCAGCAGGGCGACGCGGTCGGCGAGCGCGAGCGCCTCCTCCTGGTCGTGAGTCACCATGACGAAGGCGGCGCCGGTCTCGCGCTGAAGGGCACGGAGTTCGAAGCCGGTGCGTTCGCGCAGCCCGGCGTCGAGGGCGCCGAGCGGTTCGTCTAGCAGCAGCAGGCGGGGACGCATCACCAGGGAACGTGCGAGCGCCACGCGCTGCCGCTGCCCGCCGGAGAGCTGGTGCGGCTTGCGTCGCTCGAAGCCCGAGAGGCCGACCATGGCGAGCGCCGATGCCACGCGGCCCGTGACGTCGGCGCGCGCGACGCCGGCGCGCCGAAGCCCATAGGCGACGTTGTCCGCCACATTCATGTGCGGGAACAGCGCGTAGGACTGGAACATCATGTTCACCGGCCGCGCCCAGGGCGGCGTGGCGGCGATGTCGTGGCCGTCGAGCAGGAGGCGGCCGGAATCCGGTGTCTCGAAGCCGGCGATGATGCGCAGCAGGGTGGATTTGCCGGAACCCGATCCGCCGAGAAGCGCGAAGAACTCGCCCTCGGCGATCTCAAGGTCGAGCGCGTCCAGCGCGAGGGTGCCGCCAAAGCGCTTGGTCAGCGCCTCGGCGCGGAGCAGCGGCTTCAACGCCCCGCCTTGAAGCGCGACCACAGGCGGGTGCGGGCGCGCTCGGCGTCCCGCGGCGGGGTGCCGGCGACGAAGGTGCGCGACAGCGCCTCGGCGGAAGGGAAGACGTTGGGGTCGCTGCGCACCGCCTCGGCCACCAGCGGGCGGCTGGCCGGTACGGCATTCGGGTACCGCACGTGGCTGGTGATCCCGGCCATGACGTCGGGCCGCAGCAGGAAGTCGATGAAGGCCTGCGCGGCCTCCGGGTTCGGCGCATCGGCTGGGATGGCGAGCATGTCGAACCAGAGCTGCGCGCCCTCGCGCGGCATGACGTAGCCGATCTCGACGCCGCGGCTGGCCTCGCGTGCGCGGGCCTGGGCCTGGATGACATCGCCGGAATAGGTCAGCGCGACGCAGGCTTCCCCGGTCGCCAGCGCATCGAGGATGGAGCCGGAGGCGATGATGGTGCGCACATGCCGGCGGATGCCCATCAGCGCCTGCTCGGCGGCGCGGTAGTCTTCCGCCGTGCTGCCGTTCGGGTCGCGTCCGAGCCAGCGCAGCACGGAGGGCAGCACGTCCGTCGGGCTGTCCATCACCATGATGCCGCAGCGGGCAAGGCGCGCCGCGTTCTCCGGCTTCAGCAGGATATCGAGGCTGTCGAGCGCCACGTCCGGCCCCAGCGCCGCGCGCACGCGGTCGGTGCGTATGCCGAGCCCGACCGTGCCCCAGAGATAGATCGCCCCGTGCCGGTTGCCCGGGTCGATGGCGGCAACGCGCTCCATCAGCACGGGGTCGAGGTTGCGCCAGTTCGGGATCGCCGCCCGGTCGAGCGGCCGCAGAGCGCCGGCGCGCACCAGGCGGGCGAAGGTCGGTTCGCTGGTCGGCACCACGATGTCGTAGCCGGAGCGGCCCGCCGAGAGCTTGCCCTCCAGCGTCTCGAGGCTGTCGTACACGTCGTAGCGGACGCGGATGCCGGTCTCCCGCGTGAAGCGTGCGACCGCGTAGGGGTCGATGTAGTCGGACCAGTTGTAGACGTTCAGCACGCGCTCCTGCGCCGCTGCCGGCAGGGCAGAAAGCAGCAGGGCGAGCAGCGGCAAGAGGCGTCGGAGCATCGGCGCGGTCCCTCGGGCAGCGTTCGGCGGATGGCGCGCAGAGTAGCCACGCGCGACGCGGCTGCCATCCCCCGCGCGCGCGGCGGCAACTAGGAATTTTTCCCTTGACGTCTGGGGTAATGTTCCTGTAGTCACGCCGCACCAAGGGGTGAACTGCGTCCGGCGCGCTCCCCTTCCGGCCATCCCAACAGCCCAATCCCCCCGAACACCCCGCCCCCGGCGGCGGTGCGCCTGCGCGCGCCCGTCGCCTGGGGGGCGGCCGAGGAGCCCCGCATGTCCTTTTCCGTCAGCGAACTCTCGGCCCTGACCTCCGCCAACGGCTTCACCCTCTGGCACTACCGGACGGCGGACGACCGCGCCACGGTACTCGCGCCCGGCTACTTCGCGGCGGCGGCCACGTACCTTCTGCCTGGCGACATCGTCATCGTGCAGGCAGCGGACGCCACCGCCATGGTGCCGATCCGCGGCGGCACGCTGCCTGGCTCGGGCGTGACGGTGGACGGGTCGGGCAGCACGCCGGCCCTGCTGCGCTCGGCGACGCTGCGGGTGGACGTGATGCTCTCCGCCGCCGCGGCCGCGCGGGCGATCCAACTCGATGCGCTGCCGGCGCTCCTGTTCGCGAACGACCCGCTGCCGGTCGGCGCCACCATCACGGGGCCCGTCACGCAGGTGACGTTCAGCCTGCGCAACTCGGCCGGCGTCGATGTCGTGCCGGCGAAGACCGTCGCCGTCGCCGGCGGCCGCGCCAGCACGACCTTCATCGCGCCGCCGCCGGCAGGCGGCTACCGCATCCGCGTGATCGAGACGGGGGATCCGACGCTCGCCACGTTTTCCCCTCCCTTCGCCGTGGCCCAGCCGCCGCGCCTGCTCATCGAGGCGGGCGGGTCGCTGCTGCTCGAGAACGGCGCCCTTCTCCTCCTCTAGCCCGCCCCGCCCCATCCCGCCCCACAGCGAGAGAGAGACCCCATGTCCGACACCAAGATCAGCGCCCTGCCCGTCATCGCCTCCGCAGCCGACGCCGACACCCTGCCGCTGGTGCAGGGCAGTGGCGCCGCCGCCACGACGCGGCGCGCCTCGCTCGCGCAGTTGCGCGCCGGGTTGCTCGCCGACCGCCCGGTGCATGTGCGCGAATACGGCGCCGTCGGCGACGGCGTGACCAACGACGCGCCCGCCATCCAGGCCGCGGTGGACGCGCTGGCGGCGACCGGCGGCGGCGTGCTGCTCTTCGGCCCGCGCGCCTATCGGATCGCGAGCCCGATCGTCGTCTCCGGCGTCGCCGTCGTCTTCCAGGGCGCCGGCTTCACCGAGGGGCCGAACGTCGCCGCGGGCACCTGGCTGACCATCGACCAGACCGGCTTCACCCCCTTCACCTTCACAGGCATCGCCGCGCGCGGCTCGGCGGTGCGCGACCTCGCGGTGCGGCAGCAGCATTCGGCAGCGCTCAATGCGAGCTGGGCGCCCACCAATTACGACTTCGTCTTCCGCGTGCAGGACTGCCTGGGCGCGGTGGATTTCGAGAACGTCTTCCTCTGCGGCGTGAACCGCGGCATCTGGTGCGACAATTCCGGCCGCTTCAACGTCCAGCGAATGCGCGGCCAGGTCTATGCCACCGGCATCGAGATCGACCGCGCGCTCGACATCGGTCGCATCCATCACCTGCACCTCTGGACCTTCGTCACCGCGAACGACTTCGTCGTGCGCTGGCAGCAGCAGAACCAGGATGCGCTGGTGTTCCGGCGGGTGGACGGCGTCTTCCTCGACGACATCTTCGTCCTCGGCGCGCGATCGGTGCTGCGCTTCGCTTCCTCAGCGAACGGCGTGACGACCAAGTTCTACGTCGGCAGCCTCTACACGGACTTCGCGCAGGTCGGCATCTGGGTGGACGGCAATGGCGTGGAAGGCCAGATCGCCAACGCCACCACGCAGGGCGAGCTGTGGAATTCCGGTGGCGCGGCGCTCACCGGCGCGGCCGGCATCCGCATCGACGGCAACAACGCGAAGATCCAGGTCGGCAACCTCCGCGTGGACGCCGTGGAGAGCAACGCCGTCCGCATCAACGGCACGGGCAACCGGATCGACGTCTTCTCCTTCCGCGCCGAGCGCTACAACCAGCTCAATGACGGCTCGGCGGCGGTCCATGTCGCCAACGTCGCCTCCGGCACGCCGAACAAGGTGTTCCTGGGCAGCCCCGCGCTGCTCGGCAACGGCAATGGCGGACCGGCGGCGAATGCCGGCACCAATGGCCATGTCGCGCTGGCCGGGCCGGCGGGGCGCGTGGACCGGCCCGGCGTGATGCTCGGCACCGAGGACACCGGCCTCTTCGCGCCGGCGGCCAATGCGCTCGCCGCCGCCGCGGCGGGGACGGAGGTGCTGCGCGCCGACGCCGCCGGCACCGTCACCCTCGGCGCGGCGAACGGCGCGCACGGCTTCCAGGTGAACACGCCGGCGAATTCGGTGAACCGGGTCCTCGCCTCGGGCGCGGCGGCGGGCGGCATCGTCAGCCTGGCGGCGAACGGGGCCGACGCGAACATCCCGCTCTCCGTCGCGGCGAAGGGCACCGGCACGCTGCGGCTGCAGGCGCGATCCGGCACCGCCTTCGAGGTCAGCGCCTCCGCCACGCCGGTGAACTACCTGCGCGCCACCGGCACAGCCTCGGGCGGACAGCCGCAGCTCGCGGCGCAGGGCAGCGACACGAACATCACCCTGCAGCTCGCGCCGAAGGGCACGGCGCCGGTGCAGAGCACGGCGCCGTTCCAGTTGCCGTCCTACACGGTGGCGGCGCTGCCCTCGGCATCGACCTTCGTGCGCTGCGTCGTCCATGTCTCGGACGGCACGGCGAACAAGCGCTTCGCGATCAGCGACGGCACCTACTGGCGCTGGCCGGACGGCGCGGTGGTGAGCTGACCCGGCACACGCAGCGAAGGAACCGACAGCCATGACCGCCCTGACCGACTACGCCAAGAACCTGCTCGCCCGCGCCCTCGTCGGCCGCCAGCCCAGCCTGCCGGTGGCAGCCTGGGCCGCCCTCGGCACCGGCGGCACCGATGCCGCCGGCCTGACCGGCGAGCCGGCCGCCGCCACAGGCTATGCCCGCCAGCCGGTCGCCTTCACCGGCAGCGGCACGCAGCGCAATGCGGCGCCGGTGCGCTTCGCCTTCACCGCCGGCGTCGGCACGCTCACCCATCTCGGCCTGTTCGATGCCGTCGCGGGCGGCAATGCGCTGGCCTGGGGTGCGCTTGGCACGCCCGCCACGCTGAACGCCCCCGGTTCCGTCACCGTGCCGGCGGAAAGCCTGTCGATCGTCGCGGACTGAGACTGGCTAATCCCGGGGCGTCCGCGCGCGGATCCCCGCCCCGGCCGAACGGCCCGCATCCAGCAACGCCTGGGTGCGGTCCATGCCCCAGGTGGCGCCCATCTCCGGGCGGAAGTCACCCTCCCGCACATCCGTAACGGCGTAGGTGACGAGGTAGCCCCGCCCCGCCCGCCCGGCGATGACGGCAAGTTCCACCACCATGAAGCTGACCAGCACCTCCGGCCCGCAGGCGTCGCTGTAGCCGACCGGCATGCGCGCCTCGCGCTGCACGCCGGCGGCGAAGGCGACGGCGTCGTTGCGCGCCTCGTTGTGGCGGCCGACCTGGACGCAGGCGGCCGCGGCCGGATCCGCGCCCAGCACAGCCGCCACCGCCACCGCCCCGCAGATCGCCGATCGCACCGAAGCCTCCCTCGCCCGCGCGGCCGAAGGATGCCCCGGAACGCCATGCCCGGGCCAGCGCCCGGCATCCCAGCACAGAAGGACACCGCCATGGACCCGCGCCAGACCCGCGGCTTCCGCAACCGCAACCCAGGCAATATCGAGCACGTGCCGGCGAATCGCTGGCAGGGCCTGGCCGAACCGTCGCTCGAGCCGCCCCCGCCGGGCGGCGGGCGCGCCCGCTTCGCGCGGTTCACCAGCCACGAATACGGCATCCGCGCCCTCGCGCTGCTGCTGACGACCTACCAGGACCGCCATGGGCTTCGCACCATCCGCGGCATCGTCTCGCGCTGGGCGCCCGGCCAGGAGAACGACACCGAGGCCTATATCGCCGCCGTCGCGCGGTGGATGGACCGCCACCCGCGGGAGGGGCTGAATCTGCACTCCCATGCGGACCTGCGGCCGCTGGTCGAGGCGATCATCGCTCACGAACTCGGCGGCAATCCCTATGATCGAGCGACGATCGACGCAGGGTTGCGGCTCGCGGGCGTGGTGCCGGAAGGGCGGGCGACGGTCGCCCGGACAGGCACCGCGCGCGCGGCGGCCGGCACGGCGGCGGCAGGCGTCGGTGGCGTCGCCGTCGCGCAGGCGGCAGCGGAGTTGGCGCCGCATCTCGGCGCGGCGGCGGAACTCGCCCGCGCGCTCGGCCCCTGGCTGGCGGCAGCGTTCATCCTCGCCGTCGCGGGTTGGTTCGTCTGGCAGCGCGCCAGGCGGCCGGAATGACGGCGCTGGCAGGCCTGCTTTCCGCAGCCTGGGGGCGCGCTTCCGGCTGGCTTGCAGCCATGGGGGCAGCGCTGGCGTTGCTCGCCGCCACCTACGCCGCCGGCCGGCGCGACGGGCGGTCGCTTTCCGAAACCGAGACGCTGCGGCGCGCCCTGCGCGCACGGGAGATGCGCGATGAGGTGGACCGCGACGTGGATCGCGCTGGCGATCCTGCTGGCGAGTTGCGGCGGGACTGGCGCCGCCCGTGACGCCTGCGGCCCCTGGCGGCCGATCCTGATCGGCCCTGGCGACGTGCTGGGCGAGGCGACGGCGCGTTCCATCCTTGCGCACAACCTGGCGGGGCGGCGGCTATGCAGGTGGTGAACCCGCGCGATCGTCTTGAGAATTGACGTTGTTCAAGTTGCCGCGGGAGTATTCATCAGGAGTATTCCGGATGGATCGTTCCGAGAACCGCCGCACGGCCCCCGATCATGGATGGGCCCTGCCGCCACGGCAGGCATACCGCGGGAGCCGGTGCGCCGGGTGCGGGACAGCGCGATGGCCCCATCGCCCCGGCGCGGAGGGCCGGCATGCCGGACGCCGGTGATGCCGAGGGTCCAGCCTGCCGGATCCGCCACCTCGACCTCGGATCCCTGGCGGACGCCGATCCGGCTGCGCCGGGGCAGTTCCTCGTCTTCTGGCTGGGGGACTGGCCGGTTGGGGCGGCATTCCTTCGCGGCCCCGACGACGTTCCCGCCGGCATGACGGAAATCGCCGGGCGCTGCGTCGCGCCCGCCCGGCGGGCGGCCGCGGGCCTCGCCATCGAAGCCGCCGGCCGCCCGCACGACGGACGCGCGCTGAGCGTCGTGATCTGCACGCGCGATCGGCCGGAGGACCTCGCCCGTTGCCTTGCCTGCCTGCCGCGGCAGAGCCGCGCGCCGGACCAGGTCGTCGTGGTGGACAACGCATCGCGCGACGGCGCCCGGGTGCGCGAGGTGGTGACGGCGGCGGGCGCCGACTACGTGCGCGAGGATCGTCCGGGCCTCGACATCGCGCGCAACCGGGGCGTGGCTGCTTCCAGGGGCGATATCATCGCCTTCACCGACGACGACGTGCGGCTGCATCCGCGCTGGCTAGAGCGCCTGGCAGCAGCCTTCGACGAGGAGCACATCCTGGCGGTGACGGGCCTCGTCCTGCCGGCCGAACTGGAGACGGCCGCGCAATGCCACTTCGAAGCGCATTGGAGTTTCGCGCGCGGCTTCGACCGGATCGACTTCGGCCCTGACTTCTTCGCCTCCGACGTGGCTGAGGGCTGCCCGGCTTGGGAGATAGGGGCTGGCGCAAGCATGGCCTTCCGCCGCCAGGTCTTCGATCGCATCGGCCTCTTCGATGAACGCCTGGATGTCGGTGCGGCCGGATGTTCGGGCGATTCGGAGTTCTGGCACCGCGTGCTGACCCACGGCGGCACTTGCCGCTACGAGCCCGCCGCGGTCGCCTTCCATCATCATCGGCGCGACTTCCCGGGGCTGGCGCGGCAGATCCGCGCCTACATGCGCGGCCATGCCGCCGCGCTGATGGTCCAGTACGAGCGCAGCGGCAATGCCGGCAATCGCCGTCGCGCGCTGCTCACCATGCCGGCCTGGTATGCCGGCCGCCTGCTGCGGCGCTTCACGCAAGGCGCCTCCGAGCGCGACCGCCTGCTGTGGCAGGAGATCGGCGGCTTCGCTTCCGGCCTGCTGTTCTACTGGCGCACGCCACGACCCGAAGGCGGGTCTCGCGGCGGATGACCCCGCAGCGGGCTGCGTCAATGGAGATCGAGGTTTCGGTCATCCTCCCCGCGAAGGACGCGGCGGCGACGCTCGGCGAGGCACTCGACAGCCTTCAGGCCCAGACGATGCCGCGCTGGGAAGCCATCGTGGTGGACGACTCCTCCAGCGATGGGACGGTGGAGGTCGTGCAGGCCCATGCGGCCCGCGACCCGCGCATCCGCGCCGTGACGGTTCGCGCCGGCAGCGCGGCCGCCGCGCGCAACACCGGCATCGCCATGGCGCGCGGGCGGCGCCTGCTGTTTCTCGATGCCGATGACTGGATCGCGCCGCAGCACCTCGAACGTCTCATCGGGGTGCTTGCCGCGAACCCCGGCGCGACGGCCGCGTATTGCGGCTTCCACCGCGTCGGGCCGGATGGCGCATCCTGGCCGGCGATCTGGCGCGCGGATATCGCCGAAGCTCCTCGAGAGGCCTTCGCCCAACGCCCCGGCACCGCGATCCACGCCGTCCTGGTGGACCGCGCCGCGGTCACGGCCGCAGGCGGCTTCGATCCGACGCTGCGGACCTGCGAGGACTGGGATCTGTGGCAGCGCCTCGCCATGCGCGGCGCGCGCTTTGCCGGCACCCCCGATGCTTTGTGCTTCTACCGCACGCGGCCCGGCTCGCTCTCCCACGCGCATCGACAGTTGCTGACGGACGGCATGCAGGTGTTGCAGCGCGGCGGTGCTGCGATCGGCGCGCCGGAGGATGCCTGGCTGCTGCCCGCGACCTATCTCGCTGCCTGGTGCGCAGCGGCGGAGATCGGTGCCGGGCGTGAGGGGCTGCCCCTGCTCGAAGCCGCTGCGCCGCGCGCCGCCTGGAACGAGGACGTGGACTCCCTGCGGAACACGGTCATCGAGGGCCTCGAAGTCGGCGGGGCGCTTGCCCGTTCGCAGATCGTCGCGGCCTGGCCCGAAATGGCCGGGCGGGTCGATGCCGTGCTGCGATGGCTCGAGGAGTCGCTCGCGCAGCCGGGGCTGGCGCGGCGCCTGACCTACGCCATCGAAGGCGCGCTGCTCGATGCGCCCGACCTCGCGGTACCCTGTGCGCTCGGCGTCACCATGGGTGTCCGGATGGAGTTACGGCACCTGCAGGCGATCCGGCCGCCACCCGGCGTGGACCTTGCCGTGGTTCACATCTGCCAGGGCGGCCGGCGGCTGCGGCGCCTGGAACTGCCACTGCTTGGCCCCCTCGGCGCGCGGCAGATCGCCGCTGCCTGCCTCGATGAGTTCGGACATCTCGGCACGCTGCAGAGAACCGGCGTCATCCGCCGTCCCGCCTTCTGGATAAAGGTGCTGCGCTCCGCGCCCTCCCTGGCCTGGGACGCGGCCGCGAGGATGGCCGGTCGGCGGCGTCACGCCCCAAGCCTTCGCGCGGTCTCCCTCGCCGCCCTCGGGCGCGCAATCCTTGCCGGGGTCGGCCCGCCGCCGCGGCCGGACGAAAGCGGGGCGCTGCTCGACGCGATCCGGGTGCGGGCCGCAGAGGAAGCGGCACGGCTTCCGAAGCCGCCACCCGCGCCGCCTCCGCCAATGGCCGCCGGGGGCACGGTCGGGACCGAGCCGCTCCAGAGCGATTGGGACGCCGTGTTCGCGCAGCCCGACCCCTGGAACTACGGTTCGGACTACGAGACGGTGAAATATCGCCGCACGCTGTCCATTCTGCCGGAGGGGCCGATCGGCCAGGCGCTGGAACTCGCCTGTGCCGAAGGTCATTTCACCGAGATGCTGGCGCCGCGCGTGGGGCGGCTCATCTCCACCGACATCTCCCCCCGGGCGCTGGAGCGCGCCGCAGCGCGTTGCGCGGCGCACCCCAACCTCTCCTTTCGGAAGCTCGACCTCGCCAAGGACCCGCTCCCCCCCGGATGCGATCTCGTCGTATGCACGGAAGTCCTCTATTATCTACCGGGAGTGGACGAGCTGCGCGCCGTGGCCGGGAAGATCCGCGACGCGCTCTCCATGGGAGGCCATGTCGTGACGGCGCATGCCTTCGTTCTGGACGACGGCGACACCCGCACGGGATTCGACTGGCACCACGCCTTCGGCGGGGAGACCATCGCTCGCGTCTTTTCCGAGACGACCGGGCTCGTGCGCGAACGGTCGATCGTTACCGACCTCTATCGCATCGACCGCTTCCGCCGCGACGACGGGCCGCCGCCGCTTCCCATGACCGAGCATGCGCCGATCGGCTGCACCCTGCCGCCGGCAGTCGCCCGCCAGATCGTCTGGGGCGGGGCGGAGGCGCGCCGGCGCGACCTCCGCACACGGGTCGCGGCGGATCGCGTGCCGGTGCTCATGTACCACCGGATCGCCGAGGACGGCCCCCCTTCCCTCGCGCGCTACCGCGTCGCTCCCGCGATGTTCGAGGCGCAGCTCCGCCACCTCCGCCGGCGCGGCTTCCACGCGATCGACGCTGCCGAACTGCATTGGTCCCTCGCCACGCGCCGCCCCCTGCCGGGCCGGCCCGTGCTGATCACCTTCGACGACGGCTATCGCGATTTCCGGGAGACGGCGTGGCCCATGCTGCAGGCAAACGATTTCACCGCCGAGGTGTTCGTCGCCACCGACACCGTCGGCGGCACCGCGGCCTGGGACAGTGGCCATGGCCCGCCGGCTCCGCTGCTCGACTGGGACGACATCGTCGCGCTGTCACGCGAGGGCGTGGGCTTCGGTAGCCACCTGGCGCATCATGTCCATGGCGACAGTCTCTCCACCGCCGAACTGGCGGAGGAGCTGGCACGGTCGCGCGCGACGCTGGAGGCGCGCCTGGGGCGCCGGGCGACGGCGCTCGCGGCGCCCTACGGCACGCTCGACGCGCGCTTCCTGCACCTCACCGCGGCCTGCGGCTATGAGATCGGCTTCTCGGTCCGGCCTGCCTGGGCGCGGATCGGCGATCCGCTGCTCGCGTTGCCGCGCCTCGAGGTCTTCGGCGCCTGGGATCTCGACGACTTCGCCGCCGCCGTGGAAAGGCCGCAGTGATGGCCACCGCCCACGAGGAAACGGTCGCCGCGATCGTGCCGGCTTTCAACGCCGAACGGACGATCGACGAGACGCTGCGCAGCATCAGGTCCCAGACGCATCGCGACCTGGAGATCGTCGTGGTCGATGATGGCTCCCGCGACCGCACTGCGGAGATCGTGCTCGCCCACGCGGCGGCCGATCCCCGCTTGCGCCTGGTCCGGCAGGCCAATGGCGGTGTCGCGGCCGCGCGCAATCGCGGGATCGCGGAGTCCGCCGCGCCCTACATCGCGCCCATCGATGCCGACGACCTCTGGGAGCCGACCAAGATCGCGCGCCAGCTCGCCCTGTTCCGCGAAGGGGGCGAGCGCGTCGGCCTCGTCTACACTTGGTCGGCGCTGATCGACCAGGAGAGCCGCGTTGTCGGCTTCGGGGACCGGCCGCGGGACGAGGGCGAGGTGCTCTCCCGCATGTGCCGGGGCAACGTGGTCGGCAATGGCAGCGCGGCACTGATGCTGCGATCCGCCGTTCTCGAGGCGGGCGGCTACGACGAGACGCTGCGCGCCCGCCGCGCCCAGGGCTGCGAGGACCTGCTGCTCTACTGCCGCATCGCGGCCAGGCACCACGTCGCGGTCCTGCCCGAACCCTTGACCGGCTATCGCCAGGGCTCCGCCACCATGTCGCGCGACGCCCTGCAGATGTTCCGGTCCTGGCAGATCGTCGCGGCGAACCTGCGGGAGATGTTCCCGACGGAGCGCGCGAACATCGACCACGGCGAGTTGCACGCCGCGCGATGGCTGCTCAGCCGCGCCCTGCATGCCTGGAAGTTCGGGGAGGCCTGGATCATCGCCTGGGCGCTGCTGCGGATGGGCGAGTGCGGATCGGTGTCCCACATCATCTCCGAATGCCGAAGCGTCGCAGGGGACATGCTGCGCCGCCGCCACGCTTCGCTGACGCAGCGCATGCCGGGCCGTGAGCCCCCCCGGCAATCACCCGCGCCGCCGCGCTTCCCGATCGGATGCGTCGAGGAGGCATTTCCCGCGCCATGACCCCGGCGCCGCAGGGGAGCCCCGGTGACGACGGAGGGCGTCGAAGCGGCGCCCTGACCCGCCGCGAGATCGGGAAGCTCCTGCAACTTGCCGGGCCCCAGCTGCGCGCCCTGCCGTCACTGGTGCTCCTCGGCCTCGCGGCATCGCTCGCCGAGACGCTTGGCATCACCCTGGTGGTCGTGTTCCTGCAGCTCGCCATGGCGCCGGGCGAACCGCTTCCCGTCGTGGGCGGGCTCCTCGAGATGGTGTTCTCCACGGCACGGAGGTTCCTGGGGACGGAGCATGCCGATCTCGCGCTCATGGCGGCGATCGTCGGCCTCATTGCCGCAAAGGCGGGGCTCGGCCTCGCCTATTCCCTGCTGGCCTCGAACATCCGCACGGCGCTGAGCGAGCGCGTCCGGAACCGCCTTCACGGCCGCTACCTCACGATGCCCTATGCGGAGGTCCGCGGCTACGACCAGGGCGAGCTTCTCGATGCGCTCGCCACCTCATCCTGGGCGCTTGCCGATGCCGCGATGGCCGTCGCGCGGATGGTCATCAGCGCCTGTTCGATCATGGTGTTCGGCGCCGTCCTGTTCGGGTTGTCCTGGCGGATCACCCTGATCGCGGCGGCCGGCTCGATCGCGCTGTTCGCCAGCCTGCACCTGCTTTCGCGCCGCGCCCGCCGGCTGGGGGAGGAAATGCGGCAGGTGAACCATGGCCTCGCCCTGGGATCGCTCGTTGTCCTGCAGGGGCTTCGAACGATCCGGGCCTTCGGCCAGGAACGGCGCTTCCAGGAGGAATTCGAACGCGCCTCCGGCCGCGCCCGGACCACCGGGATGGCGGTCGAGCACCTGCACGCGCTCATTCCGCCCGCCACCGAGGTGGGGTATTTCATACTTCTCTGCGCCGTGGTGGTGGTCGCGCAGGCCAGCGACACGCCCTTCGCCATCACGCTCGCCTGCGTCGCCCTGCTCTATCGCCTGCAGCCGCATCTGCGCGAACTCGAGGCGAATCTGCTGGCGGTCGCGCAGTCCGAGCCCGCCATGCGCACGGTGCTCGCGATGCTGGGCGATGCGCGCATGCCCGCGGAGCCGTCCGGCAACCTGCCATTCACGGGCACGCGCGAGAGGATCCGCTTCGAGGGCGTAGGCTTCACGCACCCGGGCGCAAGCCGTGCGGCCCTGGCTGACACGAGCTTCGAGATCCCGGCCGGCGCGGTCACGGCCATCATCGGGGAAAGCGGCGCGGGCAAGACGACGATCGTGAACCTCCTGCTGCGTCTCTATCATCCGGGCAGCGGTGCGATCCTGGTGGACGGTACGCCGCTGGAGGCGATTTCGCGGGAGGCCTGGCTCTCGCGCCTCGCCGTCGCGGGGCAGGATGTGGAACTTGTCGAGGGCACGGTGGCGGACAACATCCGCCTCGCGCGCCCCGACGCGACCGAGGTAGAATTGCGCGCCGCGGCCGAGATGGCCGGGGCCCTGGACTTCATCGTGGCCCTGCCGGAGGGCTTCGATAGCTGGGTCGGCCAGCAGGGCCTGAACTTTTCCGGCGGTCAGCGGCAACGAATCGGCATCGCCCGCGCCGTGCTGAACGATCCGGACATGCTCATCCTCGACGAGGCCACCAACGCGCTCGACGCGACGCTCGAGGAGGAGGTGCGCGACAGGATGCGGCGCGCCTTCGCCGGGCGGACGCTCGTGCTGGTCACGCACAGGCTCGACACGGCACTGGTCGCCGACCATGTCGTGCACATCTCGGCCGGGAGGATCGTCGAGGCCGGCCCCCCGGCCAGCCTGCCGGACCTGGCCGCCATGCGGCGTCCTTCCTTCAGCGACCGCCGGCGGCCAGGGACCGCGTCAGCGGAAATTCGGTGAACCCTGCGGCTTCTGCTCCGCGGGTTGCGCCCCGGGCGTCCGGCGCACCACGCCGGCATCGATCAAACCCTGCAGGGCCTTCTGCATGACATCCACGGAATTGGCGAAGCCTTCGACCGAGAAGATCAGCCGCTGGCGCAGCACGGGCTTCGGCTTGTTGTCCGCATCGCGCTCGGTCGGCGAGAGGCTGACCAGGTCCACGCGGACGATGGAGCCGCTGACGGTGATCTCGCCGATGCCGTCCGTAAAAAGTTCAGAGTGCATTCACTTCTCCCATGACTGCGCCCCGCTTTGGGGTCGTCGTTCAGCGAATCTTCCGCCATCGCGCGGCCCGGGTCCAGCCTGCGCCGCGGCCGCGCACACCCCGCAGGGCGAGCGAGCCGCGACGCAGCCGCGTCATGCGGCGAGCTGGCCCTGGAAGAGCACGTCCACCCAGTAGTTCGTCGCATTGTAGCTGTTGGACGGGAAACCGCCGCTACCATAGGCGTAGAGGCCGTTCCCGCCGCTCGAGGCCGAAGACGGCGCGAGGAGGGGACCGCTCTCCTTCGCATTCGAGAAGTAGTTCGGGGTCGCGGAGTAGTAGCCCGCATTCGTGTGGTACGAGACCACGTAGTCCGTACCGGCGGTGATGCTGACCGGCGTCGCGAACTTCGCCTGCTGCCAGCCGTTTGCGGTCTCGTTGGCGAAGGTCACCGAACCGAGCAGGCTGCCGGTCGCTGTCCACAGGCTGCCCGTGTGCGTCCCGGTGTTCAGATCGCCCTTGTAGAAGCGCACCCCCGTCACGCTGCCGGCGACCGTCGCCTGGAAACGCATGCCCAGTTCGATGGAGCCGGGATCGTTGACCGACGCTGTCGCAGGTGTATCCGACGCCGCGAACAGGCTGCTCGTGACGACGGGCTGCGAGACGTCGAGCGCCACGCCGGCCTGCGACGACCCGCCCCGCCCGTCCGAGACGGCGTAGTCGAAGGAGGCCGACCCGGCATAGCCCTGCTCCGCCGTGAAGGTGACGGTGCGCGCCTGGCTGTCCAGGACCGCATTGCCGTGTGTTGCGCCGGAAACGCCGGTGATCGTCAGCGCATCCCCGTCCGGGTCCGTGTCATTGCCGAGCAGCGCGGAGAAGGGGATCACGAGCGGAGTCGTGCCGGCAACCGCGAAACCGGAATCCGCATTGGCGGTGGGGCCGCGGTTGCGCGCATCCATCACGACGTCCACCCAGTAGTTGGTCGAGTTCCAGGACTGGTTCGGAAGACCGCCGGAACTGCCGTAGGCGAAGACCCCGTTCGCCCCGCCCTGCGCCGTCAGCACGCCGTTCTGATACGCACTCGCGAAGAAGCCTGGCGTCACCGAATAGTAGCCGGAACTCGTCCGGTAGGAGGCGACGTAGGTCTGGCCCGCGCTGATGTTGACGGGTGCGGCGAAGTCGACCTGCTGCCAGCCGCTCCCTGTCTCATTGGTGAAAGTGGCGGACGCCAAAAGGGTGCCGTCGGCTGCCCACAGACGGCCATCATGCGCCCCGGTATTCAAAGCCCCCTTGTAGAAGCGAATGCCGGTGATCTGCCCGCCGACGCTGGCGGAGAACCGCACGCCGACTTCCACCGGCGAAGGATCCTGGGCGGAGGCCACCGCAGGCGTGTCCCAGGCAGAGAAGAGCCGCTCACCCTGGCCGGGCGCCATCACGTCGATGCCGACATGCGCGGCATCGGTGCCACCCTCAGGGTCGGACACGGTGTAGTCGAAGGCGGCCAGCCCCGCGTAGCCAGGATCCGGCGTGAAGATCACGGTGCCGGCGCTGGCGTCCAGCGCCGCTGTCCCGCTGGTCGCATTCGCCACGGCGGTGATGGTGAGTAGCTCCCCATTCGGATCCCGGTCGTTCGCCAGCAGGGCGGACATCGGGATCACCAGCGGCGTACCGGCATAGGCCACGATGCCGGTATCGTCCCCTGCCACAGGCTGGCTGTTGCCCGGCGAGAAGACCGCGTCCACCCAGTAGTTGGTGGAGTTGTAGCTCTGGGTCGGGAAGGCCGAGTTCCCGTAGCGGAAGACGCCGTTCGCGCCGCCCTCGGCGACGATGGCGCCGTTGGTATAGCTGCTCGAGAAAAAGCCCGGCGTCGCCGAATAGTATCCCGTATTCGTGTGGTAGGAGGCGACATAGGTCTGCCCCGTGGCGATAGTGACCGGCTCGGCGAAGTTCACCTGCTGCCAGCCGCTCGCCGTCTCGTTCACGAAGGTCGCCGTGGCGATCCGCGTGCCGTCAGCCGCCCACAGGTTGGCGGTGTGCGTGCCGGTGTTCAGCGAACCCTTGTAGAAGCGGATGCCGGTGATGCTGCCCGCCTGCGTGACCTGGAAGCGCATCCCGACTTCGATGGAACTGGCGTCGTTCACGGATGCGGTGGTCGGCGTCGCGGCCGGCTGGAAGAGCGTGACGATCGCGCCGCTGTCCTGCACCTGCAGAACGACGCCCGCCGAGGAAGTGCCGCCGCGCCCATCGGAGACACCGTATGTGAACGAGGCGGGTCCGGCGTAGTCGGCCTCCGGCGTGAAGGTGACCACGCGGGCCTGGGCATCGTAGCTGACCGTGCCGTGCTGCGCGCCGGAAACACCGGTGATGCTCAACACGTCCCCATTGGGATCGGTGTCGTTCGACAGCAGCGAGGAGGCCGCGATGTAGATCGGCGTGTTGCGCGAAGCGACGAAGCCGGTATCGGCGGCTGCCACCGGTGGCTCGTTGACCTGGCTCGCCGGCTGCAACACCACGTCCACCCAGTAGTTGGTGGCATTGTAGGTCTGGTTCGGGAAGGTGCCGGCCGCGCCATAGGCGAACAGGCCGCTGGTGCCGCCGTCCACCGAAAGCGGTCCGTTGACGTAGTTCTGGCTGAAGTAGTTGGGCGAGGCCGAGTAGAGGCCCGACGTCGTGTGGTAGCCCGCGACATAGGCCTGACCCGCCGTAATGGCCACCGGCGTCGCGAAGTCCACCTGCTGCCAGCCGCTCGCCGTCTCATTGGCAAAGGTCGCCGAGGCGAGCAGCGTCCCGTCGGCCTTCCACAAGTGGGCCGTATGGGTCCCGGTGTTCATCCCACCCTTGTAGAAGCGGATGCCGGTGATGCTGCCGGTCGTCGAGGACACGAAGCGAACGCCGAGTTCGACGGGACTGGTGTCCGCGACATTGGCGAAGGTCGGCGTGTCGGTCGCCGTGAAAAGGCTGACGCGGTACGGTGGCTCCTTCACCGTCAACGTCACCCCTGCCGTCGCAGTGCCGCCACGGCCGTCCGTAATGGCGTAGGTGAAGCCGGCTTCCCCCGTATATCCCGCATCGGGCGTGAAGGTGACGGTCTGGCGATAGGCATCCCACACCGCCGTGCCATGCAATGCCCCCGACACGCCGCTGATAGCCAATGGATCGCCATTCGGGTCGGTATCGTTGGCAAGCAGCGTCGCGGCCGAGATCACCATGCGCGTATTCTTGTCGCCCGCGATGCCGGTATCGGCGGTCGCGGCTGGCGCGCTGTTGCCCACCGTCGACGCGGGGTTGAAAACCACGTCGACCCAGTAATTGGTTGCGTTCTGGACAGGCCCCGTCGGGAACGTCCCAGCCGCGCCGTAGGCGATGAGGCCATTCGGGCCGGTCTGCCAATCGCTTGCCAGCGCGGTCAGCGGGCCGCTGGTATGGCTCTCGGCGAAGTACACGCCCGGCGTCGCCAGGTAGAGGCCTGTCGTCGTGTGGTAGGAGGCGACGTAGACCGTGCCTGCGGCGATCGACACCGGCTGCGAGAAGTTCACCTGCTGCCAGCCACTGCCGCTTTCGTTCGTGAAGGTCGCGGTTGCCAGCAACGTCCCGTTGGCAGTCCAGAAGTTGCCGACGTGCGGTCCGGTGTTCTGGTCGTCCTTGTAGAAGCGAATGCCGGAGATCGTTCCGCTGCGCTCGGATGTGAACTTCACGCCGAGTTCCGTCGGGCCGAAGACGTGCACGACGCAGACATTGCAGCATACGGGCACGGTCGACGGATCCCAGGTGCCGGGAAGCGGCGGGGGCGTGTCGTCCGGGCTGAACAACGTGACCTGCGTCGCCGGCGTGACCGTCATCTGCACGGGACTGCTCGAGAAGCCCATGTTCAGGCTGTCATCGACGGCCCGCGACATGATGCTGTAGGCGCCCGCCAGCGGCGCCACCCAGGTGTAGCTCCAGGTGTTGCCGGTGAGCGTCGCCGCCCGCCAGTTCTGGCCGCCATCGGTCGACACCTCGACCGCAGCGACACGTCCGCCCACATCCGCTGCGGTGCCGGTCAGCAGCACGCGCTGACCCTCCGTCACCGTCAGCCCACCGCCGGGCGTCGAGACCTGCGAGGTGGGCGCGGAAAAGTCGATGGATGCGGTAGCCGGCATGAGGTCGGACTGCAGCGTCGTCGCCTGCACGCCCATGTCGGCGAAGAGGTTGACCATCGCCTGCTGGACATTGACGTCCGTCGGCGTGCCCTCGAGGTCATGGTTGGAATCCAGCCCCCACGACCAGTAGACCGTGCCCGCGCCGAAGACCAAGGCGCCGTTCGGCGCGCGGTAGAGCGTCAGGTTGTGCGTCGCGGTGCCCGGACCCACCGCGGTCCCGTAGTCGGCGAGCAAGGTGTTGACGTCGAGCGTCGTGCTCGACAGCCGGATCATCCCATCGGGGGTGAAAGGCGTGTCCGGAGCGACATCCCATTCGTACCCGAGGAGGTTCTTCACCAACTCGGCGGTTTCGCCGGGCGCCGTCTCGGCGACCGCCGTGTTCCGCCAGAAGCGCAGTTGCGTCATTGCGTAGGGAATGGTGATCGAGTCCAGGCGGTAGCTGTCCACCTGGAACATCGTGCCCTGCAGCGCGTTCTCCGGCGTCTGCCCGCCGAGCGACGGATCGTAGGACAGGTCGCGCCAAGTGCCGGTCCACTCGCCGCTCGGGTCGATCTTCGCGCCGGCGCGCGTCTCCTTGTAGGAGACGAGCGTCCGGTAGTCGGTGTTGCTGCCGTCGATGCTCCCTTCCCAGCGGGTCTTCCAGTACATCGCGTTGCCGCTGAGGAAGGCGAGGTTGACGCCGGCGTTGCGCGCCGCTTCCACATTGGCGCGCTGGTCGCCCGACCAGTACTCATCGTGCCCGACCGACAGGAAGATCTTGTGGTCGAGCAGGCCCGCGCCGTTGCGCGCCGTGTCCACGCCCGCGATGTAGGAGACGTCGTAGCCATTCATCTCCAGCCAGCGCACGGCGGAATGCTCGACGCCGAAGATGAAGTCCTGGGGGCCGGCCAGGTAGCCGCCACCCGGATAGCGCGTCGTGATCGGACGATTATAGCTGACCGCATAGGCGCGCCCCGGCGCGCTGTCGCCGCCCGGCCCGTTGCCGCCATAGAGGTTCGCCCCGCCCCATCCGTTGTAGGCCTGCCAGGTCGTGTCCGAGGTCTGGAACACGATGTCGCTGGATGCCGCGTCGTTGCGCACGATGAAGGGGACGTGGTTTTCGCCGAAGGTTCCATCCTGGCGCACCAGCTTGGCGATGTAGATGCCCGAGACGGCATCGACGGGAATGTTCCACATGTCCGTCACGGACCAGTTGCCGGCGTCGACGAGGCCGGTCGACGGATCGCGCAGCGCATCCGGCTGCAGGATCGCCTGGGACGCCTGGTGGTTGATCGAGCCCACCAGGCGCGCGCCGTCGCCGCCGTAGTAGCCGAGGCGGTAGACGTCGATGCGGTAGTTGCTGGAATCCGTGTTGATCTTGAAGCTGACAGCCTGGCCGAGGTCGTAGCTGATATCGGTCGTGAAGCCCTCGATGCTGGACGACGCGCCCTGCATCAGGTCCCACACGCTCTGCGGCGTGCCGGGCAGCATGTTCTCCTGCACGATCCGGTTCGCGGCCGTCGCCTGGAAGGTCGACGCGCTCGTGGTGGTGCCGGCGGCGGAGAAGCTCGCTGTGGAGTCCGTCGCGGTCGACGTCGTGGATGTGCTCGTGACCGTGAAGGTCGACGTGCTGCCTTCGCCGCCGACGCCCAGCACAAGAATGTCATCCGACGTTGCCATCGTCGGATCCTCGAACGAGACGAACTCGAACTTCGTCAGCAGCGGCTGCAGGGTGGCCGTGGTGGTGGCGGACATGGGGGGGATCCTCCGGCGACCGAGATCAGGGCTCCCGCAGGCTCTCGTCGAGCCCGCGGAGAAGGGGATAGGCGAAATAGGCGAGCAGGTTGCGGCGGCCGACCTGGACTTCGCCCACGACCGTCATGCCTGGCATGAGGCGCGTTCCATCCGGAACGCCGCGGAGTGCGATCGCGCCCAGCGTGGCCCGGCCGCGATAGGCCGTCTCGCCGCTGTTCTCACGCCCGCGCGGGAAGGCACCCTCGCTGATGGTGCGCAGTTCGCCGTCGACCGTGCCGTGCTCCTGGTAGGGGAAGGCGTCGAACTTGATCCTGACGCGCTGGCTCACTGCCAGGCGCCCGACATCAGAGGGCTCGATCGCGAGTTCCGCCTCCAGCACCGCATCGAGGGGAACCAGCGTGAAGAGCGTCTCTGCCTCCCGCACCACGGAACCGACGGATCGCGCGGCAATCTCGAGCACCACGGCGTCGGCCGGCGCGGTCAACACCACCATGTTCCGGCGCAGTTCGGCCTTTGCGAGTTCCTCGTGCGCCGCGTCACGTTCCGCCCGGACGCGGACCAGGTCGTCCAGCATCTGCTGCCGCTGCTCCTCGGCGAAGGACCGGCGCTCGGCCCGGTTGCGCAGGACGTCCTGCGCCAGTTCATCGAGATTGGCTCGCTGGTGTTCGAGCCGCCCCTCGAGTTCCAGGCGCACGTTCCGCGTTTCCAGAAGGGCGACGCGGGAGCCGACCTGCGAGGACAGCAGCTGGGCCCGCATCGCCTCGAGCTCGCGCACCACGTCGAGCCGCGCCGCCAGCACCTGCTGGTCGCGGAGGCTGGTCGCGATGGAAGCTTCGGTCGAGGCGATGCGCGCGTCGAACTCGGAGAAGCGTGCCTCGCGGAAGGCACGGCGCTGCGCGAAGCTCGCCGCCTGCAGCCGGACCTCCTCGTCCGCAAGGGGGCCGGCGGCATATGCCGCCCCGGACAGCTCGGCCTCCAGCCTCGCCACATGCGCCGCGCGCGCCGCAACGCGCGCGCGGAGCTGCGCGAGATCAGCGGCAGCGAAAGTGGGATCGAGCGTGGCCAGGGTCGCACCAGCCCGCACGACGTCCCCGGGTGCGACCTCGAGAGTGCGGATCACCGAGGTCTCGAGCGGCTGCACGACGAGGTTGGGCGTCGTCGCCACCAGCCGCCCGGGCGCCACGATGACGCGATCCACATAGGATAGCGAGGCCCAGGCCAGCGCCGCGGCCATCAGGGCGGCGGCGGTGTAAAGGACCAGTCGCGCCAGGATGCGCGGGGGCCGCTCCTCCAGCGCGATCGCCGGCGGGCGAAAGGCTGCCAGCGGCCCGGGCGCCCGCGGCCGCAGCGGCACGACCTCCGGGGGCCGGCGCTCCTGCGGTTGCGGCCCGCTCTTCCCCTCGACGCTGCGGATGGCCGGTGCCGTCATGCCACCTGCCTCATCTGCTGGTTCCACAGGCTCCGATAATCGGTGCAGCGCTGCAGCAGTTCCGCATGGCGCCCCATGTCGAGCACCCGCCCGCGATCCATGACGAGGATCGAATTGGCGTCGGTCAGGGTCGCGAGGCGGTGGGAGACGATGATCACCGTCCGACCCTCCGCGATGCGCCGCAGGTTGCGGCGGACGATCGCCTCGCTCTCGGGGTCGAGCGCGCTCGTCGCCTCGTCCAGGATGAGAAGCCGCGGCCGGATGATCAGCGCCCGTGCGATGGCCAGCCGCTGGCGCTGGCCGCCGGAAAGGTTCTGGCCGCCTTCCTCGATGGGCGTATCGAAGCCGCGCGGCAGGCGCTCGATGAACTCGTCCGCGCCCGCGAGGCGCGCGGCCTCGGCGATCTCCTCGAGGCTCGCGGAGGGGCGCGGCGCCGCGATGTTGTGGCGCACCGTGCCGCGGAACAGGAAGTTCTCCTGCAGCACCACGCCGATGGAAGCACGCAGGTGCGCCAGGTCGAATTCGCGGATGTCGTGCCCGTCGAGCCGCAGCACGCCTTCCTCCGCCGTGTGCAGGCCCTGCAACAGGCGCGTGATGGTCGTCTTGCCGGACCCGCTCCGCCCGACGACACCGAGCACCCCTCCGGCCGGCACCCGGAAGGAGACACCGGCGAGAGCCGGCGCGGCGGCACCGGCGTAGCGGAACGTGACCTCGTCGAACTCGACCGCGCCCTCGATCGGCGGGGTGATGCCCTGCCCGCGCCCGCCGCGCTCCGCCTCCGCCCCCATCACCTCGCCCAGCATGCGCACGGACATCGCGACGTCCTGGTACTCATGCGCCATGGCCACGAGCTGCATGAGCGGCCCCGACACGCGCCCGGCGAGCATGTTGAAGGCCACCAGAGCGCCGACCGTCATATGGCCTTCGAACACCAGCAGCGCGCCGAGACCGACGATGGCGACCAGCATCGTCTTCTCGAGCAGCCCGGTGAGCGAAAGAGCGACGGCCGAAACCTTCTCGACCTCATGGCGCATGCGCACCGCCTCGGCGGAGCGCTCGTCCCAGGCGCTGCGCTGGCGCGGTTCCATCGCCAGCGACTTCAGCGTGCGCATGCCGTGCACGCTCTCGACGAGATGCGCCTGGCGCTCGCCCTCGGCCTTGTGCAGCGCGGCGAGGCGGCGGCGGAAGGGAGCCGACAACCCGGCCACGACCAGTGCCGCGACGAAGGCGAAGCCGAGCACCACCAGGGCCAGCCGCGCGCTGTACAGGAAGAGGATGGGCAGGAAGACGAACAGCGTCATGCTGTCGAGCAGCGTGAGGAACATCCGTCCCGTCAGGAATTCCCGCACGCGGGACGCCTGCTGCAGGTGGCGCACGACCACCCCGGCGGGCATGCGCTCGAAGAAGTCCATCGGCAGGCGGAGAAGGTGGCCGAAGGTCCTGGTGGCCACCCGGATATCGACGCGGTTCGTCGCATAGATCAGCAGATAGCGGCGCAGGAAGCCGAAGAGCCCGTCGAAGACGAGCGCCAGCATGACGCCCACCAACAGCACCTGCAGCGTGGCGATGCTCTGGTGCACCAGCACCTTGTCGATCACGATCTGGAAGAACACCGGCACGGCGAGGCCGAGCAGGCAGAGGAACAAGGCCGCGATGGCAACCTCGCCGAACAGGCGGCGCTCGCGGTACAATTCAGGCAGGAACCAGCCGAGGCCGAAGCTTGACGCCGCGTCCTGCCCGGCGCCGGCCTCGCCGCCGCGCGCCAGGAGAAGCGTCTCTCCCTGCCAGGATTCACAGAAGCGGGCGCGCGGGATGCGCAGAGTGCCGTCGGCCGGCGCCAGCGGGTCGCGGACCAGGGCCTCGCTGCCGTCCTGCCCGCCCGTCTCCTGCGCTCCCAGAACGACCACCCAGTTGCCGTTTTCGAGACGGGCCATGACCGGATGGTTGGGATCCACGCCCTTCAGGTCGTCCCATCGGAGCGTGGCGCGCTCGACGCGAAGCCCGGCCTCGCGGCCGATACGAAGGAGTAGCGCCAACGGCGGT
Organism: Neoroseomonas soli; assembly: GCF_018129065.1. Taxonomy (GTDB): domain Bacteria; phylum Pseudomonadota; class Alphaproteobacteria; order Acetobacterales; family Acetobacteraceae; genus Neoroseomonas; species Neoroseomonas soli. Next base: position 70,667 of record NZ_JAAEDM010000005.1, on the reverse strand, counting down.
TCTGCCCCGTTTAGTGCGTAGTCGTGCCGAATTCGCTCAACCGAAAGATGTATTCCCAGACAACGCGCAACGTCCACAAGAGCAACAAGTGACGTTTCACGTAATGATCCAGGCATCTACAGAATGCTTCTCGCCACGCATTTCCGGGGAACGAAATGTTCGTAGGATGGATATTGATATCGTTTCGAGAGACGTGCAATTGATTCAGCATGCTCGCGAACGCCCATTGCCGGTTTTCGTTCACGATGGCGTCGTCCGCCGGCCAGGCCCGCCGTGGAACGGTACGGGCATGACCGCGGCAGCAGCCGAGGCGCGCCTGCCGGTCACGGTGCTGTCCGGCTTCCTGGGCTCGGGGAAGACGACGGTCCTGCGCCGGTTGCTTGCCGCCCCCACCGGCCTGCGCCTTGCCGTCATCGTCAACGACATGGCGGAGACCAACCTCGACGCGGGGCTGCTGGATGCCATCGGGATCCTGCCCCGCGGCCATGACCGGCTGGTCGAACTCTCGAACGGCTGCATCTGCTGCACGCTGCGCGAGGAACTGATCACCGAGGTCGCCGGCCTCGCCCGCGCGGGCCGCTTCGACGCGCTCGTCATCGAAAGCACCGGCATCAGCGAACCCATGCCCGTCGCCGCAGGCTTCGACCTGCCGGGTCCCGGCGGCCTCGTCCTCAGCCAGGTCGCGCGGCTCGACACCATGGTCACGGTGGTGGACGGCCCGTCCTTCCTTGCCGACTACTGCAGCAGGGACCGGCTGGCCGACCGTGGGCTCGCGGCCAGTGGCGAGGATGCGCGCCAGCTGGTCGAACTCCTGGCGGACCAGGTCGAGTTCGCCGACGTCATCCTGCTGAACAAGGCGGACCTGCTGTCGCCGGCGAAGCTGCGCCAGCTCGTGGGCCTGCTGCGCGCCATGAACCCCTCGGCGGAGGTCATTCCCTGCGTCGAGGGCGAAGTCCCGCCCTCGACACTCATCGGCACGGCCCGCTTCGATCCGCTGCGCGCGCGCGCCTCGCCGGGCTGGGCGCGCGCCCTGGCCGGGGAACATGTGCCGGAGAGCGAGGAGTTCGGCATCCGGTCCTTCGTCTGGCGGGCCCGGCGGCCGCTGGACCCGCAGCGCTTCGCCACCCTGCTGCGCACGCCGCTGCCGGGCGTGCTGCGGGCGAAGGGCGTCGCATGGCTGGCGGACCGCCACGACCTGGCGATGGAATGGCACCTGGCCGGCGGCCAGCGGCGGCTGACCGTGGCCGGCCCCTGGTGGGCGACCCGCCCCCGCCAGGCCTGGCCGCAGCAGGAGGCCTGGCGCCGCTGGCTGGCGGCACAATGGCAGGAGCCGTTCGGAGACCGACGGCAGGAAATCGCCTTCATCGGCCAGGAGATGTCGGAGGCGAGGATCCGGGCTGCGCTCGATCTCTGCCTCGTGCCGCCGGCCGCGTCGACGGGCGGCGCGGTGCGGGGAAACCCCGAGGGATCAGGTTCGGTGGCCCCCTGACCGTCGCCCGGAAGTTCAGGCCACCCGTGCGGTCTCGGGAAGCCGCTTGCGCATCGCCTCGTCCAGTATGCGATCGAGCCGCGACAGCGTCGCGCCCCAGTCGTGGCCACGCGCCACCGCGACGCGCGCCACACTGCCCATGGCGGGATGCTCGCCACGCAGCACGGCCGCGACTGCCGCTGCCATCGCCTCGGCACCGTCCGCGACGAGAAGATCGCGGCCCGCCACCGCTCGCACGCCTTCGAAGGCCTGGGGAGAGGCGACGACCGGCCGCGCCATCGCCATGGCCTCGAGCACCTTGTTCTGGATGCCGCGCGCAATGCCGAGCGGCGCGACGGCCACCGCCGCGTGCGCGAGGTACGGGCGCACGTCCGGCACCCGGCCGGTCACGCGCACATCCCCCCGGGCGGCAAGGGCGCGCACGGACGGCGCCGGATTGGCGCCCACGACGTGGAACACCGGAGCGGGGTCGAGACCGGCGAGCCTCGGCATCACATGGTCGGCGAAGAAGCGCACCGCCTCGACGTTCGGCCGGTAGTCCATGGTGCCCGTGAAGACGATGGCCGGCCTGCCGCCCTCGAAGGGGCTGGGAAGTTCGAGCGCGGCATCGAAATGCCGCAGGTCCACGCCATTCTCGACCCAGTCGATGCGATCCGCCGCGCCGGGCGCGAGGGCCGCGAAATGCGCCGCCTCGTCGGGCGACACCAGGATGGTGCGATCGAAGGCGAGGGCGGCGCGGCGCTCGAAGGCGAGAAGGGTGCGGGCCTCGCGCGCCCAGACGTGACGCATGGGGCCCTCGGTCGTCGCGGCGTAGGCACGCCATTTCTCGGAATCCACGTCGACCATGTCGAGCACGAGGGCGGCACCTTTCGGCGCACCCACGACATAGGCCGCCATCGTCGAGGAATAGGCGAGCACCGCGTCGTAGCGCCCGCTCGCGAGACCTTCCCGGACCCAACGATACAGGCCCGGTTCGTGGAACCAGCCGAGGCTCAGTGGCCGGCCCGGCCGCAACGCCGCCATGGCGCGCAAGCGACGCGCGGCGCCTGTCAGCCGCGCATGCCGCACCGTCGCGCATCGCGCCTCGAGAACCGGCAGATGCGCGAGGTCCGCCGGGTCGTCCACCAGGCAGCCGAGATCCACCTCCCAGGTCTCGGCCAGGTGGTCGAGCATGTGCCAGGCGCGGATCTTGTCGCCCTTGTCGGGCGGATAGGGGATCCGGTGAGCGAGGAAGAGAAGCCGCCGGCGCGCCATCTGCCGCATCACCCCAGGCCGCGCACCAGCATCGGGCCGATCGTGTTCGCCACGGGCAGCGGCAGGCGCTTCCAGGCGGCGATGAGCAACCGGTACTTCGGGTTGTTCGGGTTGTTGTCCGGCACCGCCGCGCCAGGGGCGAGGCGATAGCAGTAATGCAGTTCCTGCGGCGTGAAGCCCCAGTTCTTCTTGAAGTCGAAGGCGCCGGTGCCGAGCTTGCTGCGGCCGAAATCGAAGGAGGTCGCCCCGCGATCGCGGCCGGCGACGCGCATCACTTCCCAATACATCAGGTCATTCGCGGACAGGCCGCGCGCTTCCCGCGTGCCGCCGCCGTAATAGGGCAGCACCTCCTGGCGGAAATGGAAGTTGAGCACGGACGCGACGGGCCGGCCTTCGTGCAGCACCGTCGTGACGTCGGACTCCTCCGGGAATGCCTCGGCCAGCAGGCGAAAATAGCGGCGGGGAAAGACCGGGCTGCCGAGGTTGCGCACGCTCTCGGCATAGACGCGGTGCAGCCGGTCGACATCGCCGTCGGTCACCGCCGTCAGCCCGCGCCGCAGCGCCTTGCGCACTTCCGCACGCTGCTTGCGCGGGATGTTCCGCTCGAGGTCGCGGTCGTCATCCCCGGTGACGAGGATCGGCTTGCGGAAAGTGAAGTAGAGGGGCGGCCGCGGCAGCCAGCCCGGATCAGGCGTGCCGGCGCGGCGGAACTCGAGGCAAGGCACGCCGAGGCGACGCTGCAGGTCGATCGCATGCGCCTCGAGCGCCACGGCTGCCTCGGGCGTTGCCGCGACACTGCCGCCGTAGACGCAGAAGGGCGTGGAAGCCAGGACGTCGCCGAACAGGCGCGTCCGCATCCTGGCGAGCGGCAGGACACCGACGATACAGCCATCCTGTTCCGCATAGGCGTAGTGGGTGGCATGGCCGAAGGCCTTGCGGATCACGCGCTCCCAGGCGGCCAGGTGGAAGAAGGTGGCCTCCCGCGCCGGGCGGACGAAGGCGTCCCAGGCGGGGACGGCCTGTTCGTCGAGCATGCGGACGCGCGGGGCCATCGGCTCAGGCCGCCGCGGCGCAGCCTTGCGCCGGCGCGATCGCATCGGCGAAGACCTCGTCCATCCGCCCCCACGCGAAGTCCGTGAGGAGGCGAGCGAGACGGCGTCGCATGCTGCCGAGCCCGGTATAGTGCCGGAAGCGGGCCAGCCTGCCGGCACCTTCCGCCCGCGGCTGCGCGGGGTCGATCTCCCACGGATGAAAGTAGAATACGCCAGGCCGCCCCTCGACGCGGTTGACCCGGTTCAGCCCGGCATGGGTGACGCCGTAGGGGAGCAACCGGAACCAGCCGCCGCCGGCGCAGGGCAGGTTGCGCCCGAAGGCCGGCAGTGTGCTGAGCGGGATTTCCGGCACGCCCTCCGCGTCTCGGCGGTGCGGATGCCGCGGCGCGCCGGGCTCGCCGTAGCGGTCGTGACGCACGGGAAAGGTGGAGGAGGAATAGTGATACCCCTCCTCCGCCAGGATCCGGTGCGCCCAGGGTGTCCTGGCCGCGGACACCGAGAAGGTCGGGGCGCGGTACCCGCGGACCGGCACGCCGCCCGTGTCCTCGAGCACCAGCCGCGCGCGCCGGATGTCCTCGCGGAAGCCGGCCATGCCGATGGCGTGGACCAGTTCGTGGCCATAGCCGTGGCTTGCGAGTTCGTGCCCGCCGGCGACGATCCGCCGGACCAGCGCCGCGTGCCGTTCCGCCACCCAGCCGAGGGTGAAGAAGGTGGCGAGCACGCCGGCGTCCGCGAAGTCCTGCAGGATGCGGTCGGTATTCGCCTCCACACGCCGTTCCAGGCCGTCCCACGCCGTACGCGGAATCACTCCGGCGAAGTTCTGGACCTGGAACCAGTCCTCGACGTCCACGGTCATGGCGTTGCGGATGCGCTCTTCGCTCATCGCCGCGTCCTTCCGGGCTTGACGTCTCCGAAAAGGTCCTGCAGGCGCCGGAAGACCCGCTCGCGCTTGGTCGTCAGTCGTTCCAGTTCACCGACCCGCTCGCCGAGGTCGTGGATGGCTTCCTCGAGCGCCGTCGACGCCGGTGCCGCAGCCGGCGCTTCGGGAAGTGTCAGCGGCGGAGACGGCAAGGGATCGGCGCAGATCTCGTTCAGGTCCTGCTCCAGCTCGACCGCCGTCGCCTCCACCAGCGCGGCGGAGAGCAATGCCTGGTGCTCCAGCGAGCCGGCCAGCAGCACGCGGGAGCAGAGCCGGTTGATGCGTCGCGGAATGCCGCCCGTGTGGTGGTGCACGGTGTCGAGCGCCGCCTCGTCCCAGGCCGGATGTCCGGTCCAACCGACCGCTGACATGCGGTGGCGCACATATAGATGTGTCTCCTCCCGCGTCAGCCCGGCCAGGTGATAGGCCGCAAGGATCCGCTGCCGCAGCTGGTCGAGGTCCGGCCGCGCCAGGGTGCGCCGGAGTTGCGGCTGCCCCATCAGGATCACCTGGAGAAGCGCGCGATCCCCCTCGGTGACATTGGTGAGCATGCGCAACTCCTCGAGGGCGCTGATGGGCAGGCCCTGGGCCTCGTCCACGATCAGCACGGGGCGCTTCCCGAGGTCATGCACCCCGCCTCCGAGGACGGCGATCAGGCTTCGGAGGATCTCGGCCTTGCTGCCGTGGGACGGGGCGCCGAACGCCGTCGCCACCAGGCGCAGAAGGTCATCCGCCTCGACCTGCGTCGTCATGATGCGCGCGATGACATGGTCGGTCGGCGCCAGTTCGGCGCAGAGGCGTTCGATCAGCGTCGTCTTGCCCGCGCCGACCTCTCCGGTGACGACGACGAAGCCCTCCCGCTGCGCCAGGCCGAACAGCAGGTGGGCGTAGGCGCGGCTGTGCACCGTGCTCGGGAAATAGAGCCGGACGTCCGGCGTCATCTGGAAGGGCGGGCTGCGAAAGCCGTAGGCATCGATCTGCATCTGGGCGCCGCTCACTAGAAGGTCTTCCTCACCACCGCGCGCAGGATCGTTTCCGTGTATCCGGACTGCGGATCATCCGAATCCCGGCGTGTCCATGCGAGCTGGACGGAGGCGATCAGGGTCTCGCTCAGCCAATGCACCACGGCCGCGGAGGCGCTGTAGTAGTTGTCGGTGGTGCCTGCGGGGATGTCCTGCTTGATGCGGCCATACTGCACCGTGGCGATGGTCGTCGTCCGCGGGCTCAGGTCATGGGCCCAGCTGAAGGTCGCGTAGCCCCCCGTCTCGGGCGTCGCCACCGTGCCCGGTGCCGCGGAGACCGGATCCCTGTCCTGCCACGAGCCCGACAGGGTGAAGATGTCGCGCGGCCAGGACTGGCGAAGCGTCACCGTCGCCGTGCGCGTGCGGAAGAGCGCGTTCTGTACCGGAAAGAACGGATTGACGAGCAGCACCGGAGCGCCCGTCTGGCTGTCGACGGGATTGCCGAGCGCGTCGAGCGTCGTGCTGGCCAGCAGGTCCTGGGCATCGCCGAGGGAGGAGGTGAGGCGTTCGTTGTAGCTCGCGAAGAGGTCCGTTCGCCCGCCGAGGGCAATGCCCGCATTCACCGAGAGGGAATTGAACCCGTCGCGCCGCCCGTAGCGGAGGATGACGATGGAATCCGGGCTCGGCGTGAGCCGCGTGCCCACCGACCAGATTGGCCCCTCGATCTTGCCCGGAGCCGTGCCGCCGTATTCGAGGTTCTCGTACCCGCCCTCCAGCAGCACGGCGATGGTCGGGGTGATCGAATACCGCCCCTCCACCGAGGTGAGAAAGCGGTGCGCGTTGTCGTAGATGCCGGTGCCGACGAAGGCGGTGCCATCCACCGAGGCCTGCAGCGCGAGGCGGCCCAGATCCTCGCCGGAGCGCAGGATCGCGAAGCCGCGATGCGCCATGTAGTCCTGCGCGGCGAATTCCGGCAGCGGCTGGCCGGTCGCGATGTTCGCGTTGCCGGTCTGCTCGGAATACTGGAACGAGTAGCCGATCTGCGCCGTGGCGGCGCTGCCGAAGCGATGCACCAGATAGGGCGTCACCTGGAAGGCGTAGAGCTGCGTGTCGTCGCCGCGGGAGACGGGCTGCGCCGCACCGGGGAAGAAGCCACCGCCGGAGGGCACGACGGAGGCCGAGCCGCGCATGTCGACGTAGAAGCTGCCCGGGATGACGGCGGCGAGGAGTTGCCCCGAGCCGTACTGGTCCACGCGGTTCTGGTTCGTATAGGTCGCGTAGAACCGCGCCGTCGGGTCGTAGCTGATCGTGCCGAGCAGGCGGGGCGTGCTGACATTCAGCGTGATGCCCGGCGTCACCGAGGTGATGACGTCGGATCGGGTGTCGTTCGCGGAGAGGAAGACGTTGTCGGTCGCCAGCACCTCCAGCGTGAGGCGCGGCTGGACCGACCATGGGCGATCGAGCAGCGGCACGGCCTGGTCCGGCGCATAGGGGGCACCGAGGCCGCCGAGCCCGCCGAACCCGCCCAGGCGCACGTCCCGGCCTTCGCGCGGCGTGATGGGCCTGTCGCTGCCCGCAAGCGGGCCGAGCGCAGGGGAGACCAGGCGCTCCGGCACGTTCTGCGTGGGGGCCTCGCCGGCCTGCGTCGTTGCGCCCTCCGTCGGCGCTACACTGCCGGTGGCGGGGGCGTTGCCTTGCTGCGCCTCGGCCGCGAGTGGCCACGCGAACCACAGCACGGCCACGACCGCGGCGGGCAAGCCGCCTCCGGCGATGCCGGCATCACGCGCTCGCGCTGCCACCAACATGATCTCCTGCCGTGCCACGATCGCCAAAGCTGTCACTGACCGTCAGCCGGATCCGATTCAGCAGGAGTTGCAGGTTCGGGCAGGAATCGACGATGTCGAGCGCGGCCTCGAGCTCCGCGCGCTGCGTCCGCTCGGCCTCCACGACCATCACCACCTGGCCCGCCGCGGCGGCGAGCAGGCCCGGGTCGCTCGAGGAAAGGCAGGCCGTGGCATCGAGCACGATGATGTGCCGGGGAAGCGCCTGCGCGATACGAAGCAGCGCCGCGTTCATCGCGCTGCCCTGCGGTGCCCGGGCCCGGTCCGCGGCCGGCCGTCCCCGTGGGAGCAGGTCGAGCTGCGGCAGTTCGGTCGGCACCAGCAGCGTGCCGGCATCGAGGTCCGGCTCCGCCATCAGCGCCTCCAGCCCCGGATGGGCGGCAAGTCCGAGCAGACCCGTCAGCGACCCCGCCTCACCTTCCGTATCCACCAGCAGCGCCCGCTGCTGCGTGCCGGCCGCGATGCTCGCGGCGATGTTCAGGGCGGCGAAGGACTTGCCTTCCCCGGGCCGCGCGCTGGTGACCAGCACGATGCGGTCGCTGCGCCCTGCCTCAGTCGCCGCCGATGCGACGTTGCGCATGACCTGTTCGCGCACCAGCGCGATCTCCTCCGCCAGGCGCGAACGCGCCGCTGCGGGACCCACGAGGCCGGCCCGCAGAAGGACCTCGAGCCGCAGCCGCGGCGCGAGGTCCTCCGTAGGACCCGCCGGCGGCACGTCCTCGAAGGCGGGCGGTGCGACGGGCGCCGGCGGCGGTTCGGGGGCGACCGCTGCCGGCACGGCCGCGGCCAGCATTGCCCGCTCGACGAGATGAGGGCGGGTCGGGCGGATGCTGCTCATGCCTGAAGCCTCGCGATGATGGACAGGCCGCCGTAGGCGGCGGCGAGGAAGGCAATCACCAGCAACCCGAAGCTCCCGGCCAGCAGCATCGCCTCATTCGCCCGCACGCGCGGCGCCGGCGTCGAGAAGCCGCCGATGACCGGCAGCCCGAGCCGGCGGAGTTCCTTGAGCGTGTAGAAGGAGCCGTCGAACTGCACGAGCAGGACGACGAGCGCACCGCCGGCCCCGAGTGCGAGAAGCAGCACGCCCGCCGACAGCAGCAGCCGGTTCGGCCCTGCCGGGCCGGTCGGCATGGTCGGCGGGTCGACCACCTCGAGCGTGACGCGTTCGGTGCTCGTGCGGGCCGCGTCGGCGATGTTGACGGATTCCCGCCGCGCCAGAAGTTCCTCGTAGTTGCGGCGGATGACGTTGTAGTCGCGGTCGAGGTTGGCGAACTGCGCCTGCACTTCCGGGGCGCTGCGCGCCATGTCCTCGAGGCGTTCGGACTCCTGGTCGATGTCGCGGATCTGGCGCTCGAGGGAGGCGATCTGCGCGTCGACATCGACAAGCCGGACCGTGAGTTGCTCGCGCAGCGGATTGGACCGCGCCGCGGCGGTCGCGCCGCGGCCGCCGTTCCCGCGCGCGGCGGCAGCGGCGGCACGCGCCGCAATCACATCCGGGTGCTGATCGGTATAACGCTGGCGCAGCTCAGCGAGGCGCCGCTCGGCTTCCGATGCCGCACCGCCCTGCGTCGCAACCGGCGCCATCCGGGGCGCGGCGTCGATCTGTTCGCGGATCAGGTCCCGGCGCGCGATGGTGTCCTCAAGCTCGCCGCGCAGGGCTTCCCGCCGGGCGCGCACGGCCTCGAGGCGCGAGACGCTGCCGTTCAGCGAGAGAAGGTCCTGGTAGCGCGTGGTGAAATCGGCGCGGCGGCGCTCCGCCTCGCGGAGTTGCACCTCGTAGGCGGAGAGCTGCTGCAGGAGAAACGTCCGCGCATTCTCCATCTGCCGCCGGTCGCTGCCGCTGGCGGCCTCGAGGAACAGGTTGACCACCGTCTGGACGACGTTCTGCGCGAATACCGGGTCGCGGTCGCGGTACTCGATGGCGAAGAGGTTCCGGCTCTGCGTGTAGAAGCGGACGTCACGCTGCAGGCGCTGCAGCATCTGCTCGCGGTCGACGCCTTCGGCGACCCTGCGCGAGAGGTCGGAGCGATCGATCAGTCGCTCGAGGTTGGGGCGGCTGAGGAGCGTGCGCTGCAGCATCTCGACCTGCGCCGCGGGCGAGCTGTCGATGGCGATGCCGCGCAGCAGGAGCCCGAGGATCGCGTCGGCATCGGCATAGATGCGGGCGGTCGAGAGATACTGGTTCGGCAGCATGCGCACGCCGCTCCAGCCGAGCAGGGCGACGAGCCAGATCGCCGCCATCGCCTTCCACCGGTGGCGCCAGCCGGCGGCCATGTAGCGCCTGACGAGATCCCTCGGGTCCATGGCTCAGAACCATCCTTGGGGAATGAGGATCGTGTCGCCAGGACGCAAGGCAACGTCCTGGGAGATGTCGCCGCCACGCAGCAGGTCATCGAGCCGCACGCGGATGGACCGCGGCGACCCGCCGGCCGGGTCGCGCCGGATGATCTCTGTGCGATTGCCCGCGGCGTAGCGCGTGAGGCCGCGCGCCTCGATGATGACATCGAGCACGGTCATGCCTTCCCGATAGGGCAGGCTGCGCGGCTGGGCGGCCTCTCCGATGATGCGCACCTGGTGGCCCGGCACGCCGACGAAGGAGCGCACCATCACGGTCACGTTCGGCTCGATGACGTAGCGCTTGAGGCGCTCCTGGATCTCGCGCGAGAGTTGCGTCGGGGTGCGGCCCGCCGCCACGATATCCGGCACGAGCGGCAGGGAGAGCCGCCCATCCGGCCGCACCGGCAATCCGCTTGCGCTGAGTTCGGGCGCCTGGTGGACGAAGATGTCGAGCCCGTCACCCGGTCCGATCACATATTCCGAGGCCGGCCCCGTCGCCGCCGACGCGGCCGCATCTTCCGATGGTGTCGCGCAGGCTGCGAGCAGCAGGCACAGCGCCGACACCGCGATCCCGAAACGGCCAGAGTGCCCCATCCCAACCTCCCACCACCGCTCCAGGCGCGGCCCACTCAACCGGCAGTTCTCCGGGGGCTGGCGCGGTAGCGTTCGGCGCCCCGTTTTCACCCGATCCTAGGCTCCGTCAGACTCGAAATGCAATGTAATCGATGTTCCATTTTTCAGAGGTATCGCAGTATTCGGGTTGCAGGTCGAACCCGCACATGACCGCCACCACATGCCGCATTGAGCCCCACACTCGCGTGACGTGCATCCGTTTCAACGCCCTCGCTCAACCGTTGCGATATCGATGCTTAAACTACCAAAGGCTTTTTTTAACCACGATTGCTTTGAGCATGATAGCATTGCTAACGTTGGGGCAAGGGAATGCATTTTTGCGACGCCTGCGCAGAACTTGCGCGGGCGGAGCGATTGTTTTCGACCGCCCCGCGGACTTCGTGCCGGCCGGGGCGGCAATACACTCAAGGAAGGCGTTATGACGCGATCCTTCGGCACCCGTGTCCGTGACTTGCTGGGGTCTCGACCCGGCCGTGCCATGCGGGCCTTGCGGCGGGGCCCGGCGGCCGGCTGCCGGATGGCTCTCCCGGCCATGGTCATCCTCCTGGCGGGCGTCGCTTTCGCGCGGCACGACCTGGCTGGCCTCGAAGCCGCACTCATTGCCGGCCTGATGCTGCTCTCGTTTGCAGGCGGCACGGCTCCGGGCGGCGCCGCATTTGCCACCGCACGGTCGACGGGCCGTGCAAGCGGGCGAGCGGCCTTCCAGGAGCCGTTCATCGTCCTGACGGTGGATCACGGGGCATCCACCTCGACCACCTATGCGGAGGGCGCATCGGGGTTGTTCGGGCCCGAAATCCGCCGCGCCAGCCTGCGCGACGACTGCCTCGACCCCGAGGACCTGCCGCCCGACTGGCTGACGACGACCCGTGCGGCCCGCCAGTACCGGCTGGAACAGGCGCTGCACCGCACGCTCGACATCACGGCGAGCTTTTCGCTGCTCGTGCTGACGCTGCCGCTCCTGCTGCTTGTCGCGCTCGCCATCAAGCTCGACTCCCCCGGGCCGGTCCTCTACCGGCAGGAGCGCGTCGGCCGCAGGGGACGCGTCTTCACCATCCTCAAGTTCCGCAGCATGACGGTGGATGCGGAAGCCGGCGGTCCCGTCTGGTGCCGGGTGCAGGACCCGAGGGTGACGCGCGTGGGCCAGTTCCTTCGCCTCACCCGGATCGACGAGATCCCGCAGGCTCTCAACATCCTTCGGGGCGACATGGCATTCGTGGGCCCGCGTCCGGAAAGGCCGGGCTTCGTCGAGCAACTGTCGGCGATGATCCCGCACTACGCGGACCGCGACTTCGTGCGGCCGGGCCTCACGGGTTGGGCGCAGGTCCGGTTCCGCTACGGCGCCTCGGTCGATGACGCACGGAACAAGCTCGCCTTCGATCTCTACTACATTGAGAACCGCAGCATCTGGCTCGACATGCGGATCGTCCTCGCGACCGTCCGGGTCGTGCTGTTCCAATCCGGCGCGCGCTGAGGCGGCGCGCCATGCCCTTCGGCATCGATGCCCCGCTGCGTCCGGTTTCCTCCGGCAGCCCGGCGGCCGCTGTCGCCGAACGCCGCCGAGGGGTGCAGGACAGCGGCACCGGACCGGCCGCACCGCCTGCTGCGGGGCGATCCATGCGGCTGCTGACCTTCAGCACGCTCTATCCCAACGCGGCGCAGCCGGCGCATGGCGTCTTCGTCGAGAACCGCCTCCGCCACCTGGTCGCCAGCGGCGAGGCCAGCAGCACCGTGATCGCGCCGGTGCCCTGGTTTCCCCTCCGCTCGGAGCGCTTCGGCACCTGGGCGCGCTACGCCCGGGCCCCGCGCGAGGAGACACGCCACGGCCTGCACGTGCTGCATCCCCGGTTCTTCGCGCCGCCACGGATCGGCATGTGGACCGCGCCCTGGATGCTGCAGCGGGCCGCGGAGGCAGCACTCCGCCGGCTGACGGCACAGGGCTTCGCGTTCGATGCCATCGACGCGCATTATCTCTACCCGGACGGCGTCGTGGCGGCGTGGCTCGGGCGAAGGCTCGGCAAGCCCGTCGTGATCACCGCGCGCGGCTCTGACACCAGCCTGCTGCCGCAGTTTGCCCTGCCGCGTCGCCTGATCCTCCAGGCGCTCGACGAGGCGGATGCGCTGATCGCCGTCAGCAGCGGGCTGCGGGACGGGCTGGTCGCGCTCGGCGCGCCGCCGGAAAAGGTCTCCGTGCTGCGGAACGGCGTGGATCTCTCGGTGTTCCGGCCGCCCCTGGACCGCGCGCGAGCGCGCGCCGCGCTGGGGATCGAGGGGCCGATGCTTCTCTCGGTCGGCCTGCTGATCGAGCGCAAGGGCCATCACCACACCATTTCCGCCCTGCCCCGCCTGCCTGGCTGCACCCTCCTCATCGCCGGCGAGGGTCCGGACCGGGAGGCGTTGGCGGCACTGGCCGCGCGGCTCGGCGTTGCAGACCGCGTCCGCCTGCTCGGCGCCCGCCCGCATGGGGAATTGCCGGCGCTTTACGGCGCCGCGGATGCGCTGGTGCTCGCCTCCACGCGCGAGGGCTGGGCGAACGTGATGCTGGAATCCATGGCCTGCGGCACGCCCGTGGTCGCAGGACCGGCCTGGGGCAGCCGCGAGGCCATCTGCGCGCCGGAGGCCGGCATCGTGCTCGACGATGTGTCGGCGGATGCCATCGCGCAGGCCGTTGCGGCGGTCCTGGCGGCACCGCCGGCACGCGATGCGACGCGCGCCCACGCCGAGCGCTTCGGCTGGGAGGAGACGACCGCGGGGCAACTCGCCCTCTTCCGTCGCGTCCTCGCCGCACGGTCGGGAGGCGGTGTCACATGAGGCGAGGCATGTCCTACCTGGTCACCGGCGGATGCGGCTTCATCGGCTCGCATCTGGTCGACGCGCTGGTCGCCCGCGGGGATCGCGTCCGCGTCGTTGACGACCTTTCGACCGGTCACCGCGAGAACCTCGCGCCGGGCGTGGAGTTGCTGGAAGGCGACGTCGGTGATCGCGCCCTGCTGCGCGAGGCCATGGAAGGCGTGGCCGGGTGCTTCCACCTGGCCGCGATCGCCTCGGTGGAGCGCGGCGTGCGCGAATGGTGCGAGACGCACAGGGTCAACCTGTCCGCGACCATTGCCGTGTTCGACGAGGCTGCCCGCATCGGGGGCCTGCCCGTGGTCTATGCTTCCTCCGCGGCGGTCTATGGCAGCAATGCCGACCTGCCACTCGTGGAGAGTGCCGTCACGCGGCCTCTGTCCGCCTATGGCGCGGACAAGCTGGGGTGCGAGTTGCACGCGCGGGTCGCCGGCGTGGTGCATGGGATCCCCACCCTCGGCCTGCGCTTCTTCAACGTCTACGGGCCGCGGCAGGATCCGAAATCGCCCTACTCGGGCGTCATCTCGGTTTTCTGCGACCGGATGCTGCGGGGATTGCCCCTCGACATCTACGGGGACGGGCGCCAGACCCGCGACTTCGTCTTCGTAACCGATGTCCAGATGGCGCTGCTGGCCGCCATGGACGCCGCCAGTACCGACGCGCACGTCCTCAATGTCTGCACGGGGCAGGCGACCAACGTCCTGCACCTGGCGGAAACGCTGGGGGAGATCTTCGGGGTCTCGCCGGCCACCCGGCACCTCCTGCCGCGCGCCGGCGAAATTCGCCATTCGCTCGGCTCCCCGATCGGGGCGCGCCGGACATTGGACCTTCCATCGCCTCGAAGCCTCGGCGATGGCCTCAGGGAAGTGGTGAACTGGCTCAGGTCTGGCAGCCCGCCAAGACCGCCGCCGAACGTCAACCCCGCGGACGCCGTTCCGGCGTCATCCGATCACGGATGAGACGAGGAGTGCCAGGATGCCCCAGAGCCCAAGGGACGCGAGGAGGATCAGGAGAGCGGCACGGGGCCAGGGCCAGGGCTTCGTCTCCGCGGCATGGGAGACCATGCCCGTGACCATCACAACCGGTCGACCTTCGGTCTTTTCCATCAATGACACGCGGCGCACCTTTCGAGACGGGCGTCACTCATCCGATTCGGGAAAAGGCTCTCCCTACTTCCCTTCGCTAGCAGTCCCCGAGCGTCAACTGCAAGTCGATTCGACAAGCATAGGTTGTTTCGGTTTCGTTTTTTGCCACTTTTATCCGGGCACGCCCCATCTCAAGACGGGATTCTAGCGATGTGCGGAATTGCAGGCCTTTTCCGGCCTTCCCAGCCGACCCTGTTCGATCCCGGATGGATCCGGGCGATGACCGATGCCCTTCGCCATCGTGGACCGGACGGCGAAGGCTTCCATGCCGAACCACGCCTGGCGCTCGGCCATCGGCGGCTCGCCATCGTGGATCTGGCCGGCGGCGCGCAGCCGATGGCGACCGAGGACGGTTCGGTCGTCGTGGTGTTCAACGGCGAGATCTACAACCACGGCGCGCTTCGGCGCGAGTTGGAGGCGCTCGGGCATCGTTTCCGGACGCGGTCGGACACCGAGGCGCTGCTGCATGGCTGGCGGGAATGGGGCGATGGCCTGCCGGCGCGGTTGAACGGCATGTTCGCCTTCGCGCTCTGGGACCGCGGCCGGGCGACCCTCCTGCTGGCGCGCGACCCGCTCGGTGAGAAGCCCCTCCACTACGCATGGTTGCCGGACGGCACCTTCGCCTTCGCCTCCGAGATCGGCGGGCTGCTCGCCCTGCCCGGCCTGCCGCGGCGGCTCGACCCGGTGGCCGTCGATGATTACCTGGCGCTCGGCTACGTGCCGGACCCGGCCACCATCTATGCCGACATACGCCGCCTGCCGCCGGCGCATGTCCTGCGCCTGTCCATCGAGGACGCCGGCCAGGCGCGGACGGCACCGCGGCGCTACTGGGCGCCGCCGACCGTCTCCCTGCCAGGCTGCGCGCGACCGGCCGAGGAACTTCGCGACCGGCTGGATGCTGCGGTGCGTGCCAGGCTGATGTCGGACGTGCCGCTCGGCACCTTTCTCTCGGGCGGCATCGATTCAGGCGTCGTCACGGCGCTCGCGGCCCAGGCGCAGGATGCGCCGCTCGCGACCTTCACCATCGGCTTTCCCGGCGGCGCGGATGAACGGCCGGATGCCGCGCTGGTGGCGCAACGCTATCGGACGCACCACACCGCCCAGGACGGGAAGGCCGACTACATCGAAGCCGCCCGCGACGTGGCGCGCATCTTCGGCGAGCCATTCGGCGACCATTCGGCCGTACCCACGCTGGCCGTTTGCTCCCTGGCGCGGCGGCACGTCACCGTCGCGTTGTCCGGCGACGGAGGGGATGAGGTTTTCGCGGGCTACAGGCGCTATCGCTGGCATCTCCTCGCCGAGGCTGCGCGCCGCATGCTTCCGGCCACAGTGCGGCGCCACGCGATCGGCGCCCTGGCGCGCGCCTATCCGAAGCTGGACCGCGCGCCGCCCTGGCTCCGCGCCAAGACGACACTGACGGAGATCAGCCTCGACAGCGCGATCGGATATTTCGGGACGGTTTGCCGCATCGCCCAGGAGCGCCGGCGCGGGCTTCTGGCACGGTCCACGCGTGTCGCGGTGGAAGGGCACGATCCGTCGGACCGCTTCGCCTCGCTGATGGCGGAATGCGATCCGGCCGACCCGCTGCTGCAGGCCCAGTACGTGGATCTTCACACCTATCTGCCTGGCGACATCCTCGCCAAGGTGGACCGGACCAGCATGGCCGTGTCGTTGGAGGTGCGGCCCCCTCTGCTCGATCCGGACCTGGTGGCGTGGGGGATCGCCCTTCCGCCACGCGCCAAGCTGCGGGGCACGACGGGCAAGCGGGTGCTGCGCGAGGCCGCCGCCTCGCTGCTGCCGCCTGCGCTGCTCACGCGCGGCAAGCGGGGCTTCGCGGATGACATCTCGGGGCAGTTCCGCCGGGACGCGCTGACGATCCGGCACAGGCTGCTGGGACCGGCGATGCTGGAGTCCGGCTTGTTCGAGCGCGATGCCCTGCGCCGGGTGATCGACGAGCATGCCTCGGGCGCCATGAACCACACGCAGGCGATCTGGCAGTTGCTGGTGATGGAGGGCTGGCTCGCCGGCGCCGGCGCCGGGCATGAGCCCAGCCGGCCACGCGTGGAGGAGGGCGTCATGTAGCCGGGCCGGCCCGACACTCCCCGTCGCCGACAACACCTTCCGTCCGACACCGACCTGAAGCATCAGCACCGAGGCGCGCTTCGATGGGCTGGGATCGCATCCGCAATCACGCCGCCAGGTTCGCGTACAACAGCGCGGCCTCCGCCGTCGCCCGCACGGCACCGATCACGCCGGCCGACGACGGTGTCGTCCTGCTGTCGATGATCGGCACCGCGGTGATCCGGCCCTACCTGGTGGCCGTGAAGTCGCTATGGCACCAGCTCCGTCGCGGGCGCGTGGTGATCCTCGACGACGGCACGCTGACCAGGGCAGACAAGGAGGTGCTGGCGCGTCACCTGGGCGACCCCCGGATCAGCCCCATCGCCGAGATCGACACCGGTCCATGCCCGAGAGGCGGATGCTGGGAACGCCTGCTGGCGATCCTCGACCTGCGCGCCGACGACTACGTCATCCAGCTCGATTCCGACACGGTCACCATCGGCCCGGTGCCCGAGGTGGCCGAGGCGATCGCCGCCAACCGCAGCTTCACGCTGGCCGGCGGGATCGCCGAGGCGGACGCGGGCGCCCTGCCGCTGAGCACGATTGCCCCGACCTTCTACCCGCACGGGCTCGGACATCTTCGGCCCAACCGCAACGGCCACCGGCACATCCAGGCGACGATCGAAGCTCTGATGGCCGAACTGCCCCTGCCCACCGATCGCGCCTATGTCCGCGGCTGCGCGGCCTTCGCCGGATTTGCCCGCATGGGCACGGGACGGCGCGAGGCGGAAGTCCTGTGCACGGCGGCGGAGGCCCGGCTCGGGTCGGAACGCTGGTCCGAATGGGGCAGCGAGCAGGTGACGTCCAACTACGTGATCGCCAACGACCCGGCCCCTGTCGTGCTGCCCTACACGCGCTACGCGAACTACTGGGGCGAGCCCTGGGGAAGCGACATGCGGTTCCTGCACTTCGTGGGGACGCACCGCTACCGGCACGGCGCCTATCGGGCCGCCACCTTGCAGGCCATCGCGCAGCTCTGAGCGGAACGCCCGCGCCCGGCCTTCCTACGACGTCTCGTGCGTGCGGCCGGCCAGCGGCCACTTCGCGTCACTTGCCGGACCGGTGAAGGCTGGGCCGGCCTGTGCCCCGGCACCGGCGATCGAGGACGGAGGCGGCGGGCCGGGCAATCGCCGCCCCTGCCACAGGAAGCGCCAGGCACCGCCCAGGAAGGGCCGCAGCCTCAGGCGGCCGCCGCCCGGCAGGGCGTCCTCTTCCGTGCGTGCCGGCACGCGGCCGAGCATATGGATGATGCTCCAGGCGAAGTAGCGCGCGGCCAGGCCATCGCCGGCCAGCATGTGCTTCATGAGCAGCGCCCCGCCGGCATAGGCGTATCCCTGGCGAAGGTTCAGCACCTGCTCGACCCCGCGCCGCCCATGGTGGTGGCGCACGACGACATCGGGCCGATAGACCACGCGAAAGCCCGCGCGGGAGGCGCGGTAGGCGAAGTCGATCTCCTCCGCGGCGCGAAGTGGCGCGCCGGCGCCGAAACGCGGGTCCCAGCCGCCGATGCGCTCCGCCACGCGGCGCCGGAAGGCCATGTTGCAGCCGATGACGACATGGTAGGGCATGTCGCGCGGCCCCATCACCGCAGGCTGGTCCGACGTCATGATGGATACCGGCAGATCCGCGGGATCATGCAGGTCGGCGCGACCGCTCAGGAAATCGATCTCCGGCGCCGCGGCCAGATTTCCCAGGATCCGCTCGATCCAATCCTCGGCGACGAGGCAATCGTCGTCGGTATGCGCGATGATCTCGCCGCGCGCCGCGAAGAGCCCGCAGTTCCGCGCGTTGCCGAGGCCTCGCCTGGGCTCATGCAGGTAACGGAGCGGAAGCGGCATCGTGGCCTGCGCGGCCTCGACAACGGCGCGGGTATGGTCCGTCGATCCGTTGTCGACGACCAGGAGTTCGGTGCCGACACCCGGCATCCGCGCACGCGCGATGCTCGCCAGCGCGGCTGCGAGAGCATCCGCCCGATTGGCGGTGCAGATGACGATGCTGAGCGTCGGCGTGGTCATCCGCACTGCTCCCAATGGTCCCCGAGGGGACCGGTCAGATCCGTCAAGGTCCCGCGCGACCTTGCCCGGACCGACTTGCATCGCCGGCTCGCACGAGCCGCCCACGCAGCCGCGCGAAACCCTGCCAATGACGTGGCCGGACCATCAGCCGCGCCGCCACCTTCCACCACAGGGCCGAGGTGACCACGCCAGGTCTCAGTTCACGCGCCAGATGCATGAGCCGCACCGCATCCACGCCTTCGTCCGCCTCGAAGGCACGGGCGGCCGCCCAGAGCACTTCCTCGGACAGGGCCGCGCGGCCGCGCCCGGCGAGTTGCGGCGCCGTGGCGAGTTGCGGCGCGCATTTGCGGCCGAAGGATTCGAAGGCGCGCAGGCGGTGCCGGAAATCGGCGATCATGCGGTCCGCCGCATAGGCGTGCCGCATGTTGGTGGCGTGCATGCGCGTGCAGGCCTGCCAGGCATCGATCACGCCGACATTGCCGACCGCACCGAGCCGGAGCCACATCTCGAGATCGCCGGTATGCGGCAAGGCGGGATCGTAGCCTCCGACGCGCCGTTGCGCGGTCGTGCGCACGATCGCGGTCGCCGTCTCCAGCGGGCAGATGCCCCCGCGGCAGGTCGCATCGAGGAAGTCGCGGCCCGCCACGAGGCGCGCCTCGCCACTGCCGGGATCGCTCGCCAATCCGGCCAGCTCCGCCTCCTCCGTGAAGCGGAGCGACCGGCCATGGACGAAGGCGACGCCCGGATGGACCTCCATGAGCCGGGTGGCGCGCGCGAAGGCCCCCGGTGCGGCAAGGTCGTCGGCGGAGAGGAGCAGCATGTAGGGCGCCGTGACCCAATCGATGCCCTCATTGTAGGTCGCGATATGCCCGCGGTTGACCGGGTGGGGCAGGACCGAGACGCGATCATCCTCCGCGGCGATGCCCCGCGCGATGGCGAGGCTGTCGTCCTTCGATGCATCGTCGATGATGAGGACGCGCACCTCGCATCCTTCCTGCGACAGCACGCTGTCCACGCATTGCCGCAGATAGCGCCCGTAATTGTAGCAAGGGATGAAGACGTCGACGCGGATCACCGGCCAGCCTCCGGGCTGCCCACCGGGGTGTCGCCACCGCGCAACCAGCGGCGGAGGTCGAGCAGCGTGCGCGGCGCGCTCGCCGCCATGAGGTCCACGACCTGCCGGGCCGTGACGCGATAGCGCAGGGAGCGACGGAGGAAGGCGCGCGCGGACCGCATCTGCCGCACGTGCAGGGCGCCGCGCGCATGTTGGCGATAGCTCTCCGCGATGCGTCGGCGCAGTTGCCCGGAAGGAATGCGGAACCGCGCAGCGATGTCCTCGACGCACATGCGCTCGGCTTCGGCGAAGGCGTCGAGCTGATGGGTCAGGCTGGTTGCCGCTGGCGTGTAGACGACCATGGGTTCGGCGCAGATCACGACCCGCCATCCGGCGTGCGCGAGCCGCAGCCACAGGTGGTAGTCCTCGCAGTGCCGGAAGCGCGCCTCCATCCCGCCGGCCGTCTGGTAGGCAGCGCGGCGGACAAGGGCGGACGAGGTCGCCACGCTGTTCCGCTCCCACAGGGCATCGAAGCCCGGCGCGGGGTCGAACGCCTTGGTCTCGCGCCCGAGGACGCCGCCGGCAATGACGCCGACATCGGGTGCTGCGGCCATCTCCAACTGCCGCTCGAGCTTTCCGGGCAGCCAGGCGTCGTCCGCGTCGAGAAAGGCGAGCCATTCGCCCTTGGCCGCTGCCGCGCCGCGATTGCGTGCCGCCGCCGGGCCGGCATTCGCCTGCCGAAGCAGGCGCACCTCGGGAAAGTCGCGCGCAACGACATCGGCGAGGGCGTCGGGAGAGCCGTCATCGACGACGATCACCTCGTCCGGCCGGATGCTCTGGATGAACACGCTGCGGAGGGCAGACGCGATCGTCCCGGCAGCCCGATATGCTGGGATGACGACCGAGATACTCCGCCTCTGCATCAGGGTCGCTCTCCGCCGTTGTGTCGCGCGTCGCTCGCTTCGGGGTCGATGCGACCGAGATCGGCGGCGCAGAAACCTTCTACGAAATATTTTGCGCTCTCGCCACACGACAATGATACTGAAAGATATCATGACGCACGATTCAGAAACGATATCGTCATCGCGTACAGTTATCGCGAACTGACAACTTGGCATTCGAGCAGGAAGCGATGGATCCGATGGGGCACACGAAATGCGATAGCGGGCGGACAGCCCGCAGGATTGTTGCGTCGTGTTGCCTCGCGGCTCACAACTCACGCGCGTGGCGACGGTGACGAACTTCCTCACCGCAGCAATCCGGATGCGCGATCAGGCGTCCTTGTCTTTGGCAACCCACGCGCGCGAGTGGCAAGATCGGCGCATGCGCAGTCGCCCATTGCCGGGGAGCCTGTCGTGACCGGATTGCGGCGCTCCCTCCTCTTCTCCGTCCTGGACCGCTACGGCGTCTACGCCTTCGGGCTGGTCGGCACGGTCATCGCCGCGCGCCTGCTGACACCGGCGGACTTCGGCGTGTTCGCCGTCGGCGCCTCCATCGTCATGCTGATCGACGTCATGCGCGACTTCGGGGCGGGAACCTACCTCGTGCAGGTGGAGGAAGCGCGCCGCGACGTCGTGCGGGCGGCCTATACGGTATCGCTGCTGATCTCGCTCGCCTGCGCGGCGGCGCTGGCTGCCGCCGCAGGGCCCATCGCGCGCTTCTACGGCGAGCCAGGCCTAGCGCATGTGCTGCTGGTGCTGGCCGGGACCTTCCTGACCAACCCGCTCTCGACCGCGGCGACGGCGATGCTGCGGCGGGACATGGCCTTCGACGTGCTCGCGGCGATCTCGCTGGCAGGCGCAGCGGTGCACCTGGTCGTGCTCGTCAGCCTGGCCACGCTCGGGCATGGCTACATGGCCATGGCATGGGCGGCGCTGGCGAGCGGGCTGACGCGCGGCGCCGCGGCCAATCTCGCACGGCCGATGCCCTGGGCTTTCGTGCCGGGCCTCGCCGGCTGGCGGGCGGTGCTCGCATTCGGCGGCTGGTCGACGGCAACCGCTGTCGTCAACGTCATCCACGACGCCCTGCCGCAGCTCATGATCGGCCGCATCCTCGGCGCAGCGCCGGTCGGGCTGTTCGGCCGCGCCCAGATGGTCTGCCAGTTGCCGGACAAGCTGGTCGTGAGCGCCGTCCATCCGGTGGTGCTGCCCGCCCTGGCCGAGCACGCCCGCGGCGGCGGATCACTCAAGGAGGCGTTCCTGCTGGGGATCCGGCACATGACCGCCGTGCAATGGCCGGCCCTGCTCTGCCTCGCGCTGCTGGCCGACCCGGTGGTCCACCTGCTGCTCGGGCCGCAATGGAGTACCGTGCCGCACCTGGTCCGCATCATGGCGGTCGGCATGCTGTGGCTCTTCCCCGCCTTCCTGACCTATCCGACGCTGGTGACGCTCGGGCGGATCCGCGACACGCTCACGCTCAGCCTGATCACCATCCCGCCCAGCCTGTTGCTCATCCTCCTCGCCTCCTTCCACAGCATCGAGGCCGTGGCGGCAACGACCTGGGTGACGGCCCCGCTTCAGGTGCTCGTCGCCCTCTCCTTCATCCGCCGGCATCTGACGATCGGCTGGGGAGAGATCGCCCGGGCGGTGTGTCCGGGCGCCGTCATCGCCCTCTGCACCGCCGCGGGGCCGTCTCTGGTCGTCGCGCTCGGCGGCTTCCATCTCGACATCTCCATGCCGGCCATGGCCATTGCCATCGCCCTTGCAGCCTGCGGCTGGCTGGTGGGCCTGCATGTCAGCGGCCATCCCCTGCTGGCGGAGCTGCTCGGGCTGAGGAGGAGGCTCACGCGATGGGCCTGACCCCCACCGCGCTGCCCTGTTCGCGCCGCGCCGGCTGTCGCGAGGCGCTCTAGATCCCATGCGCATCCTCTACAGCCATCGGATCCAGTCGCGGGACGGCCAGGGCGTGCACCTCGACGCCCTGGTCGCGGCGCTGCGCGAGGCCGGGCACGAGGTGCGCGTGGTCGGCCCGGCGGCCTATGACCGCGCGGCGCTCGGCGGCGAGAGCCGGCTGCTGGCACGCCTCCGCCGGTGGCTGCCGGCCTGGGCCGGTGAAGTCGCCGAGATCGCCTACGCCCTGCCCGCCTGCCTGCGCCTGCGCCGCGCCGCGCGCGAATTCGCGCCGGACGTCATCTATGAGCGCGCCAACCTGTTCCACTTCGCGGGCGCCTGCACGGGGCGGCGCCTTGGCATCCCGCTGATCCTCGAGGTCAACTCGCCGCTGGCCGAGGAGCGCGGGCGCTTCGGCGGCCTCCGGCTGCGCCGCCTCGCCGCGGCGGCGGAAACCCATGTGTGGCGCAGCGCGGACGTCGTGCTGCCCGTCACCGCCGTCCTCGCCGGACGCATTGCCGCGGCCGGCGTGCCGGCGGAACGCATCGTCGTGATCCCGAACGGCATCGACCTCGCAGACTTCGCCGCCCTGCCGGCACGCGGAGAGGATGACACGCTGGTACTTGGCTTCGTCGGCTTCGTGCGCGCCTGGCACGGGCTGGACGGCGTGCTGCGCGGGCTTGCCGCGTGGCAGGGCTCGCAACGGCTCTCCCTGCTGGTGGTCGGCGACGGGCCTGCGCGCCCCGACCTCGAGCGCCTGGCGGCGGAACTCGGCATCGCCGACCGCGTGAGCTTCACCGGCCTCGCCGCGCGGGAGGAGGTGCCCGCCCTGGTCGCGCGCTTCGACATCGCATTGCAGCCGGCTTCGGTTCCCTATGCCTCGCCACTGAAGGTCTTCGAATACATGGCGGCAGGTCGCCCGATCCTCGCGCCCGACCAGCCGAACATCCGCGAGGTGCTGGAGGACGGGCGCACGGCGCTGCTCTTCGATCCCGGACGGGAAGGTGCGCTTTGGGAAGGCGTGCAGCGCCTGGCCGCGGACGCCGGGCTGCGGGCACGACTTGGCGAGGCCGCCCGGCAGGAAGTTCTGCGCCGCGACCTCACCTGGGCCGGCAACGCGCGGCGCGTCGTCGCCCTGGCGGAAGCCGCCCGCGCCCGCCTGCCCGCCACCGCGGAACAGACTGCATGAGGCGCATCTGCCTGATCGGCGCGGGCGGCATCGCCCGTGTCCATGCGGAGGCGTTGTCAGGCATGCGCGACGTCTCCGTCGTCGCGGTGGTCGATCCGCGCCCCGGCGCCGCGGAGGAACTCGCCGGCCGGACGCCCGGCGCCGCTGCCTTCGCCTCGGCCGAGGCCGCGCTGGCAGCACGCGGCTTCGATGCCGCGCACGTGCTGACGCCGCCCGAGACGCATGCCGGCCTCGCACTGCCCCTGCTGGAGGCCGGCAAGGACGTCCTCGTCGAGAAACCGATGGCCACCTCTGCGGCCGACTGCGCCAGGCTCGCGGAGGCCGCCCGCACCACCGGCGCGCGGCTCGGCGTGAACCAGAACTTCCTCTTCCACCCCGCCTTCGCGGCATTGCGGCGCAGCCTCGCGGCGGGGCGCCACGGCCCGCCACGCTTCGTCGATTGCGTGTACAGCGTGCCGCTGCGCCAGCTCTCCGCCGGCCAGTTCGGGCATTGGATGTTCGAGGCGCCGGTGAACATCCTCCTCGAACAGGCGGTCCACCCGCTGTCGCAGATCCAGGCCCTGGCCGGACCGTTCAGGCAAGTCACCGCAATCCCCGGCCCGTCGCGCGACCTGTGGCAGGGCCGCAGGTTTCATCCGGCCTTCACCGTCGCCCTCGGCGGCGAGCGGCTGGACGCCCAGCTCCGCTTCGCGGTCGGCGAGACCTATCCCGTCTGGCAGGTCAGCGTGATCTGCGACGACGGCGTCGCGGTCGCCGACATCCTCGCCAATCGCTTCTACGCCCACGGTCGCACGCGCTGGGCCGATGCGATCGACGGGGTCGCGTCGGCGGCTCTCGGTGGCGGCGGCATGTTCGCGGCGAGCCTCGCCAATGCGGGGCGCTACGGGCTCTCCCTGCTGGGCCTCGCCGGGCGCAGCGATGCCTTCTTCCGCAGCATGCGCGACAGCATCGCCGCCTTCCATGCCGGCCCAGGCACCACCTTCGAGGCCGATGCAACCTTCGGGACGCAGTTGGTCGGGACCTGCGAGCGGATCGCCGCGAGCCTTCCATGCGAGGAGCCTCCCTCCCTGCCCGCCCCCGCGACCCTGGAAGGGCGGCCCGACGTCGCGGTGCTCGGCGGCACGGGCTTCATCGGGCGGGCAACCGTGGCCCGGCTGCTGCAGGAAGGGCTCCGCGTCACGGTCATGGCGCGATCGGTCCGCGGATTGCCGCCGGTGTTCTCCGGCCCGCGGCTCCGGCTCGCCCGCGGCGACATCGCCAATGCGGCGGAGGTGGCCCATGCCATCGAAGGCGCCGGCCAGGTGGTCAACCTCGCGCATGGCGGCGGCGGCGCGGACTACGCCGCGATCCGCGCGGCCATGGTCGGGGGGGCGGAAGCCGTCGCCCGCGCCTGCCTCGGGCAAGGCGCGCGGCGCCTGATCCATGTCGGGTCCATCGCGGCGCTCTACCTCGGGCCGGATGCGGGCGTCGTCACCGGCGCGACGCCGCCCGACAGGGAGGCCGCCCGGCGAAGCGACTACGCCCGGGCCAAGGCGGAATGCGACGTCATGCTGCTCGGCCTGCATGGCGCGGAAGGCCTGCCCGTCTGCATCCTGCGGCCCGGGCTGGTGGTCGGCGCGGGCACCTCCCCGTTCCACGGCGGCCTCGGCTTCTTCAACAATGAACAGCACTGCATCGGCTGGAACCGCGGCCTCAACCCGCTGCCCTTCGTCCTGGTCGAGGACATTGCGGAGGCCATCCTGTCCTCACTGCGCGCGCCAGGGATCGAGGGGCGCTGCTACAACCTTGTCGGAGGGGTGCGGCCGAGCGCGCGCGACTACATCGCGCAGCTCGGCTCGGCGCTCGGGCGTCCACTGCGCTTTCATCCGAAATTCCCCGGCATGCTGCTGGCGGAGGAAACCGCCAAGTGGCTGGTCAAGCGCCTCGGCGGGCGGCGCGTGCCGGTGCCCTCGCGGCGGGACATCCTCTCCCGCGGTCTCCGCGCGACCTTCGACTGCAGCGATGCCGAGCGCGACCTCGGCTGGACGCCGGTGGCCGACGCGGCGGTCTTCGCCGCGCGCGCGATCGACGTGCACGTTCCGTGACCCGAGCCAGCCCGCCCCTGCTGCTGCACGTCTTCTCGACCTTCGCCATCGGCGGGCCGCAGGTCCGCTTCGCCACCGTCGCCAATCGGCTCGGCCCCGCCTTCCGCCATGCGGTGGTGGCGATGGACGGCCGGCTGGAAGCCAGGGCGCTGCTCGACCCTCGCCTCGACATCGCCTTCCCCGAGGTGTCGATCGTGAAGGGCGACAGCTGGCGCAACCTGCGCAGCTTCCGTGCCCTGCTCCGCGGAATGCGGCCCGACCTGCTGGTGACCAGCAACTGGGGCACGATCGAATGGGCCATCGCGCGCAGGGGCCTGGGCCTGCGCCACCTTCATGCCGAGGACGGCTTCGGACCGGAGGAGAGCGCGCAACAGATCCCGCGGCGCGTCCTGGCGCGCAGGCTCCTGCTGCGTTCGGCCACGGTGGTGTTGCCGTCGCATGTGCTCTGGCGGATCGCGCGCGAGGCCTGGCGCCTGCCGGAGGCGCGACTGCGCCTGGTGCCCAATGGCGTGGACCTGGCGCGTTTCCCGGCCCGGACGGCCAGTGCGCCGTGTGGCGACCCGCCGGTGATCGGCACCGTTGCGGCGCTGCGCCCGGAAAAGAACATCGGCCGCCTGGTCCGCGCCTTCGCGCTTCTTCCGGCGTCGCTTCCGGCACGGCTCGTCATCGTCGGCGACGGGCCGGAACGGCGGGAAGTCGAGGCACTGGCTGCGACGCGAGGCCTGACCGACCGGATCCTCTTTACCGGACATGCCGCCGATCCCGCATCGCACTATCGCGGCTTCGACCTCTTCGCGCTCTCCTCGGATACCGAGCAGATGCCCCTATCGCTGCTCGAAGCGATGGCGACCGGCCTGCCCGTCGCCGCGACCGATATCGGCGACGTGCGCGCGATGCTCAGCGAAGCCAACCGCCCGCAGATCGTCCCGCGCAGCGACGAGGATCTCGCCGCCGCCCTGGCGACGCTGGTGGCAGACGCAGATCTGCGCCGGCGCCTCGGCGCGGCCAACCGTTGCCGCGCCGAAGAGCACTATTCGCTGGACCGCATGGTCGAGGCCTGGCGCCGCCTCTTTGCCGGCCTCGACTGAACGGTCCCGCGCTCAGCCCAGGATCGAGATATCCGCCGCGCTGAGTGCCGGCGCGCCCGTCAGCGTGGCGATCACGACGGATGCCTGCCCCCCGGCCCCGTCGGCGTCCCAGCGCAGGACGCCGGCGCTGCCATCGTAGATGAACTGCGCCCCTGACCCGACGGCCGCCGTGCCCGACACGAACTGCGACGGATCGAGCGGGCCGGCCGCCAGATCCTGCGAGAAGCCGCCGCGCATGATCTGGATGAAGTCCTGGCTCGGATCGAAGTCCGTGATCCTGTCCCCGCCCTGAGAAGGCGCGGCATAGCGGAAGAAGTCCGTCCCGGCGCCGCCCGTCAGCGTGTCGGCACCAAGGCCGCCGACGAGAACATCGTTGCCGCCCGCCCCGGCAAGGTGGTTCGCGGCCGCGTTCCCGAACAGTATATTCGCCTGCGCGTTGCCGGTGCCGTCGATGGCGCCATTGCCCGTCAGCAGCAGGCGCTCCACGCCGACGGGCAGCACGAAGGACACGGACGCGCGGACGACGTCGTTGCCCTCATTGGCCGCCTCGACCACGCGATCGCCGGCATTGTCCACGTCATAGATGTCGTTCCCGGCGCCGCCGACCATCGAGTCCGCACCCACCGCGCCATTCAGGACATCCGCGCCGATCCCGCCGAACAGCGTGTCGTTCCCGGCACCGCCGGCGAGCAGGTCATCCCCGGCCAGGCCCGACAGCACATTGGCCCCGGCATTGCCGAAGAGGCTGTTCGCGCTGCCGTTCCCGGTCCCGTTGATTGCGGCGGCGCCGGTCAGGATCAGCGCCTCGACATTGGCCGGCAGGCTGTAGGTGACGGCCGACTGGATGCGGTCGTTGCCGCCGCCTGCCGCCTCGACAACCCGGTCGAGCGCACTGTCGACCACGAAGAGGTCGTCGCCGGCACCGCCGTCCATGGTGTCCGCGCCCGCGCCGCCGACCAGGATGTCGTTCCCGCCGCCCCCGGCAAGGAAGTCGGCTCCGCCGAAGCCCGACAGGCGGTTGTTGCCCGCATTGCCGTCGATCCGGTTCGCCGCGCCATTGCCGCTCCCCGAAATATGCGCGGTGCCGGTCAGCGTCAGGTTCTCGGTGAAGGCCGGCAGGCCATAGGACACCGAAGAAAGGACCCGGTCCACGCCACCCCCGGGCACCTCCACGATGATGCCGGATGGCGTAGCGACGTAGTAGAGGTCGTTCCCCGCAGCGCCCACCATCGTGTCCGCGCCGCCGCCGCCGTTGATCGTGTCGGCGAGGCTGCTTCCCACCAGGTGTTCCGCGGCCGCGGTACCGACCACGAAGAGCGGGCTGATCGGCCCCGCGCCGGACACGTCGAACATGCCTTGGCCGACCTGGCCCGGCTGAAGGTTGTTGATGCGAATGGTCATCGCATCGGAGGCGCGCAGCAGCACGCCGCCATATCCGTCGGCCGTCGCGGAAGCGAGCATCGTCGAGAGGCTGAAGCTTCCCGAGACCTGGATGATGTCGGTGCCGGGGCGGAAGCCCTCGATCTCCAGCCGGCCGGTCAGGCTAGCATCCACGACGATCTGGGCCGCGCCGCCGCGGATCAGGACGTAGTCGTTGCCGGCGCCGGGCACGAAGACGTTGGTGCCGCTGCCCCCGATCAGGTAGTCGTCGCCGCCTCTGCCTTCGAGGCGGTCGCCGCCCCTCGCGCTTGCGTCGACCAGCACGTCGGCGCCGTTGGTGCCGATCAGCTTCGCCGACCCCACGCCATGGTCGTAGCCGAAGACATTCGCGCCAGTGAAGGTGAAGGTCGCGTTGAGAGAGGACGGCGTGACGACGCGCATCTCCGTGACGCCGATCTGCGAGCCATCGGCCATCCGCGGCGCGAGCTGGTACTGAAGGTCCGAACGCAGGTCGGGATTGTTGTCCCACAGCAGCCAGCCATAGGCGCGCATCGCGTCCGCGGCGACCCGGTGGTCGGTCGGATCGTCACCGCCCGAGAAGACCGAGATGATGGCCGCGTTGCTCATGGCCGCCAGCTCCGCGAAGAAGCCGTGCAGCCCATTGGTCGTGCTGTAGTTTCCGGCCGCGCGCGTCGCGTCCGCGACCTCCGACCATGTGCCGTGCCAGTTGCGCTGCGAATCCATCGCATTGAGGATGTAGTTGTAGCCGTTGTGCGGATCGATGTCCGGCGAGAGGAAGCGGCCGCTCAGGAAGTTGGCCTGCCACTTGAGCACCTCGCGGGCGTACTCGTTACCCTGCAGCGCCGCGATCGCCGAGGTGGACGCGAAATAGTCCTGCGCCGCGGGCGCAATGTCCGGCGTCCCGAAGTAGCCGGGGATGATCCCGTGGACCTCGCCCTGCTGCGCCGTCAGATTGGGGATCTGCCCGAGGAGGCTCTTCCAGTTGTTGTCGGCGATCCGGCTGAAATATTCCTTTTCGTAGGAGCCGTCCGGGTTCGCGTAGGCCGCCTCGGTGACGACGCGCAGCGACCAGGCTTGCGCCCGGACGTTCTGGTCCCAGTTGACCACGATGCCGTCGCCAAGCTGGCGCGGGTAGTCCCAGGTCGATGCCAGCACCCAGGAGGCCTGCGCGTTCAGCATGTCCAGGTGGTACTGGTCGCCCGTCAGCAGATAGGCGACGAAGGACATGTCGGGCGCGTGCTCGCGGTCCGTCGTCCAGCCGCCCGCGTCGCCGGCCAGCTGCGTCGGCTTCACGATGCCGCGGTTGTCGATCCACATCGACGGATAGTCGTCGAGCGACAGGTAGTGGCCATTCGCGGCGTCGTAGTAATGCCACGGGATGCTCCCGGCCGCCTGCGCCTGCATCAGGGCGTACTTCGCCGCCGCCGGATCCTGCGTGATCAGCCAGTTGGCATTGACGGTGGTGGTGGGCCCGATATCCGCCCTGCCGCCCGTCATCGGCATGAACTGGGTGACGCCGTTCACGCCGAGGACATTCGTCCAGCCGCTCGGCACGCCGCCGACCGCATCGGTCTGCGCCGTCAGGTCATAGGGGAGGATCGCCCCGATGCGCTCGAGGTAGTCGATGTCGTGGCGCACGTGCAAAGTGGGCGTGGCGCTCGCCCCGTCATAGATGTCCTGCGTCCAGGTCTGATACTGGTACTGCGTCAGGGCGCCGCGGCTGAACTTCGTCTGGCCGCCCTCGACGATGCTGATGCTGTTGTATTGGATATCGCCGCCGATATCCTGCATCGCGATATCGTTGCGGAACCACACCTTCGTCGCGGTGCTGCCATCGGCATAGGTGACGACGTTGAACGACAGATGCAGGGCGCGCGTGACGTCGACGTCGAAGTTCACCTCCGTGGCAAGCGGCCCCTGGCGCACCACGTCGACCGTGTTGTTGGCGATCGCGCCGGCGAGCGCCTTGGCCGCATCGATCCGGAACACGCCGTTGGAAGCGATGTCGAGATTCACGACGAGGTCATAGCCACCGGCGAGCGCGGCATTCGTCGCGACCGGCGTGGTGGCCGGCAACTGCGCCGCCAGCAGTGTTCCCGCGAGCGACCCTCCGGCCGCGATGCTCGGTTCCGCCAAGGTCAGCAGCGCCGACTGTACCGAGCCGTCCGCGTAGCGCGTCTGCACGTCCATCTGCACGGCGACCGTGACGCCGCCGACAACCGCTGTCAGTTCCGTATCGGTGGGCAAGGCGCCCATGGCGAATTGCTGGTTGAACTGGACGTATTGCCTGGCTGACGCCGTGCCCGCGGTGTTCTGCAGGCTGAAAGTGACGATCGGGGTTCCGCTGGTGCCGCTCAGTCCCGCCTCCATGCCGCCGGCCAGAACTCGGCCGGTCATCTCTCCAGGGGAATCCGATGAAGGGTTGCCCGGTCACGACGGCCCGGAAGCCGGCGGACCCTGCCCGGCACCCCCTCGCCGTCCCCGCGGCAAGTCCGGGTGCCCGCAAGGGCGGTATCGATCATTGGTTGCGTTACCCCCAGATCAACACAACCAATAAATGTGCACCGAATATCCGATGCGAAGGACCGGGTCGCTAGCATCCCCACCCTTCTCTCGAAAGTTGCAATTTGGTCAATGCATGCGGTTTGGGGGGAGTTCGTGGCGCCTCGTCATTCCGGGCACTGACAGTTCTCGCGCCAAGGCCAGGAGATATGGTAGTTTTTCTAAGTAACGGCTTCGGCATCTGCCATGATTGACAACTTCGTGATCCTGATCACTTGCGGGGCCGTCGTCCTCGTTGCCTTCCGCGCCGCGCTCCTCGACCGCCGCGGTCAGCGCGCGCAGAAGGCGGAATCGATCTGGGCTTTCCCCGCAAGGGGTTGGCGCAGAACGCGCTGACCAGCGGCTGCGGCGTCGCGCATGCAAGGCCTCTTCATCCTGCTGGTCTGGAGCCTGCTCCTCCTGATCGGGTGCGCGGCGCCGTTCGTCCTGGCCCTGGCCTATCTCTGGGTGGACCTGTTCCAGCCACAATACGTGTCGCCGGAGATCGGGCGCCTGCTGCCGATCTCCATGATCACGGCGGTGCTGGCCATCGGCGGCTATCTGCTGGCGGACCGGCGCGACCCGCCACGCCTGGGCCTGCTGACCGCATTGCTGTTGGTCTGGGCCGCCTGGATCACGCTGACGACGACCTGGGCCCTGTTCCCCGATGCAGCCTGGGAGAAGTGGGACTGGGCCTTCAAGACGGTGGCCTTCTCGACGCTGCTGCCTTTCGCGTTCCGCACACGCATCCAGATCGAGGCAGCGGTCCTCGTCATCGTCTGCACGATCTTCGCGAATGTCCTGCCTTACGCCATCAAGGGCCTCATCTCGGGAGGCGGCTACTTCCGCGCCCTCGGGCTGGTGGGCGTCAATTCCGGCTGGGGCGGCGAGGGCAGCACCCTCGCGACCTACGCATT
The DNA here is from genome assembly GCF_018129065.1 of Neoroseomonas soli. GTDB lineage: Bacteria > Pseudomonadota > Alphaproteobacteria > Acetobacterales > Acetobacteraceae > Neoroseomonas > Neoroseomonas soli. The sequence goes on along the minus strand of NZ_JAAEDM010000005.1, from coordinate 38,953 downwards.
CGCGTCCCTGCCGCTGATCGCCCATTTGCGGCGATGGTCGATCCTGGCGCCGGCCAGGGGCCTCCTCCGCTACGCCTATATCGCGGCGCCGGCCATCGCGGTGTTGGGCGCCTTCGCCACCTTCGCACGCTCCGCCGTGGTCGCCTGCCTCGTATGGGCGGCGCTGACCTGGTGGCATTCCCGCAGGAAGTTTGCGGTGGCCATCCTGCTCTTCGCCGCCGGCGCGGTGGTCGTACCGCTCATGGGCGAGAGCTGGCTCGCCCGCATCTCCACGTCCCTCGACGCGCAGCAGGAAGCCTCGGCGCTGACCAGGCTCGTCGTCTGGGGCTGGACCATCGACTTCGCCAATCAGCATCCGCAGGGCGGAGGCTTCGATGCCTACCTGGCGAACCATGCCATGGTGGCGATGCCCGACGGGCAGGTGATGGAGGTCCAGGGGCGTGCCTTCCACAGCATCTTCTTCGAGGTGCTCGGCGAGCATGGCTGGGTCGGCGCGGCGATATTCGGCGCCATCCTCCTGACCTTCTTCGCGAACATGCGCACGCTGCGACAGCGGGCGCGGGACAACGAATCCCTGCAATGGCTCGACAGCCTGGCGCTGGCGCTGATGCAGTCGATGGTGATCTACCTTGCGGGCGCTGCCTTTGTCGGCATCGCGTTCCAACCGCTGCACTACTACCTGTTCGCGCTGGCCGTCTGCGCGACAGCCTTCCTCGCCAGGGCGCGCGTTCCTGCTGCACGGCATGAAGCGCCGGAAGCGCCGATGCCCTCGTGGCGGCTGCGGGCACGGCGTTCCGTTTCGGGCGCCTGAGCGAAGCCCGCGCCGGCAGGGTCATCACGGCCGCCGGCGACGCAATCCTGCTCCGACGAATATCATGAGCAGTACGGCCAGCGTGGCCACGGAGACCGCCTCGCCGAGGATGCGCGCCTTGTCGGGCCCGGGAGTGACCTCGATATGCAGGGCACCGGCGCCGACGGGGATCACGAGCATGCCGGTGACGTCGCGAAGCGCCTCCACGCCGCTGCCGTTGACGGACACGATGAGGCGCGGGTGCCAAGCGTGGCTGAGGCGCAGGAAGCCCGCCCCCGCGGCCTCCGCGTCGATGCGGACGCGTGCGCCGCTCACGTCGTAGCGCCGGACCACGACACCGCCGGCCGAAGCCGCCGCATCGCCCACGCGCCGCGGCTCCTGGAGTCCTGGCACGAGGATGCGAAACGCAGTTCCGCTCTCCCGGTCCAGCGCCATGCCGGACAGCAGCGCGGGCACGAAACGTCGGTAGGCCGGCATCCTGGCGCTGTGGGTGTCGTCCCCGTAGCCGACGCGCGCGTCCATCGGCGCCATCGGCGCGGGAGCAAGTTCCCGCGCAAAGACGACCGAGAAGGCGCAGCGTGGCACCAGCACCCGGCCGAGCGGGCCCTCCGCCTCGGTATCCCGGACCAACGTCGGCAGGCCCATCGACGACGGCTCCGTCGCGATGATCCGCCCGACCCGCAGCAGGCAGAGCAGATCCTGTGTCTCCGCCCGGAGGGCGCCGTGGGCACGCAGGTCCTCCTCGACCAGAAGCCCCGCCAGATCGCCGTGGATCCAAGCGGGCGTGGCCATCTCCACATGGCCGCCGCCTACGGATTCCGCCGCATACCAGGTGAGCATCCCCGTCCCGGGCTCATAGGCGAAGCGGCCTTCCTCGACGCGACCTTCGAGGTAGCGCGAGGGAGGACGCGAGGCCGCCAGATAGGCGCCGGCACGTTCGAGGAACCCTTTGTCCGTCCTGCCGATGGGCTGGATGGCCGTGGAGCCCAGATCCAGCAGCAGCAGCGCCGCGAGCGTCAGCGTGAGACCGTGCCGCCGGCCGAAGCGCGACAGCAGGTGATCGAGGCCCGCCCCCGCAAGCACCGCCATGAACAGCAGCGTGAAGCCGATGTCGCGGACATGCATGCCGCGCAGGAAGAGCGAAAGGACCAGCAGCCCGGCAAGAATGCGCAGAAGTGTCCGCTGCGGCCCCGGCGGCTCGCGGCCGAGTGCCGCGCGCAGCACGGTCAGCACGGCAAGGCCAACCGCGACGATGCCGAGATACGCGGCCGCCCCCGGCATGTTCGTTCGCCAGCCCCGCCAGACCAGCAGATGGTCGAAATAGGCGAGGCCCGGCCATTCGAGGTAGACCAGTTCGGCCAGGGGAACCGACTTGACCTCGCTCTGTGCCAGCCAGGCAGGCACCAGCACGAAGGCGGCGACCCCGCCCGCGGCGATGGCGGCCGCGGCAAGCGCCGGCAGGCGCCGCCAGGACGCCTGGCCGGCCAGCATCAGCGCAATCGCGAAAAGGCCCATGTCGATGCCGGCGATGACACCGAAAGGCGTGTAGTTCGCGAGCAGCACGCCGCACGCGACGGCCAGGGCCACGAGCGGAGCGGCCGTCACCCGCGGCGCGGCAAGAACGCGATGGAGCAGCAGGAAGCAGAGCGGCAGCACCGCCAGCGACAGCGCCAACGGGATATTGCCCCGGTACAGCAGCGCATGCAGGTGCGCGAAGGACCCCGCATAGACGATGCCGGCAATGACGGCGGCGCGGCGCCCGAACCCGAACTGACGGCACATGCCATAGGCCGCCAGGCCCGAGAGCGCATGCGCGATGAAAAGGAAGATCCGCAGCGCCGCCATCGGGCCCGACCCGAGCGCCAGCCAGACCAGCGGCCAGAAGGTCGTCGGGCTGTAGAAGGCTTCGAGCGGCTGGCCGAAGCGCTTGAAATTGGTCCAATAGGGGTCGTCACCCGTCTCGATCGCCGCCACGCGGGTCGTCACCATGGAGACATGCGCCACGGTGTCCCCGCTGAGCAGCAGCCCGTGGCCCAGGTAGCTGTGCCCGAACCACAGGACGAGCGCCGCGAAGGCGAGCAGCAGCGGCCATCCGCCTTCCGTGAGCAGCGCGCTGAAGGCCTGCCGCCGCCGTTCCATGACGGGCAGTGCGACCGTCACCGCTGCCGCGAGGCACAGCAAGGCCAGCCGCGGCGCCGTCAGCGCCCCGGCCGCCGCGACGGCAGCGTCGCGCCAGGCCAGCGCCCGCCCGCCCGACACCCAGGCGACGAGCACCGCGTCCTTCACCGGGTCCAGCACGAACCAGGTGACGCAGGCCAGGACGATCAGCCAGAGGCTCAGCGTCACCGCGCCCAGCGCAGCCGCAGGCCGTGAGGGTCGGAGGCCGTCCTGCGACTGCTCCGCGCCTCGCGGTGCCGGCGCGTGCATCGTCAGCGACGCACCGCGCGACGACCACCGCGACGCACGCCGCGCCCGCGGCCCATGGCCATGCTCGTCGCGCCGACCGGTAGCGCGCCGGCCTGCGCCTCGTCCCCGCGCAGGATCGACCGCAGCAGCGCCTTCAGGGCGCGCCGGGCGTCGCGAAATGCCTCGCGCACCGCGTCGTATGCTGCCCGCGCCAGGCCCCGCGCCCGGTTGATCCAGGCGCCATCGCGCGTTTCCGCGAGGCTGGCGCGCCCGACCTCATTGCCCGCCAGACGCGCCTCGCGGCCTGACCAGTTCACCAGCAGGGTGCCCTCGCCCGCGAGGCGGTTGCCGCGGAGGATGAGATCTCCCGCGCCGTCTCCACCCACGGCAAGGACGGCGGCGCGGCGTCCTCGCGGGCCTTCGCCCGGCGCGATCGTCGTTCCCTCCATGAGCAGGCCGCCCTCCACGCGCACTGTCGGCCCGCGGCCGGCTGGGACCGCCTCGATCAGGCTGTTCGCGATCTCGGTCGAACGCGCGGCCGAGGTGATGACCGATTCACCGCGGCCGGCAGTGAACTGCGTGCGGGTGACCACCAGTCGTTCGAGCGGACCGACGCGCACCGCGCCCGTGGGCGATTCGGCGCTGGCGGTTCCGTTGGCGCGGAAGACGCTGTCCTCGATCCGCAGCGTTCCTCCGGCGATGCCGGGCGCGACGACGCCATCCTGGTTGTCCTCGATCACGACGTCCCGCAGCGTCAGGTCGCGCCCTTCCAGGCGGATGCCCGCCGCGTTGCCGTCCAGGCTGCGCGCGCGCGTCAAGACCAGGCCGCGGATCATGATCCCGTTCCCGGTGACCACGAACACGGCCTTGCCCTGGCATATGCGGTCCGTGATCCGCGTCGCCTCGCCACTGCCCACGATCTCGATCCCGTCGACGGCCCAGACTACGCAATCGTAATAGGTCCCGGGAAGGATACGCACGCGGTCGCCCGGCCGGACGGCCGCGGCGGCCGCACTCGGCAGCGGGTAGGCCGCGCCCTCCCCGACGACGAGTTCCGCAGCAGGGGCAGGCGGGACATGGGTCGCGGCGCCGGCGACGACGAGGCAGGCCAGCCTTCGCAGCGCAGTTCGGTTGCGGCAGCGGCGCCGCGTGCCGTAGCGTTCCGTCGTCGCTGCCCTTGGGATCCCCGCCAATGCGAACCGTCCTCCTGGCCGCTGGCCTGCTGGTACTGGTCTGCACGCAGCCTTCCGGGGCCCGCGTGCTCGAGGTTGGGCCCGGCCGCCCCTACGCGCAACCATCCGATGCGGCAGCCGCCGCGGCCGACGGCGACACGATCCGCATTGCGGCGGGCACCTACAGGGACTGCGCCGTGTGGCGGAACAGCCGCCTGGTCATCGAAGGAGAGGACGCGGCGCGCACCATCGTGACCGAACGCACCTGCCAGGGAAAAGGAATCTTCGTCATCACCGGCAACGACGTCGTGGTGCGGAACCTTACCTTCTCGGGTGCGCGCGTTCCCGACGCCAACGGCGCCGGCATCCGCGCCGAGGGTGTCGGGCTCACGGTCGAAGGTTCCCGCTTCATCGGCAACGAGAACGGCATCCTGTCCGGCGGACAGCCGCGCGGGAGCCTGATCGTCCGCGACAGCCAGTTCATCGGCAACGGCAGTTGCGAACGGGCCTGCGCACACGGGATCTACGTCGGTGGCGTCGCGCTCTTCCGCGTCGAAAGGTCGCGCTTCGTCGGCACGCGCGAGGGGCACCACATCAAGTCGCGGGCGCTGCGGACAGAGGTCCTCGACAACGAGATCGACGACGGCCCGGACGGCACCGCGAGCTACCTGATCGACGTGCCGAACGGCGGCGCGGTCCTGATCCGTGGCAATCGGATGCGCAAGGGGCCGCGTTCGGAGAACCGCTCCACCGCCATCGCGATCGGCGCGGAAGGCGTCAACCGGCCGACGCCCGAGATCCTCATCGAGGACAACAGCTTCGTCCTCGATGGCCGCTACCGCACCGCGTTCGTCACGAACCACACCGCGACGCCCGCGATCCTGGTGCGCAACCGGATCACGGGCTCGGTGCAGCCGCTGCGCGGCGACGGCCGAGTGACGGCGCTGCCTCCGATGTCGCGTTTCGCCGTTGCCGAGTAGCGCGCGATCTGGTCCACCCCCTGATCGGGATCCACTCCAGCAACGGTCAGCCTTCTCCGTCCCAATTCATGACGACTCGCACGTAGCGCGGAAATGCCCAACTGGTTGATCAGCATCCGCGACACGCTCGCGTTACGGGAATTTCTGCTCACAATCTCGCGAAAGCGGACCTGTTTTCTGCCCCTGCCCCCTCGTCGCCACAATTTCTGGTTGTCTCGTGCCGCCGCAGCACATCAGGTGCATCGGCAGCACTGCAGGGGGGATCACGGCATGTATTCCCGGTCTGGAACAAGCATCCAGCCGCCCCCGCAAAATGAAAAGGGGGCAAGATCTTGGCTACTCTGACCGTTGGCGCAGGCCAACAATACAGCACGATTGCCGCAGCGATTGGGGCATCCCGCGATGGTGACACCATCGCTGTCCAGGCCGGCACCTATTACAACGACTTCGCGACCATCAAGACCGCGATCACCATCGTGGGTGTGGGCGGCATGGCGAACCTCGTCGCCACCGTGCCGCCGCCCAATGGCAAGGGCATCCTCGTCACGCAGAACGACGTGACGGTGCAGAACCTCAGCTTCTCGGGGACCAAGGTGCCGGACATGAACGGCACCGGCATCCGCCATGAGGCCGGCGACCTCACGGTCCTGTCGTCCTACTTCCACGACAACCAGAACGGCCTGCTGATCGGCAGCATCCCCGGCGCGACCGTCACGATCAAGGACTCCGAATTCGCCTTCAACGGCGCCGGCGACGGCTATTCCCACAACATCTACGTCGGGAACGTCGCGAAGCTCATCATCGACAACAGCTACTTCCACGACGCCAATGTCGGCCATGAGATCAAGAGCCGCGCGAGCGAGACGATCATCACGAACTCGCGGATCTACGACAACTCCAGCACGGCGAGCTACAGCATCGACCTGCCGAATGGCGGTGTCGGCATCATCACGGGCAACGTCATCCAGCAGGGCGCGAATTCCGACAACCCAGCGATCGTCCACTTCGGCGGCGAGAGCGCGCCCTACGCCGGTTCGAGCCTGCTGATCTCCGACAACGTCGTCCTCAACAACATGTCGGGCACGAGCCCGAAGCTGCTGGTCAACGCGACCGGCATCGCCGCGACCATCTCCGGCAACGACGTCTACGGGCTCACCTCGGGCCAGATCAGCTCGGGTGCGGCGAACGTCTCCGGGACCACCTACCTCTCGAGCGGGTCGGCCCTCGACTATTCCTCGCCCTGGCAGGCCGTCACGCCCACGCCCACGCCCCCCCCCGCCCTGCCGTCGCTCACCGTGACGCTCGGCGACACCACCCCGACCCAGGGCGAGGCCCTCGGCGCTTCGGTGGCCGCTTCCACGTCGACCACCGGCGTCACCAATTCCTATCAGTGGCAGTCGCTCGAATCCGGCACCTGGAAGAACATCACGGGCGCCACCTCGCTCTCCTTCACGCCGGGCGCGGGCGAGGTCGGGGAGCAACTCCGCCTCAGCGTCACCGCCTCGAACGGCTCGTCGAGCAGCGTTTCGGTCTCGAGCGCCAGCGAGGTCACCGGCCGTCTCTTCATCGGCGGTGACGTCATGAACGATGCGCCGACGCTGACCGCGGGCGCGGACCTGGCGCGGGGCAACGGCGGCAGCGATCTCCTCGTCGGGCTCGCGGGCAACGACACGCTCGAGGGCGGCGCCGGGAATGACACGCTGGACGGCGGGACCGGCAACGATCGGATGATCGGTGGCGCCGACAACGACCACTACGTCGTGAACTCGACCGGCGACGTGGTGGTCGAAGGCAACGGGGGCGGCCGCGACAAGGTCGAGACCAGCCTCTCGACCTACACCCTGACCACGAACGTGGAGGATGTCGTCGCCACCGCCAAGGGCGGCGCCCTCCTCAACGGCAATGCCCTCGGCAACGGCATGCAGGGCGGCGACGGCGCGGACTCGCTCTACGGGTACCAAGGCAACGACACGCTCGACGGCGGCTCGGGCAACGACCTGCTGGTGGGTGGCAAGGGCAACGACTTCTACGTCGTCGACAGCAGCGGGGACACCGTCGTCGAGGCCTCCGGCGCCGGGATCGACACGGTCTCCGCGACGGGCGGCACCAGCTACACGCTCTCGGCGAATGTCGAGGTGCTGCGGCTTGATGGGGCCGGCCTCGTCACCGGCGCCGGCAATGCGCTCGCCAATACCATCATCGGCAATGCAGGCGACAATGTGCTCTGGGGCATGGCCGGCAACGACACGCTCAGCGGCGGCGACGGCAACGACGTGCTGATCGGCGGCGTGGGGCGGGACGTCCTGATCGGCGGCAACGGCGGGGACCACTTCCGCTTCCTCGATGCCTCCCAAAGCACCACGAAGGCGCCCGACCAGATCGTCGACTTCGTGGCCGGGCAGGACCGGATCGACCTGCGGCAGATCGATGCCAACCTGTCGCAGGCCGGCGACGACGCCTTCGCCTATGTCACCAGCTTCGGGAAGCAGGCCGGCGAGGTGATGGTCGCCTCGCTGGGCGGCGATTCCTACCAGGTGCGCGGCGACATCAACGGCGACGGCGCGGCGGACTTCGCCATCAACGTCACCAGCGCGACCGGACCCACGGCGGACTGGTTCCTGCTCTAAGGTCAGGCCAGCGCAGAGCCCGATCAGGTGGAAGCACCTGATCGGGTGAGGATGCTCACAAGAGCAGAGACCTGGAGCGGTGCCCGTCAGCCGGATCGGGCGGAAACCGCTCCAGGGGCTGCCCTCCCGCGCCTCGAGCAGGCGCGGGAGGGCAGCGGCAAGCAAGGTCCGCCAGCATGGCGCGGCCCCTTCCCGACGACCGAACACACGCTCGATCCGGTGGTGCTGGCGGCAGAGCACAGGGGCGCGGCGGACAGGCAGTTTCCGACTGCGCGTTGAAGGGGTGCAAGCGGCGGTCGGCGATCGGTTCGCCCATACGTGGCAGGCGGAACCGCATCAGCGCGGCGCCACCTTGGTCGTTGCCTCAGCCACCAATTGGCGGCACCCCCTTGGCCCCCCGCGCCGCAGGCGGCGTGGAGTTCGGATCTCACCCGCGCGCCCTTCATCCTGCCCTTCCACCCAGCCCTGCTGTCGTCACGCGGAAGCGCAGAGGGCACATGCGGACGGATGCGCAACGCTCGGCGGCGCCCCATCCGGTTGCCGAGCGGCCCCGCCAGACTCTCCAATGGTTGCAGCAGCCACGTCACGCTCAGCCAATACTCACCATACGCCCCTCGGATACCGCTATTATGTTTCTTGGACTCTTTCTTTTATTTTAATGTTGCTACCGCGGCTTGAATGACGGATGCTCCCGTCATGCCGCTCACCAATGTTCAATTAGGTGCAGGCGTCGTTGTCACGCACCCGGATCTCGTTAATTTGTACGGCTGCTCGGTGGGCGCCGGGACGAAGATCGGACCGTTCGTCGAGATCCAGAAGAATAGTACCGTTGGCGCCCAATGTAAGATCTCGTCGCACTCCTTCATCTGCGAGGGCGTAACGATTGAAGACGAAGTCTTCATCGGCCACGGTGTGATCTTCACGAACGAGCTATTCCCGCGCGCCACCACCGCGACCGGCGCCATGAAGACCGAGGCCGACTGGACGGTGGTACCGACCCTGGTCCGCCGGGGCGCCTCCATCGGCTCGAACGCCACCATCATCGCCGGCGTGGTCGTCGGCCGCGGTGCCCTGGTCGGCGCCGGGGCGGTCGTCACGCGCGACGTCCCGGACCACGCCATCGTCGCCGGCGTTCCCGCGAGAGTGGTCGGCGACGTCCGCGACCGCGCGCCGGAGGCGGTCGCCGCAACGGCAAGCGAGGCCTCATGATCGGCATCGGTGTCATCGGCTACGGCTACTGGGGCCCCAACCTGGCGCGTTGCGTCGCCGAGACCGAGGGCTGCCGACTCACCGGCATCGCGGACGCCTCCGCGCCCGCCCTCGCCCGCGCGGCCAAGCGCCACCCCGGCGCCACCCTGCACCAGGATTGGTCCAGCCTGGTCGCCGACCCCGCGACGGATGCGATCCTGATCGCGACGCCGGTCGGCACCCATCACGAACTCGCCCTCGCCGCCCTTTGCGCGGGGAAGCACGTGATCGTCGAGAAGCCGATCACCGCCTCCTCGGAGGATGCGCACCGGTTGATCGAGGAGGCCGCGCGCCGCAGCCGCGTCCTGATGGTGGACCACACCTTCGTCTACACGAGCGCGGTGCAGAAGATCGGGGAGATCATCGCGCGCGGCGAACTCGGCGAGGTCTTCTACTACGACAGCACGCGGGTGAATCTCGGATTGTTCCAGCACGACGTGAACGTGATCTGGGACCTCGCGGTGCACGACCTGTCGGTGCTCGACTTCCTGCTCAAGGAACAGCCCCTCGCCGTATCGGCGAGCGGCGCGGGCCACATCCGCGGGCGCACGGAGAACATGGCGCATCTCAGCCTGTTCTATCCCTCGGGCACGGTCGCCTATCTCAACGTCAACTGGCTCGCGCCCGTGAAGGTGCGCCAGACGCTGATCGGCGGCAGCAAGAAGATGATCGTCTGGAACGATCTCGAGCCCAGCGAGAAGGTGAAGATCTACGACCGCGGCGTGACGCTGGGGGACGGACCGGAAACGGTTGCGGCGCGCATCTCCTACCGCAGTGGCGACATGTGGGCTCCGCAGCTCTCGGTGAAGGAAGCCCTGCTCACCGAAATCGAGCATTTCGTCGATTGCATCGCGACCGGGCGCGAGCCCGTCACCTCCGGTGCGAGCGGCCTGCGTGTCGTCGAGACGCTCGAGGCAGCCACCGCCTCGCTGCGCCAGCGCGGTCACCCTGTGGAGATCGGACAGATGAGGAAAGTGTCGTGATCCCGCTGCTCGACCTCAAGGCGCAATACGCCGGCATCAAGGCGGAGCTCGACGCGGCGGTCCTCGAGACGCTGGCGAGTTGCGCCTACGTCTCCGGCCCGCGGGTCGACGCCTTCGAGGCCGACTTCGCCGCCTTCTGCGGCGCGCGGGAGGCGATCGCGCTGAACTCCGGTACCTCCGCACTCCATCTCGCCTTGCTGGCGCTGGGCATCGGGCCGGGGGACGAGGTGATCGCACCGGCGATGACCTTCGTCGCCACGGTCGCCGCCATTCGCTATGCGGGCGCGACGCCCGTCCTGGCGGATGTCGATCCCGAAACCTGGAACCTCGACCCCGCGGCGTTCGAGCGCGCAATCACCGCGCGCACCCGCGCGGTCATCCCCGTGCACCTGCATGGCAGAATGGCGGAGATGGATGCGATCACCCGGATCGCCCGCCGCCATGGCCTTGCGGTGATCGAAGACGCGGCGCAGGCCCACGGCGCGCGAATGCGCAACCGGTCGGCAGGCACCATCGGTGACATCGGCTGCTTCAGCTTCTACCCGGGAAAGAACCTCGGGGCGTGCGGCGAAGGCGGCGGTGTCGTGACCGACCGGCAGGACCTCGCCGCGACCATCCGCCAGTTGCGCGACTGGGGGCAGGAAGGCCGCTACAACCATGTCCGCCATGGCTTCAACTACCGCATGGACGGCATCCAGGGCGCGATCCTCGCGGTCAAGCTGAAGCACCTGCCGGAATGGACGCGCCGCCGGCGCGAGGTCGCCGCGCTCTACGACGACCTCCTCGCCGGCTCGCCGATCGGCACGCCGGCGAAGCCGAAGGAACTCGAACACGTCTATCACGTCTATGCCATCCGCCATCCTGAGCGCGACCGCCTGGCGCATGGCCTGGCCGAGGCCGGGATCGCCACCGGCCTGCATTATCCGCGCCCGGTCCATCTCCAGCCCGCCTATGCCGAGCTCGGCCGCGGTCCGGGCAGCTTCCCCGTCTCGGAACGGCTGGCCGAGGAATTCCTTTCCCTGCCGATCTTCCCCGAACTCACCCCGGCACAGCAGCGCCAGATCTGCGACACGCTGCTGCGCCTCGCATCCGAAGGCGCGGTAAAGAGCCATGCAGCCTGACGACAGAAGGCCGCTCGGCCTCGCGGGATCCACCTGCCTGGTCACCGGCGGTGCGGGCTTCGTCGGCTCGCATATCGTGGACCTGCTGCTCGCCGAGGGCTGCGCCGAGATCCGCGTCATCGACAACATGGTGCGCGGACGGCGGGACAACCTCGCCCGCGCGCTGGCGAGCAACCGCGTCCGGCTCGTCGAGGGCGACATCCGCGACGACGCGGTGATGGCGGATCTCGTGCGCGGGGCCGATGTGGTGTTCCACCAGGCCGCCCTGCGCATCACGCAATGCGCGCAGGAACCGCGGCAGGCCTTCGAGGTGATGGTCGCCGCCACCTACGACCTGGTGGAACGCTGCCTTGCCGCGCAGGTGCGCAAGATGGTGGTGGCCTCGACCGCCTCGGTCTACGGCATGGCCGAGGTCTTCCCGACGCCGGAGAGCCAGCACCCCTACGGCAACCGCACCCTCTACGGCGCCGCCAAGTCCTTCGCCGAGGGCCTGCTGCGATCCTTCAACGACATGCACGGCCTGGACTATGTCGCCCTGCGCTACTTCAACGTCTACGGCCCGCGCATGGACATCCACGGGCGCTACACCGAAGTCCTGGTGCGCTGGATGGAACGCGTCGCCGCCGGCCTGCCGCCCGTCATCTTCGGCGATGGGCTGCAGACCATGGACATGATCCATGTGCGCGACGTCGCGCGCGCCAACATCCTCTCCGCCGTCTCGCCCGCCTCGGATGTGGTGCTGAACGTCGGCAGCGGGACGGAGACCTCGCTGCTCGACCTCGCCTGCCTGCTCGCGCGGGTCATGGGGCGGCCGGAGCTGGTGCCACTTCACCAGGAGGCGCGGGCCGTGAACCCGGTGCCGCGCCGACTGGCGGATGTTTCCGCCGCGAGCCGGCTGATCGGCTTCGACGCCGGCGTGCCGCTCGAGGAGGGCATCGCCGAACTCGTCGGCTGGTGGCGCGAGCAGAGCATGACGGCGGGAGCAGCCTGATGATTCCCATCACCAAGCCGCTGATCGGACCGGAGGAAGCGGAAGCCGCCGCGGAGGTCATCCGCTCAGGCTGGCTGACCCAGGGCCCGCGCGTCGCCCGCTTCGAGGCCGATTTCGCGGCGCTGACGGGCAGCCCCCACGCCTGCGCCGTCTCCAACTGCACGGTGGCGCTGCACCTGGCGCTGCTTGGCGTCGGCGTCCGGCCGGGCGACGAGGTGATCACCGTCAGCCACACCTTCATCGCCTGCGCCAACGCCATCCGATACTGCGGCGCCGAGCCCGTCTTCATCGACATCGAGCCGATCGGCTACACGATGGACCCGGCGCTCATCGCCGCCGCGGTCACGCCGCGCACGACCGCCATCCTCTGCGTGCACCAGATCGGCATGCCCTGCGACATGGATGCCATCATGGCGGTGGCCCGCGAGCACGACCTGCCCGTGGTCGAGGATGCCGCCTGCGCCCTGGGGTCCGAGATGCTCCACGACGGCCAGTGGCAGCCTGTCGGCGTGCCCGCGGGCGATGTCGCCTGCTTCTCCCTCCATCCACGCAAGGTCGTCACCGTCGGCGACGGCGGGGTGCTCACCACGCGGAACCCGGAGCTCGATGCGCGCTTCCGCCTGCTGCGCCAGCACGGCATGTCGATCCCCGACACGGTGCGACACGGCAGCCCGCAGGTCATCTTCGAAAGCTACGACGTCGAAGGCTTCAACTATCGGCTGACCGACATCCAAGCCGCCGTCGGCATCGAGCAGCTCCGCCGGCTGCCGGAGATCGTCCGCGCGCGGCGGTCGCTCGCGGCGGGATACCGCGAGCGGCTCGAGCACCAGCTGCCCAGGGTGGCCCCGCCGATCGAGCCCAACCGCGCGCGGACCAACTGGCAGAGCTACGCCGTGCGGCTGCCCGACGGCGCCGACCAGCGGGACGTGATGCAGCACATGCTGGACCGCGGCGTGGCGACGCGCCGCGGGATCATGTGCATCCACCGCGAGCGCCCCTATGCCGGGGCGCGGCGCTTCCCCCTGCCCGCTTCCGAGGCCGCGCAGGACCGCACCATCCTCCTGCCGCTCTTTCCCGGCATGACCGAGGCGATGCAGGACGAGGTCGTCGGCGCGCTGTCGGGCGCGCTCCGGCACTGATGGCGACGTGCACTCTCGCGGGGTCGGCGCGGCGCATCGTCATCATCGGCGCGTCCGGCAATGCGCACGACATCCTCGACATCCTCGACGCGGTGAACATGCTCGAGTGCCGGTGGAAGGTCGCCGGCTTCCTCGACGATGCACGGCCCGCGGGGGCCGGCCATTTCGGCGCGACGATCCTCGGCCGCCTCGAGGAGGGGGCGTCGCTCGCCGATGTTTCGGGCCCCCTCTCCGATACCGTGTTCGTCAACGCGATCGCGAGCGAACGGACGCACAGGCAGAAGATCGGGATCATCGCCCGCACCGGCCTGCCGACCCTGCGCTTCGCGACCCTCGTCCATCCCTTCGCCTCGGTCTCGCCGCGCGCCGCGCTGGGCCGCGATGTCTGCATCGGGCCCCACTGCGCCATCGCCGGCGCGGTGCGCGTGGAGGACCATGTCTGGATCGGAGCGCACTGCCTGGTCGGGCATGACTGCGAGATCGCGGCCGGAGCGACGCTTGCCGCCGGCGCCAACCTGGCCGGTGGCGTGCGCGTGGGTGCCGGCGCCTATGTCGGGACGGGCGCCTGCATACGGCCAGGCTGCACCATCGGCGCTGGCGCTCTCGTCGGCATGGGTGCGGTCGTCCTCAAGGACGTTCCGCCGGGCGCCACCGTGGTCGGGAATCCGGCCTACATCCTTCGCAGCGCACCGAACCCCTGATCGGCGGCGCGGATACGCCCGCTACCCACCGAGGCGACGAAGCCGCATGGCGCCGGCCAGGGGCGGATGGCGCAGTGGCGAGGCATCGGCGCGAAACTGCTCGGCAAGCGGCGCAGCCATCTGCCGGCCGGCGAATGGAAGGCCTTGCCGGGGCCGCAGGGTCCTTGCGCCGCGGCCGGGCCAAGGCCCCGCCGCGCCGCCGGCAACGCCCCCGCCCTACTGCCGCAACCGGCGCGGCTACTGCCGCGGCCGGCGCGGCGGGCCTTTCACCGGCTGCATGGGCTCGACGCGGATGTGCGCGTCCTCGCCCTCGGCCCGGCGCGCCGCGGCGGCGAAGCGGGCGGCCGCATAGGGCGCGACCTCGAACTGCGTCTCCCGTCCCAGGATGCGGATGCGGCCGATCTCCTGCCGCGTGACGTGGCCGCGGCGGCACAGGAACGGCAGCAGCCAGCGCGGATCGGCATTGCCGTTGCGACCGACATCCATGCGGAACCAGATGCCTTCCTGGTCGCCTTCCGCGCGCGGGGTCGGGGCCTCGCGCCGCTGCGGGCGCTCGGAGACGTCCGAGAGTTCCTCCGGCGCCGGCAACGGGGCGCGCAGCACGCGCACCAGCGCGGCAGCGAGACCCTCCGCGCCCTGCGCCGCCAGGGCGGGATCGGCCAGCAGCGTGCGGGCGACGGCGAGATCCTCCTCGGCCGGTTCCTCGGCGGCAAGCGTGCGGGCCTGTTCGACTAGGCGTTCGGCGTCCTTGGCGTGGATCGCCTCGACCGAGGGCGCGGGGCCCCAGGTCGCCTTCACCCGCGCGGCGGTCAGCAGGCGCTGGCCCAGGCCGCGCCGGGTATGCGGCACCAGCAGAACGCTCACGCCCTTGCGGCCGGCGCGCCCGGTGCGGCCGCTGCGATGGAGCAGCGTCTCCGGGTCCCGTGGCAGTTCCGCGTGAATGACGAGGCCGAGATCCGGCAGGTCGATGCCCCGCGCCGCGACGTCGGTCGCGACGCAGACCCGGGCGCGGCCGTCGCGCAGGTTCTGGAGCGCGCGGTTGCGCTCGGACTGGGAGAGTTCGCCCGACAGCGCCACGGTCGAGAATCCGCGCTCCGCGAGGTTTCCGTGCAGCCGCGCCACCGTCGCGCGCGTCGCGCAGAACACCATGGCGATGCGCGGGTCCTCGAGCCGCAGCACGTTGACCACCGCGCGCTCGAGCTCATGCGGTGCGACGAGGGCGGCGCGGTATTCGATGTCGCCGTGCTGCTCGCCCTGGCTGGTCGCCTCGATGCGCAGCGCATCGCGCTGGTAGCCCTTGGCCAGCGCTGCGATGCCGCGCGGCACGGTGGCGGAGAACATCATCGTGCGGCGCTCGGCCGGGGTTTCCTCGAGGATCGCCTCGAGTTCCTCCTTGAAGCCGAGGTCGAGCATCTCGTCGGCCTCGTCCAGCACCACGGCGCGCAGCGAGCCCGGGGCAAGATTGCCGCGTTCGAGATGGTCCCTGAGCCGCCCCGGCGTGCCGACGACGAGATGCGCGCCCTGGGCGAGCATCCGGCGCTCGGCCACCGGGTCCATGCCGCCGACGCAGGAGACGATGCGCCCCCCGGCAGGAGCGTAGAGCCAAGTGAGTTCCGCCTTCACCTGCAGCGCGAGTTCCCGCGTCGGCGCGACGATCAGCGCCAGGGGCGCGCCGGCCGGCGGCAGGCGGGGCGCGTCGCCCAGCAGGTCCGCCGCCAGGGCAAGGCCATAGGCGACGGTCTTGCCCGAGCCGGTCTGGGCGGAGACGAGCAGGTCACGGCCCGCCGCCTCCGGCTGCAGCACGGCTGCCTGGACGGGGGTGGGCTCGGCATAGCCACGGCCTTCGAGCGCGGTGCGCAGCGGGGCGGGCAGGTCGGCGAAGGACATCTGGGGAATGAATCCGAAGGAAGGCGGCGCGGCGACGGGGCTCGGGGTCATGAGCATCGGCATTGGCGCCTGAAATGACCGGACCGGGAACGCCGGCCGCACCACTGTGCCGGCCTTGTGCCACTTTCCGATCCGGGATCGCCGTCCGGTCCGTTCCAGTTCCCGTTCGACCGGACCCCCAAGAGACCCAAGCCATTGAGAAACATGGTGCTGTTGGAGAGGATTGAACTCTCGACCTCTCCCTTACCAAGGGAGTGCTCTACCACTGAGCTACAACAGCGCCTGGCCCGCGGGCGGCGCACTCTCTAGGCGGATGGCGGCTCGGGCGCAACCCCGTCGCGCATGCCGCCCGCGCATGGCCACGCCCCTTGCCGCGAAACTCCCGCCCCGCCACTTTTTCCGCGCCATGGCCCACCGCCCCGATCAGCCCCGCCAGCCGCCGCCTCCCTCGCCCGATCGCGCCGCCCGCCTGGCCGCCGCGCTGCGGGAGAACCTGAAGCGCCGCAAGGCCCAGGCCCGCGCGCGGGACGCCGCCGCGGACCAGCCCGCCGACGCCCCCAAGGTTGCCCCGCCCAAGCCCATGGGCTAATCGGGCCGCCCCGGGCCTTCGGGGGCCGCGTCGCGTCGCGCCCCCGCCCGCCCGTCCTTAACGCAGGCCAGGCGACACCCATGCCCATCATGCCCGACACCTGGATCCGCCGCATGGCGGCCGAGCACGGCATGATCGAGCCCTTCGTCGAGGCCCAGCGGCGGGAGGGCGTGATCTCCTTCGGCCTGTCCTCCTACGGCTACGACGCGCGCGCGGCGGACGAGTTCAAGATCTTCACCAACGTGGACAACGCGGTGGTGGACCCCAAGGCTTTCAGCGAGGACGGATTCGTCACCCGCAAGGGCCCCGTCTGCATCATCCCGCCCAATTCCTTCGTGCTGACCCATACGGTGGAATATTTCCGCATCCCGCGGGACGTGCTGGTGATCTGCCTCGGCAAATCGACCTACGCCCGCTGCGGCCTGATCGTGAACGTCACGCCGCTGGAACCGGAATGGGAAGGCCAGGTGACGATCGAGATCAGCAACACCACCCCCCTCCCCGCCAAGGTCTATGCGAACGAGGGGGTCTGCCAGTTCCTCTTCCTGAAGGGGGAAAGCGCGCCCGAGGTCAGCTACGCCGACCGCAAGGGCAAATACATGGGCCAGCGCGGCGTCGCGCTGCCGCGGCTCTGACAAGGTAGAGGACCGGCATGGATCGCATCCGCATCCGCGGCGGCAAGGCGCTGTCCGGCACAATCCAGATCTCGGGGGCGAAGAACGCCGCGCTGCCGCTGATGGCGACCGCGCTGCTCTCGGACGGGCCGCTGACGCTGACCAACGCGCCCGACCTCGCCGACGTCGGCACCATGGCCGGGCTGCTCGCCCAGCACGGGCTGGCCGTCGCGCACGACAAGCAGGCGCGCACCATCACCATGTCGGGCGCGGCGACGAATCTCGAGGCGCCCTACGACCTGGTGCGCAAGATGCGCGCCTCGGTGCTCGTGCTCGGCCCGCTGCTGGCGCGCTACGGGCAGGCCCGCGTCTCGCTGCCCGGCGGCTGCGCCATCGGCACGCGGCCGGTGGACCTGCATCTCAAGGCGTTCGAGCAGATGGGCGCCGAGATCGAGATCGAAGCCGGCTACATCGCCGCCCGCGCGCCCGGGGGGCTCAAGGGCGCGCGCATCATCTTCCCGCAGGTCTCGGTGGGGGCGACCGAGAACATCCTGATGGCCGCCGCCCTGGCCAAGGGCACCTCCGAGATCGTCAACGCCGCGCGCGAGCCGGAAATCACCGACCTCGCCGCCTGCCTGATGCGCATGGGCGCGCGGATCGAGGGTCTCGGCACCGACCGGCTGCTGGTGGAAGGCGTGCCGAGCCTCGGCGCCGCCACCCATCCGATCATCCCGGACCGCATCGAAGCCGGCACCTATGCCTGCGCGGCGGCGATCACCGGCGGGTCGGTGCTGCTGGGCGGCGCGCGGCTCGATCATCTCGGGGCCGTGGTCCGCATCCTGCGCGAGGCCGGGGTGGACGTGGCCGAGGCCGATGGCGGGCTGAAGGTCTCGCGGCTGAACGGCCTGCGCGGCACGGATGTGGTAACCGAACCCTTCCCCGGCTTCGCCACCGACATGCAGGCGCAGTTCATGGCGCTGATGTGCGTGGCCGAGGGCGCCGCGATGATCACCGAGACGATCTTCGAGAACCGCTTCATGCATGTGCCCGAGCTGGCGCGCATGGGCGCGCGCATCAACTACCACGGTGCCTCGGCCATCGTGCGCGGCGTGCCGCGGCTCGCCGGCGCGCCGGTCATGGCAACCGACCTGCGCGCCTCCGTCTCCCTCATCCTCGCCGGCCTCGCCGCCGAGGGCGAAACCATCGTCAACCGCGTCTATCACCTCGACCGCGGCTATGAGCGGGTGGAGGCGAAGCTCGCCGCCGTCGGCGCCGACATCGAACGGCTGCCGGGCTGAAACGAAATTGCGATGACATCGACTCCGGCGACCCTGGTGTAGCCTCCCCCATGGACCATCCGATCCCCACCCCGCTGTCCCCCGCGACCCCCGAGGATGCCGGCCCGATCGTGCTGGCCCTGCCGAAGGGGCGCATCCTGTCGGAACTGGCGCCTGTCCTGGCCCGCGCCGGCATCCACCCGGCCGCCGACTACGCCGACGAAAGCAGCCGGCGGCTGCGCTTCCCCACCGAGGATCCGGCGCTCGACGTCATCCGCGTGCGGTCCTTCGACGTGGCGACCTTCGTGGCGCATGGCGCGGCGCAGATCGGCGTCTGCGGCGCCGACGTGCTGATGGAATTCGACTACCCGGAGATCTACGCGCCGCTCGACCTCGGCATCGGGCGCTGCCGCGTGTCGGTGGCGGAACCCGTCGCGGCGCAGGCGGACGATCCCTCCCGCTGGTCGCGCGTTACCGTGGCGACGAAATACCCCAGCATCGCCCAGCGCCACTACGCCGCGCGCGGCGTGCAGGCGGAGATCGTGCACCTGAATGGGGCGATGGAACTCGCGCCGTCCATGGGGCTGTCGAAGCTGATCGTGGACCTGGTGCAGACAGGATCGACGCTGAAGGCCAACGGCCTGCGCGAGACGGAGGTGATCGCCAATGTCACCTCGCGCCTCATCGTCAACCGCACGGCGCTGAAGACGCGGCCGGAGGCGATCGGGGCATGGATCGCGCGATTCCGCGCCGCGCTGGCGGAACGGGACGCGCGGTGACGCTGAAGAGAAGGTCGGGGGAGGAGAACCTCCCCCGAGCCCCCTCCCTTCTTTGTCTTCTTGGCGCCGGCCGCCACTGTCAGTCCCCAAGTATCCAAGAAAGGAGGGGGGATCGGGGGGAGTTCTCTCCCCCCGACCTTCATGCACCATGAAACGCCTGGACACCGCCTCCCCTGACTTCCCCGCTGCCTTCGCCGCCCTGCTGGACGAGGCCCGCGACACCACCGCCCGCGTGGACAGCGTGGTTGCCGGGATCATCTCGGACGTCCGCGCCCGGGGCGATGCGGCGCTGATCGACCTGACGGCGCGCTTCGACGGCTGGACGCCCGCGAACGCGGCCGCGCTGCGCGTGACGCCGGAGGAAATCGAAGCCGCCGACGCCCGCATCGACGCCGAACGCCGCGCCGCCCTGAACCTCGCCGCCGAGCGCATCGAGGCCTTCCACCGCGCGCAACTGCCGCACGACCTGGAGATGAAGGATTCCGCCGGCCTCACGCTCGGCATGCGCTGGGGCGCGATCGACGCGGTCGGCATCTACGTTCCGGGCGGCAAGGCGGCCTATCCGTCATCCGTGCTGATGAACGCCATCCCGGCGCGCGCGGCGGGCGTGCCGCGCATCGCCATGTGCGTGCCGACGCCCGAGGGGGAACTCAACCCGCTGGTCCTCGCCGCCGCGAAGCGCGCGGGGGTGACGGAGATCTTCCGCATCGGCGGCGCGCAGGCGATCGCGGCCATGGCCTGGGGCACCGCCTCGATCGCTCCGGTGGATCGCATTTGCGGGCCGGGCAATGCCTATGTGGCGGAGGCCAAGCGCCAGGTCTTCGGCCGCGTCGGCATCGATTCCATCGCCGGCCCGTCCGAGGTCGTGGTCATCGCCGATGCCGACAACGACCCGCGGCACGTCGCGGTGGACCTGCTCGCCCAGGCCGAGCACGACGAGAGCGCGCAATCCATCCTCATCGCCCGCGATGCCGCCTTCGCCGATGCGGTGGCGACGGCGGTGGAGGAGGAACTGAAGCACCTCCCGCGCGCCGCCATCGCCGGCGAATCCTGGCGCCGCCACGGCGCCGTCATCCTGGTGCGGAGCCTGGATGAGGCGGCGGACCTCACCAACCGCCTGGCGCCCGAGCACCTGCAACTGATGGTCGCCGAACCGCGCGCCCTGCTCGCGCGCGTGCGCCATGCCGGCGCGGCCTTCCTCGGCCGTTACTGCCCGGAGGCGGTGGGCGACTACGTGGCCGGGCCGAACCACGTGCTGCCCACGGGGCGCACGGCGCGCTTCGCATCCGGCCTTTCGGTCTATGACTTCCTCAAGCGCACCACCTGGGTGGAGGCGGACGAGGCAGCCCTCGCGGTGGTCGGCCCCGCCGCGGTAGCGCTGGGCGAGGCCGAGGGCCTGACCGCCCATGCGCGCAGCGTGGCGCTGCGTCTCGGCGGCTGAGGTTTTCGCCGCGCTTGACCCGACACGGCCGGAGGACCATCTTCCGGCCGCTTTTCAGCGGCGCGCCCTCGCGCCGCGTTTGAACGCGCCCCTCTGGCGCCCATGCATGAGGCCCGATGTCTAAGGAAGACATGATCGAGTTCAGCGGCCAGGTCGTTGAACTCCTCCCGAACGCCATGTTCCGCGTGAAGCTGGACAACGACCACATCGTCCTGGCCCACACCAGCGGCAAGATGCGCAAGAATCGCATCCGCGTGCTGGCCGGGGATCGCGTGAACGTCGAGATGACGCCCTACGACCTCACCAAGGGCCGCATCACCTTCCGCTTCAAGTGACGCGGCCGCGCCGCGGCTTCCGGCGATGACCGGACCGCGCCCGCCCCTGGTGCTGGCCAGCGCCAGCCCGCGGCGCCTGGACCTCCTGGCCCGCATCGGCATCGCGCCCGACCGGGTGGTCCCCACCGACATCGACGAGACGCCCTATGGCGGCGAATTGCCGCGGCCGCACGCCGCGCGCCTCGCGCTGGCCAAGGCCGAGGCCGCCGCTGCGGTCGAGCCGGAGGCGCTGGTGCTCGCCGCCGATACGGTGGTGGCGGTCGGCCGCCGGATCCTGCCCAAGGCGGAGACCGAGGAGCAGGCGCGCGCCTGCCTCGACCTGATCTCCGGCCGCAGGCACCGGGTGATGACGGGCGTGGTGCTCGCCCTGCCCGACGGGCGGCGGCTGAAGCGCCTGGTCGAGACCGCAGTGACCTTCCAGCGCCTGACCGGGCAGCAGGTAGCGGACTACCTCGCCATCGGGGAATGGCGCGGTAAGGCCGGCGGCTACGCCATCCAGGGCCATGCCGAGGCCTTCGTGCGCTTCCTCTCGGGCAGCCATTCCAACGTGGTCGGCCTGCCGCTTTTCGAGACGGCGCAACTGCTGCGCGGCATCGGATGGCTGCGGCCGTAGAACCCCGCGCGCCTCGCGGCGTGGCGACCGAGCCCCGCGCGCCTCGCGGCGTGGCGACCGAGCCCCGCGCGCCTCGCGGCGCGACGATCCGTGTCGGCGCCTCCCCCGGGGAAGTGCGCACGGCGCTGCTGCTGGACGGCGTGCTGACCGAGGCCTGGGTCGAGCGCCCCGCGCGCCCGGACGGCGTCGGCGACCTGCATCGTGGCCGCGTCTCGGCGGTGGCAGCGCCCATGGCCGGCGCCTTCGTGGCGCTGCCCGGTGGCGAGACCGGTTTCCTGCCCGAAAGCGAAGCCAGCACCACCCGTCGCCCCATCGCCGAGGCGGTCTCCGAGGGCATGATCCTGCCGCTGCGGATCACCCGCGCCGCCCAGGGCGGCAAGGGGCCGCGCGTCTCGGCCCGGCTGACGGATGCCGACGCGGCGCGAATCGCCGCAGCGCCCGAGGGCGCGCCGCGCCTCGTCGCCCGCGGACCGGATGCGCCGCTGCGACTCGCGGCCCGCCACCCCTCCGCCGCCATCGAGGTCGATTCGGCAGCCCTCGCCGCCCGCCTGCGCGGGGTGCTCGGCGCACGGGTCCGGCTGCTGACCACGCCCGCCTTCGACGATTCGCTCGAGGAGGAGTTCGATCTCCTCGCCGGGCCGGAGGTGCCGCTGCCCGGCGGTGGGCGGCTGCTGATCCACCCGACTCCGGCGCTCACCGCGATCGACATGGATGCCGGCAGTGCCGCCGGAGCGCGCGGCACCAATGCCGTGGCGGCGCTGAACCGGGATGCGCTGCCGGAACTCGCCCGCCAGATCCGCCTGCGGAACCTCGCCGGGGCCATCCTGGTGGATTTCGCCGGCATGTCGCCCAAGCGCCGCGCCGCGCTGGCCGAACCGCTGCGCGCCGCCCTGGCGCCGGACCGCCTGGCGCGGCTGGTGGGCTTCACCGGGCTCGGCCTCGCCGAGATCGTGCGCGACCGCATCCACCCGCCCCTGCATGAGGTGCTGGGCTGGCCGCCCTCCCCGCTCACGCGCGGCCTTGCGGCTCTGCGGCAGGCAGCGCGGGAAGCCGCGGCGCGGCCAGGACAGCGATTCGCACTGCGCGCCGCGCCCCCCGTGCTGTCTGCGCTGCAGGCCCTGCCCGGCGCGCTGGAGGAATTCGCGGCCGCCGCCGGGCACGCCCTGGCGCTGACCCCGGACCCGCTCGCCGTCACGCCGCAGATCGAGGAGGCCAGAGATGGCGCATGATCCCCGCCGCCCCCGCCCCGCATCCCGCTGCCCCGTCTGCGGCCGGGCGGCGAGCGCGGAGGCCCGCCCCTTCTGTTCCCCGCGCTGCGCACAGGTCGATCTCGGCCGCTGGCTCGGCGGAACCTATGCGATTCCTGGCGAACCCGAGGACGCGATGAACCGCGACGACGAAACCGCCTGACCCCCGCTGGACAGGCGGCGCGGCCTCCGCTATTTCCCGCGGCCTCGCCGGGTTCCATCAGGAACCTCGCTGGGCCCAGGTAGCTCAGTTGGTAGAGCATGCGACTGAAAATCGCAGTGTCGCTGGTTCGATTCCGGCCCTGGGCACCATCTTTCTCCTAAGCCCCTGATCGGGCGGAAATCCTCGGAAATCAGACTGATCGGCGCTCCTCGTTGGTACAAACGGGGGGTACAGTGGTCCTTGCGATGAGCCGTCCGTTCAAGCACCCCGTCACGGGTGTCTATTATTTCCGCAAGGCCGTTCCCGACGATCTCCGAGAGGCCATCGGGAAGCGTGAGGTGAAGGTCTCGCTGAAGACCAAGCACCCCACCGAGGCGCGCAGCGCATACGCGAAGGTCGCGGCCGAGGTAGCGAACCACTGGAAGGTTCTTCGGTCCAAGCCTGAGCCGCTGACGCACAAGCAGATCATTGCCCTGGCAGGGCTAGCCTATGCCGACTTGGTTGCCGTAGCCGGTGACGAGCCGAACACGCCGACAATGTGGGAGCACGTGCTCAGGCTCCACCGTGAAGCCGCCGCAGCGGGTAAGCTGGAACAGTGGGTCGGTCCTGTGGTGGACCAAGTCCTGATGCGAGCAGGCGTGAAGGCTGACGATCGCAGCAGGGCTCGCTTGATCGAAGCGGTGGACCGGGCGCTCACCCAGGCAGCGGAGTACCTGAAGCGCCTCGCGGAAGGCGACTATCGCCCTGACCCCAACGCCAACCGATTTCCCGAGTGGTCCGCCCCGCAACCCGCAGTGGCGGCCGAGGAGCCAAGCGGCTCCAAAGGTTCCATCACCGGCCTGCTTGAAGATTGGTGGAACGAACGGAAGGCGACGGACCTCGCTCCCGCCACATACGAGAGCTATCGGGCCACCATTCGCAGGTTCGTCCGCTTCATCGGCCATGACGATCTTGCACGTGTCACCGCCGACGATGTGCTGGCCTACAAGGACAAGCGCCTTCAGGAAGTGAACCCTCGGACGGGAAAGCCGGTCTCCGCGAAGACCGTGAAGGACAGTGACCTTTCCGGGCTGAAGTCCGTCTTCAACTGGGCCGTCACAAACCGGAGGATGATCTCCAACCCGGCTGCGAACATCACGATCAAGATCGGCAAAAAGCCGAAGCTGCGTAGCCGGGGGCTGAGCGATGATGAGGCCACGTCGCTGCTACGTGCAGCTTGGCACCTGAAGCAGTCCGGTGAGCGGATGCAGACCTACCAAGCGAAGCGGTGGGTTCCCTGGTTGTGCGCCTACACAGGTGCGCGCGTGGGTGAGATGGCCCAGCTTCGCAAGCAGGATGTACGGCAGGAAGGCGATCACTGGGTCATCAAGATCACGCCCGAGGCCGGTCGGGTGAAGAACAAGGAAGCCAGGGACGTGGTGCTTCACCAGCACATCGTTGACCTCGGCTTCCCTGAGTTCGTTGGTGCTGCACCGGCCGGTCATCTGTTCCTCAAGCCAGCAGCGGACGGAGATGTTCGCGGCCCCTGGCGTGGCTTGAAGAACCGAGTGACGGAGTTCGTGCGTACGGTTGTGACCGACCCGAATGTGCAGCCGAACCACGGCTGGCGACACCGCTTCAAGACCGTGGCTCGGGAGGTCGGCATCCCTCACGATGTGATGGACGCCATCGTTGGGCATGAGCCCGGTACAGTTGGTGCCGACTACGGCGAGTTCAGCCCCGTAGCGCAGGCCAGAGCGATGGCCCTGTTCCCTCGCTACGACATAGGCTTGGCATAGCGGCGCATCGCGTAGGAGGGACCGTAGCGGCCCCTCCCCGGCTTCCTGATTACGAAGCGTTCGCAGGCCGCCAATCGAACGTCTGAAACTGCCTGGACAGGTAGAACTCGAACAGCTTCCCGACCCTGACGTAGATCGTCGGGGCGAACAGATAGACTTCCAGTTCAAAACTACGCGTCTTGATGGTCATGCTGTGTCAGTTCCTTCCAACGGCGCTGCTAGTGTGACAGCGACGGGGGCGAAGAAATCACAGCCGAAATCAGTAATCCAGAACCTCGCCGGGTTGGTCGCGAGGGTGGATAGCTGAAGATTTTCAGGGCTCCCTGGGGCCGTCCTTGTGCGTTCCCGCTACCCTCCGGTCCCAGGGAAGCCGCAAAGCCGCCCAGTAACTCTCCCAGGCGGTTCTATGGTGGTTCTGTCACGCCATCGCTGCCTATCGCTTGGCGTGCTTCTCCCGCGCTCGACATACCAGCGCATCAGCGCGCTCGTTCATCGGGTCGCCTGCATGTGCCCGCACCCATCGCCATTCCAGCTGATGACGTTCCGCCGCCGATAGCAGCCGCTGCCAGAGGTCCAGGTTCTTCACCGGCTTGCCTGCGGCTGTGCACCATCCTCGCGCCTGCCAGTCCGCAACGCGACCCGTCATGCCACGGCAGACGTATTCACTATCACTGTGAACGATGACACGGCGCGGTCCCGACAAGCCTTCCAGGGCCATGATGGCGGCGAGTAGTTCCATCTGGTTGTTGGTGGTGTCGGGCACGGCGCCTGACCGTTCCTTCGTGCCCCCGGCACTGTTCCGAAGGACATAGGCCCATCCGCCTGGGCCGGGGTTCGGGCTGCATCCTCCATCCGTCCAAGCTTCGATGGTTGGCATCTCTGGCGCATCAGGCGCGACAACGTCCGCTGACTGGGACATGTCAGCCTCCATAGATCGAGTTAGAGGCGCTGCGCCTAGTGCGGAGGGACGGGTGTCGCGGAAGGTATCGTTCCCGCTCAACACGATCAGCCAGGGCATCAACGGCCAGGGCGATGAGGACGGATGCACTGGGACGTGCGCCAAGGACACCTTCGTACCGCGAGGCGATGATGTTCAGGCGGTGCTTGTCGGACGAGGAGAGACGGACACGCAGGGCGAGCTTCCGCTCCCCCGGCTTGAGGTAGACGGTGGACATTGCTGATGGACTTTCGGTTATCGGTGATGGTGGTGATGCGCATGGCGCGGTCAGCCCTGCGCGAAATGTGGACTGCACGGGGCTTCGCGCTGGCGCTGCGAAGGTCAGTTCGCTGAAAGCCTTGTCTTAACTGGCTTTCCGCCCGGTCCTGTCACGATGTTACACCCGCCAGGGACCGGGTTTTGTTGCCCCGAGGGCATGGAATGATACAGGCGCCACTCAAACCCCCGGAATACCTGAGGCTCCCAGGCGTCCCAGCCTGCTTCCTCAGAAGTCCGGGGACATCTCAGGCAGCGTCCACGGCCCTACCTCGCGAACGATCTTCAATCCGTCTTCGATGGCCGCGATCAGGCGCCCCCGAAGCTCCGGGTCTCGTATGGCCCTGCCGGTGATCTGCACCTGGGCGACCGCCTTCATCGCGTCCGTGAAGTGCACCTGCTGCTGGCTCTCCGGGGCAGGAGGTTCGTTCGAGGTTGGCCCAGGCCCGCCACCGTATTCCTTCGACAGCTTCGGGAAGTCCTTCTTCATCCATCGATGGATGGACATGTGAGTGGCGGCGCCACTCAGGGCCTTCGCAATGTCGCGCAAGGACATCAGGCGCCTGCGGCCCTTCAGCACGTGCTTGCGTGCCCGGATGAAGGCCCGGAATGCCTCGCGGGCCTCTCGCGGCTTTAGCGGCAATCCGTGCTCAAGGTTCGCCTGTGCTGCGAGCCATCGGGCTTCCGAGGCTGGCGCGGTGACGATGACAGCCATCACCGTGCTGCGGCCTATACTCACATGCGCGGCAACGCGGTGGTGTCCGTCCACAAGGACCGGCACGCCGTCCACGATGGCCACACGGACAGGCGGCATCTCTGCGCCTGAGCGCAGGGCGTTGGCGTATCGACGGACTGCGGCTTCGTCCGTCTTCG
Organism: Neoroseomonas soli; assembly: GCF_018129065.1. GTDB lineage: Bacteria > Pseudomonadota > Alphaproteobacteria > Acetobacterales > Acetobacteraceae > Neoroseomonas > Neoroseomonas soli. The sequence continues at coordinate 11,965 of NZ_JAAEDM010000005.1, read as the reverse complement.
CCCTGATCTGGTATCGCTGGTCGCGCAGAAGGTCGGAGATCGAAAGTTCGCGCGTTGCCTCGTCCGCGCCCGAGGGGCTGGCGGTGGTGGCATCGGTCATGTTCGGGTTGTCCTGGGTGTTGATGAGAGAGCGGGGTCGCTCTGGAAGGAAGATGGATGACGGGGCGCCTCTCGCGCGCACGCGCACGCTGGGCCTCTCAGGGCAGCCAAGCGGCTACGGAGATGCCGGTGTCTTCCTACAGTGTGGGGTAGAAGCAGCGACCACCCACCAAGCTACGGCGCTGCTGCTGTCTTCCTACAGTGGGTGGCTATGATGGCGATCTACGCCGCAGCATCCCGCAGGCGCATCACGGTCTGGCGCGACACGCCATGCTGGCGCGCTATCTCCGACACGCTGACATTCTCCGCGAGCAAGGCCCTGATGGCCGCTGCCTTGGCGTCATCGGTCACGCGAGGACGGCCCAGGGTGGTGCCCGCCTGCTTCGCTCTCGCCAGCCCGGCCTTGGTGCGTTCTACGAGGATGTCCCGCTCCATCTCTGCCACGGCAGCCAGCGTGGTCATGACCAGCTTCCCCGCCGTGGAAGTGAGATCGAGGTCGCCAAGCTGAAGGACACGCACCGCACAGCCGAGTTCAGCAAGCCGCCTGATGGTCTGCTGGATGTCCACCGCATCGCGGCCCAGGCGGTCCAGCTTGGTGACGATCAGGCGTTTCGGCCGCTTGGTGCGGGTGATGGCGTCCAGCATGCACCCGAAGTCCGGTCGGTCTGCCGCGCTGGTCTTCCCGCTGATGGTGTCCTGATAGACCGCATCCGGCTCGTATCCAGCGGTGCGCAGTTCAAGAAGCTGGTTGTCGGTCGTCTGCTCGGAGGTGGATACGCGGAGGTAGGCGAAGGTGTGCATGGCGTGGCCCCGGGGTGTCCTATTTCCCCGTCCATAATCATCACCTGTCCTAAAGTCGTCAAGATAGTTTCTGGACACCATCAGACGCCCTTTTCCGCACCTGTCCGTAGACGGTCATTAAAGGACAGGCCGCCAACGCTGGTTCGGCTACTGCCGCTTACCTCGCACCGCACGGCGGCGGCACGCCGGTCTCTCAGGGCAATGTCTGTGCTGCGCGGTTGAGGGAATTGGCCATCGAGGCCCGGGGGCCGCCGCATCTGTTCAGGCGCCGCAAAAGGCGAGAACATGCAGTATCAGGCCCAGTCATGATCAGGCTCAGTCATAACTGTTACGATTGGAAGGATGTCCACATTTTATGCGTCCGATAGAGCATGCAGCCACAGGCGCGGCCGTGACTGCGACCCTGCTGCGTATGGCCACCGAGACGCCGGGCGCCGCCTTCGCATTCGCTAGTACGCTCCGACGAGCGTGCGTCGTCGCTAACAATAAGCGCATCCCGGTGGAACAACGACTTACCATTCTTGATCAGGGAATTGCCGAGGCTATGCCGGATGCGGGTGCAGACGGCGGGACATCCGTGCTTGCCGTCAGGTTTGCCCGCGCGCTCGTCCTGTCAGAAACAGGTTCGGACATCGGGCACGTAAACATGGCCCGCGCCGTCACCGAGATCTGCAACTTGGCGACGTCTTACAGGGGCGTTGAAGCGCGGGACCATCTGGCACCGAAAGACGAGAGCGCCCGGAGGATACTCGCGAAGCAAGGCCTGACATGCCTCGCCGAAATGGCCGATGCTGTACGCAGAAAAAATGACGAACTTGGCCTTCCGCCGGAAACAGCCACAGCGGATTTGGAGAACTTGTTTGCGCTGATGGACATCCGCGAAGAGGCCTCATCAGGACCATTGTTCAAGCATCTAGCCGACATCGAGCGGGCGCTCGATTTTTATTATTGAACTCCCCGAGAGATCGAGAAATTCTAAAATGGGATTGTTTACAAAAAACAGTATGAACTTGGACGAAATGGCCATACTGGTCAGCTACCTCGTTCGGATGATCATTGGTTATCATCACAAGACCGGCGACTGGCCGCAGGAAGACATCAGAACGGAGTTCACCAATCGCTGGCTTGAGAAGACCGGCCACAGAGCCAGCTTCTGGAAGCTCTCTAAGCTCGCCCTGGTGGCTGACGGCATCGCTCGTACGACGATGGCAAACGTGCCCAGCCTGATGGAGATGATCACCAGCGATCACGTCGCCCGAGACGAATTCGCGGCCGATCTCCTCGCGATGTGCCGTTCGGTGCTCCTTCAGCAGGGCATCACGGCGTGAACCCGCAGGCGCCCTACAGGCCACTCCCCACCCCCCGCAGGCCCGCCACCGGGGGGAGCCGCGCAGCCGCTATCTCGATCCTCAGGGCTTGCACGGCTGCCAAAAAAAATTTCTGGCCTGAACATCGCGGCGCTTGCGTGCCGCGCGGCTCATAGCGCCGTAGCAGGCGTGCCCCTGTGTGTAGATGAGACGGGTCCGCCTCGGGTGACCGCAATAGCGCCCGTTGCCGCAAGGCCATTCGACTGGTACAAGACGCCGGTATGGGGTGCCACTCAGTCGATTGATTTATAAGGGTTTCTATAGACAGATGGCTTAGTCCGGCCCTGGGCACCACTTTCTCCCGCAGGCGGCCGCCACGCCGACCCTGCCTGCCGGCGCGCTTCGCGGATGCCCCACTCATCCGCGCCATCCTCCCTCCCCACGCCGAATCCGCTTCCGGGCATCCGCGCCACGGCATAGCGTTGTTCCAGGGACGTTCGGGCTTCACGCGGAACGGCATGAGGGGGGCGGCTGGTGGCCTATGCGCTGCAGCAGCTGATCAACGGGATCAGCCTGGGGATGATCTATGGGTTGATCGCCGTGGGCTACACGATGGTCTACGGCATCATCGGCATGATCAACTTCGCCCATGGCGACGTCTTCATGATCGGCGCCTTCGTCGCGCTGATCTCGCTGGTGATGCTGGTCTCGGGCGGGATCATGGACGGGCCGGCGGCGATCCTGATCGTGCTGCTCGTCTCGATGTGCGTCACCGCGCTCTACGGCTGGACCGTGGAGCGCATCGCCTACCGCCCGCTGCGCGGATCCTTCCGCCTGGCGCCACTGATCTCGGCGATCGGCATGTCCATCGTACTGCAGAACTACATGCAGGTGGCCCAGGGCGCGCGGGTGAAGCCGATCAATCCCGTCCTGCCCGGCGGCGTGACGGTGCTCGAGGCCGACGCCTTCGTCGTCCAGTTCTCCTACATGCAGATGCTCATCATCGCGGTGACGCTCGCGGTGCTCGCGATCTTCACCTGGCTCGTCACCAGGACGCCGCTCGGCCGCGCCATGCGCGCCTGCGAGCAGGACAGGAAGATGGCGAGCCTGCTCGGCATCGACACTGACCGCACCATCAGCCTGACCTTCGTCATCGGCGCGGCGCTCGCGGCAGTGGCGGGCACCATGTACCTGCTTCGCTACGGCGTGATCGACTTCTACATCGGCTTCCTCGCCGGCGTGAAAGCCTTCACCGCGGCGGTGCTCGGCGGCATCGGTTCCCTGCCCGGCGCGGTGCTGGGCGGGCTGCTGATTGGGCTGATCGAGACCTTCTGGTCGGCCTACTTCAGCGTCCAGTACAAGGATGTCGCGGCCTTCTCGATCCTCGCCATCACGCTGATCTTCATGCCGACCGGGCTGCTCGGCCGGGCGGAGGTTGAGAAGGTATGAGCAGCGCGACCGCCGCCGCCTCCGCGGCGCAGCGCCCTTCGGCCGGTGCGGCGGCGTTGAAGGATGCCGTCCTGACGGCGCTGATCGCGCTCGGCCTCTTCGCCCCCATCGTCGGGCTGCGCACGGATGTTTCCCCGACTGGCGGGTTGATGCTGCGCCAGCGCTGGGGGGACGTCGCGATCCTCGTCGGCCTCGCCTTCGCGGGGCGCCTCGCGCTGCTTGCCTGGCGCGCCATGCGTGACGGGCCGAAGCCGGCCTCCGCGGGCCGCGCGGCGGCGCTGCGGAAGGCCGGGGCCTTCGTCACGCCGGTGATGCTCGTCCTCGCCGTCGCGCTGCCCTTCGTCCCGGGCACGGGGCGCTACGAACTCGACCTCGGCATCCTGGTGCTGACCTACGTCATGCTCGGCTGGGGGCTGAACATCGTGGTCGGGCTCGCGGGGCTGCTCGACCTCGGCTACGTCGCCTTCTACGCGGTCGGCGCCTATGCCTATGCGCTGCTGGCGACGACCTTCGGGCTCTCGTTCTGGATCTGCCTGCCGCTCGCCGGCATCCTCGCGGCCTTCTGGGGCGTGCTGCTCGGCTTCCCGGTGCTGCGGCTGCGCGGAGACTACCTGGCGATCGTGACCCTCGCCTTCGGCGAGATCATCCGCATCGTCCTGACCAACTGGGTCAGCCTGACCAACGGGCCCAACGGCATCACCAGCATTCCGCGCCCCACCTTCTTCGGCCTCACCTTCAGCGCCGGCGGCGGTCCCGGCTCCTTCGCCGACTTCTTCGGCATCGAGCCTTCGCCGACCCACCGCGTGGTCTTCCTCTACTACCTGATCCTCGCCCTCGCGCTGCTGACCAACTGGGTCAGCATCCGCCTGCGGCGCCAGCCGCTCGGCCGGGCCTGGGAAGCCCTGCGGGAGGACGAGATCGCCTGCCGGGCGCTGGGCATCAACGTCACCACCACGAAGCTGACGGCCTTCGCGCTGGGGGCGATGTTCGCGGGCTTCGCCGGGTCCTTCTTCGCCACGCGGCAGGGCTTCATCAGCCCGGAATCCTTCACCTTCATCGAGAGCGCGATCATCCTCGCCATCGTCGTGCTCGGCGGCATGGGCAGCCAGATCGGCATCGCCATCGCCGCCCTGGTGATGATCGGCGGGTTCGAGGTGTTCCGCGACCTCGACGAGTACCGCATGCTCGTCTTCGGCGGCGCGATGGTGCTCATCATGGTGGCGCGGCCGCGCGGCCTGGTGGGCAGCCGCACGCCGACCGTCGCCCTCGGGGAACGCAAGACCATCGGGGCGGAGCACGTGGCGGAAGGGCGCGGCTGACCCATGGCCGAACCGATCCTCGAGGCCGGTGCGCTGACCATGCGCTTCGGCGGGCTGACCGCGGTGGACGCCGTCTCCTTCACCGCGATGCGCGGGGACATCACCGCGATCATCGGCCCGAACGGCGCCGGCAAGACGACGATGTTCAACTGCATCACCGGCTTCTACCGCCCGACCGGCGGCGCGCTGCGCCTGTTCCGCGACGGCACGCCGGTGGACCTGCACCGCCTGCCCGGCCACCGCATCGCGCGCGCGGGCGTGGCGCGCACCTTCCAGAACATCCGCCTCTTTCCCGGCATGACGGCGCTCGAGAACCTGCTGGTGGCGCAGCACGTCACGCTGATGGCCGCGACCGGCTTCGGCATCGGCGCGCTGCTGGGCGCGCCCGGCTACCGAAGGGCTGAGAAGGCGGCCATCGCCAAGGCCAGGCACTGGCTGGAGGCGACCGGGCTGGTCGACCGCGCCGACGACCCGGCCGCAGCCCTGCCCTACGGCCAGCAACGGCGGCTCGAGATCGCGCGCGCCATGTGCACCGACCCGCTGCTGCTCTGCCTGGACGAGCCCGCCGCCGGGCTGAACCCCCGCGAATCCGAGGAACTCTCCGCCCTGCTGCGCAGCATCCGCGACGGTGGCTGCTCCCTCCTGCTGATCGAGCACGACATGGGCGTGGTGATGCGCATCTCCGACCGCGTGGTGGTGCTCGACCACGGCAGGAAGATCGCCGACGGCACGCCCGCCGAAGTGCGCGCCGACGCCCGCGTCATCGCCGCCTATCTCGGGGAGGGCGACGAGGAATGAGCGCCCCGATGCTCTCCGTCGACGCCGTCTCCACCGCCTATGGCGCCGTGCAGGCGCTGCGCGACGTCTCCATCGAGGTCGCCAGGGGCGAGATCGTGACCCTGGTCGGCGCCAACGGCGCGGGCAAGTCCACCCTGCTGATGACGATCTGCGGCGACCCGCGCGCCCGTGCCGGCCGCGTGACGTTCGAAGGCCGCGACATCACGCATATGCCGACGCATGAGATCATGCGCCTCGGCCTCGCGCAGGTGCCGGAGGGGCGGCGCGTCTTCCCGCGCATGTCGGTGATGGAAAACCTGCTGATGGGCGCGCAGGTGGCCGGCCACGACCCGGCGCCGCTGCTCGGCCAGGTCTTCGACCTGTTCCCGCGCCTGAAGGAGCGCGAGGCCCAGCGCGGCGGCACGCTCTCGGGCGGCGAGCAGCAGATGCTTGCCATCGGCCGCGCCTTGATGTCCAAGCCCCGTTTGCTGCTGCTGGACGAGCCCTCGCTCGGCCTGGCACCGCTGATCGTGCGGCAGATCTTCGCCGCCATCCGCGACCTGAACGAGAGGGAAGGACTGACTGTGCTGCTGGTGGAGCAGAACGCCAACCAGGCGCTGCGCCTCGCGCATCGGGGCTACGTGCTGGTGAACGGGCGCATCACCCTGCGCGGCACCGGGCGCGAGCTGCTGGCGATGCCGGAGGTGCGCGACGCCTATCTCGGCGGCGGCCACTGACATGCTGCGCCTGACGGAACTGAAGCTGCCCCTCGACCACCCGGAGGGCGCCATCGAGGCGGCGGTGCGCGAGCGGCTCGGCCTGCGGGACGGCGAGTTGCGCAGCCTGCACGTCGCCCGCCGTGCCTGGGATGCGCGGAAGCGGTCCGACATCTTCCTCGTCTATTCCGTGGACATCGAGGTGGCGGACGAGGCCGCCCTGCTGCGCCGCGCCGCGCGCGACCGCACCTTGGCCCGCACCCTCGGCCCGACGCCGGACACCGCTTACCGCCACGTCGCGCAGGCGCCGGCGATGGGTTGGAAGCGCCCGGTCGTCATCGGCACCGGCCCCTGCGGGTTGTTTGCGGGCCTGATCCTCGCCGAGATGGGCTTCCGCCCGATCATCCTCGACCGCGGCAAGGTGGTGCGGGAACGCACCAAGGACACCTGGGGCCTGTGGCGCCGCTCCGTCCTGACGCCCGAGAGCAACGTCCAGTTCGGCGAGGGCGGTGCGGGCACCTTCTCCGACGGCAAGCTCTATTCCGGCATCAAGGCGCCGGAAGCCCTATCCCGCAAAGTGCTGGAGGAATTCGTCGCCGCCGGCGCGCCGGAGGAGATCCTCTTCGTCGCCAAGCCCCATATCGGCACCTTCCGGTTGGTGACGATGGTGGAAAGCCTGCGCGAGAAGATCACCGGCCTCGGCGGCGAATACCGCTTCCAGACCAAGGTGACGGATTTCGTCATCGAGACCGGCCGCGACGGCGCCCGCCGCATTCGCGGCGTCGTCACCGAGGCCGGCGAGACCATCGAGACCGACCATGTCGTGCTCGCCATCGGCCATTCCTCGCGCGACACCTTCCAGGTGCTTTTCGACCGCGGCGTCCATGTCGAGGCCAAGCCGTTCTCGATCGGCGTCCGCATCGAACACCCGCAATCGATCATCGACCGCGCCCGTTTCGGCGATTTCGCGGGCAACAGGATCCTCGGCGCGGCCGACTACAAGCTGGTGCACCACTGCGGGAACGGGCGCTCGGTCTATTCCTTCTGCATGTGCCCCGGCGGCACGGTGGTCGCCGCGACCTCCGAACCCGGCCGTGTCGTCACCAACGGCATGAGCCAGTATTCGCGCGCCGAGCGGAATGCCAATTCCGGCATCGTCGTCGGCGTCACGCCGGAACAGGACTACCCCGGCGATCCGCTCGCCGGCATCGCCTTCCAGCGGCACTGGGAGGAACGCGCCTTCGTGGCCGGCGGCGGCGACTACCGCGCGCCGGCGCAACTGGTGGGGGATTTCGTGACAGGGCGGCCATCCACGCATCTCGGCGCCGTCAGCCCGTCCTACAGGCCGGGGGTGACGCCGACCGACCTCTCCCTCTGCCTGCCGGATTTCGTCGTCGCCGCGATCCGCGAGGCGCTGCCCGCCTTCGGCCGCCAGCTCCGTGGCTACGACATGGCGGATGCGGTGATGACCGGCGTGGAGACGCGCACCTCCTCCCCCGTGCGCATCCGGCGCGATGCGGCCTTCCGCAGCGTGAACACGCTCGGGCTCTATCCGGCTGGCGAAGGCGCGGGCTACGCGGGCGGCATCTTCTCCGCCGGCGTGGACGGCATCCGCGTGGCGGAGGCGATGGGGCGCGACATGGCGGGGCTCGCGGCGGCGGCGTGACCCACTTCGACATTGTCGTCATCGGCGCCGGCGCGGCGGGGATGTTCGCCGCCATGCGCGCCGGCCAACGCGGGCGGCGCGTGCTGCTGCTCGACCACGCAGAGGAGCCGGGGAAGAAGATCCTCATCTCCGGCGGCGGGCGCTGCAACTTCACCAATCTCGGCTGCGCGCCGGACCGCTTCCTGTCGGGGAACCGGCATTTCGCGCGCTCGGCGCTGGCCCGATACACGCAGCACGACTTCATCGCGCTGGTGCGGAAGCACCGCATCGCCTTCCATGAAAAGACGCTCGGGCAGTTGTTCTGCGACGGCTCCGCGCGGCAGGTCGTCGCCATGCTGCTGGCGGAATGCGGGGCGGCCGGCGTGGACCTCCGCCTGCGCCACCGCGTCACCGAGATCTCGCGCAGCGACCGCTTCACCATCGCCACCGACCACGGCGCCTTCACCGCGGACAGCCTGGTTCTCGCGACCGGCGGCCTGTCGATCCCGAAGATGGGCGCCACCGGCTTCACGCACGACATTGCACGCCGCTTCGGCCTGCCGCTGGCCGAGCCTCGCCCCGGCCTGGTGCCGCTGACCTTCGCGGGAGAGGCGCTGGACCTCATGCGCCCGCTCGCGGGCGTCGCGCTGCCGGTTATCGCCCGCTGCGGCAAGGCCGCCTTCCCGGAGGCGATGCTCTTTACCCATCGCGGGCTTTCCGGGCCCGCGGTGCTGCAGGTCTCCTCCTACTGGCGGGAGGGCGAGGCCATCACCCTCGACCTGCTGCCCGACCGGGACGCGGCCGCGTTGCTGCTCGCCGCCAAGCGCACGCGGCCGAAGGCGGAGGGGCGCACCATCCTCGCCGACCTGCTGCCGCAGCGCCTCGCGCAGTCGCTCGCCGCGCTGCATCTCCCGCCGCGCGTGATCGGCGAGACCGGCGACGCCGATCTCCGCCGCCTCGGCGCGCTGCTCAAGGCCTGGACCCTGACGCCTGCAGGCACGGAGGGCCACGCCAAGGCCGAGGTCACGCTCGGCGGCGTGGACACCGCCGCGCTGTCGTCCCAGACCATGGTGGCGAAGAATGTCCCCGGCCTCTTCGTGATCGGGGAGGCGGTGGACGTCACCGGCTGGCTCGGCGGCTACAATTTCCAGTGGGCCTGGTCGAGTGGCTGGGCCGCGGGCGAGGCCGCTTAGAGCGGTTTCCGTTCGCCAAGCCTCACATTCACCGCTCTGGATCATTGTCCTTGCGAGCATCTTCACCCGATGAGGTGGCTCCACCTGATCGGGATCTGCTCTCGCAAACGCCATCCCGGCATCCCATCCTTCGCCCATGCGCCCGATCCTGGTCCTTGCCGGCCTGACGCTTGCAGCCTGCGCCACCCAGGCCGGCTTCGACGCCCGGATGCAGGGGCTGGTCGGCATGACCGTAGGCGACGCGGTCCAGGCCGTCGGCGTCCCGGACTCGGACTACACCACGCCCGACGGCCGCCGTTTCCTGCAATACGAACGCCTAGGCACCTCCGCGCCGACACCACTGCCCACGATGGGCTTCGGCCTTGGCGGCTTCGGCTGGCGCGGCGGATACGGCACCGGCTGGGGCATCGGCACGGCGTACCCGGCCTATGCCCCGCCGCCGCCCTGCCGCGTCACATTCGAGGTCCGCGACGGGCGCATCGCCTCCTTCACCCGCAGCGGGACGGGCTGCGTGGCGGCGCCGCCCGACCCCTGATCGCCTACCGCTGCACCACAGCGATGGGGAAGGACCGCAAGTCGCGCTGCGCCGCGCGGAACACGGCGTTCTGCTGGTGCCCCTTCTCGCGCGCCAGTTGCGGTACGCGCCGCATCACCCATTCGCCCAGCGCCAGCGCCGTGACGCGCCCTTCCGCATCCACCGCCGCCCGCCCGCGCAGCCCTTCCATCAGCGCATAGGCGAAGACGCCGTTGCGGTCGTCGTAGGAATCCAGCGCCTCCTGCACCGAGGACGACGCCGCCAGCAGGAAGCGCCCGGTGTCGTTGCCGATGGCGGCGAGCTGGTCGATGTCGATCTGCCCCGCATAGCAGGTGTCGATCAGAATGAAGGCGTCGCGCGCGCGGATGCGTGCCAGGGCGGCGACCAGCGTCGCATCGTCGATGGTCTGGGAGCGCAGCACCGCCATGCTCGATGTGTCGCGCACATCCGACGGCAGGAACAGGAAGCGGTTCCCCGGCTGCGACACGATGCCGTGGCCCGCGATGTAGAGGATGAAGGTGTCCCCGGGCGCCGTGTCGCGCGCCACGGCGGCGAGCGCATCCAGCACGCCGCGCCGCGTCGCCCGCGCGCTCGGCAGGACGCGCAGGTCGACGTCGCGGAACAGGCCGTCGCCATGCGCGCGCAACGCATCGCCCACCGACCGCGCATCCGGCTCCGCGAAGCGCAGGTTGAGGTCCGGCTGCGCGTATTCGTTCACCCCGATCGCCAGCACCACCAGGCGGCCGGCGGTGGGCGGCGCCTCCGGCTCGCCAGGGCGGCGCAGCAGCAGCGCCGGGCCTTCGGCGAAGAGCGAACCGTCGCTGCCATAGAGCCGCGTCACCAGGCGGTTGGTGCCGGGGTCGAGCGGCACCTCGACGCTCGCCTCGCCCACCGCGGGCTCGGCGCGCGCGGCGATGCGGTCGTTCACCAGCACGTCGAGCGGCCCGAGGCCGAGGCCGCGATCCGTCGCCGTGAAGGTCATGCGCAGGGCGGAGGCACCCTCCGGCAGCGCGCGCGCATCCCAGGCGAGGTTGCGGCACTCCGCGCCGACCACGGCGCAGAGCGTGCCGGGGGCGAGGCTCGGCAGCCGGCCAATCCGGTTGCGCACCTCGCCAAGCTGGGCCAGGCGTTCCTGCGCCGGGCCGTAGTCGCCGGCGATCCTGCCGCGCACCGCGCGCGGCGCGTAGAGCGCGCGATACGCCTGCTGGAAGGACGCCCATTCCGGCGTCTGGTTGCGCGCCCCGTTCAGGTGGACGCCGACGAGTTCCTGCCCGCCATTGGGCGCGTGGTCGAACAGCCCCTCGGGCGTCCAGAGCACCCAGCGCAGCGTCTCGGCATGGACGAAGAGCGCGGCCTGCTCGCGCAGCGCGCCGGCCTCGAAGCGATACCAGCGGATGGTGCCGTCGCCGAGCGCGGCGACGCCCATGTCGCCCGCCACCGCAACGCCCCAGACCGCGCCCGGCGTGGCGATGGAATCCACCAGCCGCCCCTGCGCGTCGAACAGCCGCAGATGCGTGTCGGTGCCGAGGAGGAATCCGTCCTCCCGCACCAGGATGGCGAGGCTGCGGGAGAACTCGCCCTCCCCCAGCCGCAGCGGCATGTTGCCCAGGCGCGGGCGGTTCGACCCCTGCCAGTCGAGCACGCGGATGCGCGCCGTCTCCGTCCGCGCCGGGGAGAAGCCGGCCTCCCCCGTCCAGGCCGAAAGGTTTCCGGTCAGCGGATCGAAGACCAGCGGCTGGCCGCCGGCGCGCAGGGTGAATCGCACCTGCGTCCCGTCGGCCGAGAGCGCGAGCGTCACGCCGGTGTTGCGGAAATCCCCGCCCGGCGGCCGGGGCGCGATGGCGAGCGCACCATCCGGCGCGATCCGCCCCCAGCCCGGATCGGCCGCCGCATAGACCAGCCCGCCCTGCGGCAGCGGCAGCAGGTGGGATATCGCGTCCCGCGCCGCCGGGATGTCGGCGGCGGTCCCGAAGCCGAAATCGCCCCAGCGGCGGATGACGAATTCGCGCCGCGTCTCCGTCGGCGAGACGGCAGCCGGCAACGGGGTCGGCGCCGGCTGCTGCTCCCGCACCGCCAGGCCGCGCCCACCCGAGGACGTCGCCGCCGAGGAGGCGCCGCCTGCCG